>JBJMEA010000036.1:0-5259 GCA_045809625.1 Nitrososphaera sp. | reverse complement strand
ACCAATTTTGACCATTGGTGTTGTTTACATTAAGGCATTAAAACTAATAGAACTTTCCTTAACACGTCACGAGGCCAGACGATATCCATCTCTTAGTCAAAAATAATAATATCTATTCATAACATACCATATTATAGATCTCCATATTATTCAACTCTCAAGAGCATGTAAAAGATCTAGTACATTTTGACTTGTTACAAGGCCTATCTGCAATATCAAAAAAGGGTAAATGAAGTTGTAGGATCGTTTGATTTTCTATTTGTTATGCTATACTACTTATTTGATCCAGCAGCGCCTTGTTCATATTCACTACCAGCATCAGCAGCACCAGCAGTTCCTTTTGTCATACCACTTCTTCTAGCTTTTTCTTTAGCATCTTCAGCACTTGCGCTTTGTTTTCCTGGTTCTACAATCTTTTGATCACTTGGATCTCTTCGAACAGCAGTAGGTTCATGCTGTTTTATTTTAGCTGGAGACATCGGTTCTTTTTCATCATATTCTTTAGTGGGATCTTTTGCTCTTTTAGCTGTTGTCCCAGCTGCACCTTCTTCAAATTTTCTGCCTTGTTCACCAGTAGAAGAAGAAACACCGCCACCTTCCTTAGTAGTACTTGTTACTTTGTCTTTAGCATCAGTCATTGTTTCTTTAGTAGCAGCAGCGCCTTCCTTAGTAGTACTTGTTACTTTGTCTTTAGCATCCTTTAATTTTTCTTTAACTTTATCTGTTATCTTACTCATTGTCCTAATGTCTTATTATGGTATAATCTATTAATGCATGTACCTAAGATTATTCTATAAGCACTTTCTAGATTTGTCATATGTCAAACTATGCCTTAGATGTCCAGTACGGAGAGATCATCTGAAGCAACAAGGGGCGCGGTCGTACCAACAAACACAGCAGTCACATTAAAAGGAAGTGTAACTAGCTATCCTATCTTGAAGCGGCTACGGATAATATATGCAAATTCCCAATCCATGGTGTCAGTTTATTATAATCATAATCCTTGTAGGTAATGGCTTTATGAATTAGAGTTCCCAGGCATTTACCAGATCTACAATCTACTAGCAGCCTGATGTCATCATGGCTTTGAATCTAACTATGTAATCAACTTTATTGCTGTCTGTTATTGGTTTACCTTCCTCAGATGTTTCAACACCATTTAGGCAGCTGCTCTCGACTACGCTCAGTCGAATATTCGCATCAACGCAGTGGCCCCGGGATCATTGATACGTCGATGATCCAGCGTTTCAGCAGTGGCACTCCTGAAGGCCGCCAAGCGATGATTTCACAGGAACCGGTCGGAAGAATGGGTAAGCCGGAAGAGATAGCCTCAGCCGTCCTCTAGTTATGTTCGGATGCGGCTTCCTTCGTCACCGGGCATACCATGGTCGTTGATGGAGGCCAGACGGTGTGATGATGGTCCCATAATGATATTCTTTTTTATTGACTTTTTTCCTTTATTGGCTATCAAATAGTCAGAATAACAGATATTATATGATTGAACAACATAATTCACAATAAGGGGTTTCTGATAAATTCTATTATCAAAAGTACCACTAGTAATATAGAGCCCAATACCTATGATCGATTTTAGAGGAAGACCTATGTGTGCATCACTCACAGTTGTCGTTTCTAGTGCAGTTATTCTTCATAAATCATCGCTATTCACCATGGTACAGCATTGCCATCACAAAAAAATTTCCCACTAGGACCATTATCGGCTAATGTAGCAGCCCAAACTATTCCTTTTGCTCCCTCCTGTACAGGACGACCACCATGACCACCCATATCTGTAGCTACTCATCCTGGATCAACAGAATTCACTAATATACCAGTATTTGCTAGCTCTGCAGCAAGCTTCCTTATAAGTACGTTTAATGCTGCTTTTGAGATACTATAAGCTGGTGTCCCACCATACGTCATGTAGTGTAACGAACCTCCATTGCTTGAGACATTGGCTATGCGTCCATATTTGTTTGCTTTCATCATGGGAATAAATACTTGAGATAGCCTCCAAGGTCCAAAGAGATTTGTAGTTAATGCATTGTTTACAACTCCTAAGTCTGCGTCGACAGCATTTTGCCATGAATCATAAAGAATAGCTGCATTATTGACTAAAACATCCAATCGTCCAAAACGTTCATCTATTTCTTTTGCTATACTGCAGATACTCTTTTGATTTGAGACATCAAGGTGGTAAAACATTACATAAAGACCCTCCTTTTCATTCAATTGATAAGCAGCTGATTTGCCTTTGCTCAAATCCCGAGCCCCAAGTAAAACTGTTAGACTTAACTGAGCCAATTGTCTGCAGGTCTCATATCCAAGTCCACGATTACCTCCTGTCACGAGAGCAATTTTCTTTTTTCCTTTGTTATCATTCATATCTATCTGTATACAGCAATAAGCATATTAGATAAAGAGTCAACCTTATACAACGACATTGATGCTTTTAGATTGGCATTGAAGTTTTATCACTTTGACAGCAGCGATGATTGACATTGATTGATTCTTAAGAGAAGGATCGCCCTTAGCTAATAGCAAAACTGTATCGTGCGTAGTAAAAAGTTGAATTAAAGCGCGGTACACATATACATGACAGATTTAGTTCAAGACATAACATGACCTGAACTGAACCAGTTCATCAGACAACAATGCAATAGATAATAAAGATAATGTTCAAAGCCAAACAAAGGATTCTGAAAATGGACATTAAACGAAGCGGTTCACAGCCTTCCACCAAAGGCTCGACTGAGTATTTCACAGGTGCAGTACGTATTGACCCACTATTCCAAGCGAACGATCCAGCACGTGCAGTCGGTGCCAGTGTTACATTTGAGCCTGGATCCCGAACCGCATGGCACAGCCATCCGCTAGGTCAGTTCCTGATCGTGATTGCTGGTTGCGGACTAGCACAACGCTGGGATGGTGCTATAGAGGAAATTCGTCCTGGTGACGTGGTTTGGTTTCCGCCTGGTGAAAAGCATTGGCATGGTGCCACGTCGACCACTGCCATGACACACATCGCCATTCAAGAACAGCTTGGCAGCAAGACTGCAGAGTGGATGGAAAAGGTCAGCGACGAACAATACCAGCTGGGTAGTCAAGGTAACAAGTCATATGGCTAGATGGCAATTATCATCATCTGCATTCATTCATTTGATAAAGAAAGGATGAATGAGAATTCCTCGACATAATATGGCAATGTTGATGTCATAGTACTATAAGTTTTCATTGCTGCGATTCGCTGCAAAAAATACCTTGTCTGTAAATAATATAATGGACATAGATAAACTATGCAGGATCAAAGGTCAAACTCGCCAACGACAATTACTAAGACGTATTCTTCATCGCGACTGTCAATAGTATTAGTTCTCATTACTTTGGCACAGTTTATGGTAGTAGTAGATTTTACGATTGTCCAGGTTGCCTTACCCTCAATTGGAAGAGAATTTGGTGTATCTGTTAATGTATTGCAATGGATAATTACTGCTTATGGTTTGACTCTGGCTGGCTTTCTGATGCTTAGTGGGCGTGTAGGGGATATCTATGGTCATAAAAAGTTATTTATCATAGGAGTTCTATTGTTTTCTCTTGCCTCATTGATAGGAGGCCTTGCTCCTTCTGAAACTGTTTTGATTCTTGCAAGAGTGGTTCAAGGATTGGGCGCTGCTATGGCTTCTGCTACAGGATTATCGATTTTAGCAGCAGCCTTTCCTGAAGGCAAAGAAAGAAATCGCGCCCTGAGCATTTTTGCTGCGGCCACGGGTTCAGGATTTGCAGCCGGGATGATATTTGGAGGTCTGATCACAGCAACCTTGGGATGGAGATGGGTATTTGACATTAACGTGCCAATAGGGATCATTGTATCTTTGCTATCAGCCAAGTACATTTCATCAAATACCACTGGACTACCACATGAAAACGAACAACAACATCGTCATTTAGATATTTTCGGAGCAGTTTTAATAACAGCTGGGCTAATGTTACTCGTCTATTCTCTTACAAGTGCACAGAATACGGGTATCGGATCTATTCAAACGCTCGGACTTCTTTTATTATCAATTATAGTCCTAACATCGTTTCTTTTGATAGAGTATCGCTCAAAGGCACCTCTTATGCCCCTTGGATTTCTGCGAAGGGGTTCAATATTTGGGGCAAACGCAGTGGGGTTACTTCAAGTAGGACCATTTGTGGGAATGGTGTTTATTCTGACTGATTATCTTCAGCAGCTGCGCGGCTACTCCTCACTGTCAGCTGGCCTTGCCTTCATTCCTATGGGTGCTGTATTTCTAGTCATTTCTGTATTTTTGTCGGCGAGATTGGTAAATCGTTTCGGTGTGAAACCAGTCATAATTTCCGGGATGGCTTTGCAGGTGGTTGGCTATCTATCCCTTGCACCAATCTCCATCACAGAGAGCTATTTTGGCGGATTGCTCGGGCCGACGCTCCTAATTGGCATAGGAACTGGCTTGAGCTTCACAGCAATCAACATAGCTGCGCTCACGGGAACTAGGAAAGGAGAAGAAGGACTGGCCTCAGGATTAATCAACACTTCCAGGCAAATAGGAGGCCCAATAGGTCTAGCAGTACTATTGACAGTTGCTAATTTTCAAACGCCACATACTGCGGGTCAGATTGTGGTACAATCACCATTGGCAATGGTAACTGGATTTGGTTATGCATTCTTGGCAGCCGCGCTACTCACGGGTATAGGAATTATATTTACTGCTTTATTTATACGGGAAAAGACATCGTCACATAAGAGTAGTTGTGGCGGCAACCATTCATCAGAGCTAGAGGAAGCTTTAAGCTATTGAACTTATCTGCGGTTCCATATCGATCAGTTCAAAGAGAGCTTTCGCATAAGCTTTGACAAAAATTGACCCTTTTTCTCCATAGCTATGGATTAACGTAATTACTCGTTTTCCACCTGGTGAAACAACTTCACTACGCTCAACAAAACTGGAGTAATCTGCATAATTGTTAAGATACTCTAGAACGCTTGCGAGTGACATTGTCCCATATTTAGCAAGAATAATTACTGTAGAGCTATTTTGAGCTACCTCTCTTGCCACTTCGACGATTTCATTAGCCGGGGCGACATTTAAAATCTTCCTGAACGTTACTTTGGAAAATTTTTATCATGCCAAGCCTCGAAGTAACGATCAAAGTTAGCGTAGGACATAAAAAGTTGATTCACAAGGGTGTTGAGACTTATGTCGCGCTTCTTGGCTTCCTCCTCAAGGGCTAAGAAAG
>JBJMEA010000035.1:0-3448 GCA_045809625.1 Nitrososphaera sp. | reverse complement strand
TAAATGGTATTTGGCCTGAATCAAAGGTGCCCGTGTTGCTGCCCGGCGTGCCACTTGTCACTGTATGACGCACACCTTGATCGTTATTGACCCACACTACGGTAGTTCCAGCAGGAACGGCTGCATTCCCAATGCTATATTCCTGAGTTGATTGAATTGATGCGCCTGGGTTTATTCTTATAAAATAATTTGGCCGAGGTTCTTGACCTGCCTGTGCATATGCATTACTGTTTCCATTCACAAACACTGAGTTTGCTGACAAGTATGTCAACAATAGTGGTGCACTCACCACCCCAAGCAATAGTATTATTGCTACGGGAGTACCCGAAAGATATTTAGATAACCGCATAACTGCCTCAATTCCGCACGCTTACGTTATATGGATTGCTTAATTGTGGGATAGTATATATTTCTCATGCATTTACTTTTATAATTATTATGCAAGAGGGGCGTTAGCGAATGCATTCGCTAACTTGAGTCTTAAAGATGAAGTCTGATTTCATGCGTGCATGAGAGTGAGTGTAAAAGGGTAGAATGTGTGTGAACGTGTATTTGTGCATAGCAGGAACCCCTGTGTCAGTGGCAGCTCCAGAAATGTTCTCGACCTGTTACAAATGCACGAATAAGTCTATAGCGCAAATACGTGTAGTGAGTATCTTCTATATCCAAGATGTAATGGGAAACTAGATAATATGCTGTATTGAGATGGTCCTTATCAAAGGAAATAAGCGTGCATTCGTAGAATTACTTGAAAGTAAGAAACAAGCTATGACACATCAAACAAAACAACTTTGGAAGGAGAGGCACACACGCACATAAAAATGCAAGAGCACACAAAAACCCATACACAAAAAAGAAAAACCCTCTGAATAAATAAATAATGTGGGGGACTAATGATCCTTTAAGAAGAATGTTAAACTGTCGTCTTTAGGACTCACACTTCTTCATACAAAAGCGGCAGCAGGAGCAACTGTATGTCAAATACCTTTTTACAGATTGTTGGTAGCCTTTTCAGGAACACATTTAGAGAGTGGGCAGTGTTATATTTCAAACGTAGATGAATCTGCATTATTCAATCCATGTGAAACGATTTGAGATTGCCCTAATGATAGGGATGATGATAGTTATAACAACCTGTGCCATGACTTTCCTCTTCTTAGCATCAAATTTTGAAGCAAAGGCATATGCTCAGGAGAATAACATTAACAATAACGATACCACACTTATCCTAGAAGACATGCGCGCAATAATGCGCGATCAACAGCGTGACATGTCCTCAATCAACAATATGACTTCTACAGAAGTTGAATCAATCAAGAATATGACATCTGTAGAGCTTGAGGTTTTGAAGGATATTAATACGACCTCTACAAAGTTAGCTGTACAATCCGCCTATACTTCAATAAGTGTTTTTTTCCTGGGTATTAGTCTAGTAATATTTGGACTAAAATTGACATCTAAGGTCGCTCCACGGATTGGCAGATCTATGAATATAATGGTATGGGCGTTGACTGTCCCCGTAATTATTTTAGTTGGTCTCTACCAGTACGGAGAAATAACAGGCACTCCGTTAGTTACAGTGACTGAGGAGCCTTATTTTCTTCTCTCTGTTCTCCTGTATATTCCAATAGCAATAGTTATCTTTCTTCTGGTGGAACAAAGAGGGATTGTGCAAGATCAAACAACTCACATTTCCAGGCCCATACTAGAAATGGAGAAATTAGTTGGGTTGAGAGAAAAAGGGTTGATTACAGAAGAAGAGTTCCAGAAGCTTAAGACAGAGTTATTGACAAAATTGTAAAGATAAATGATTGATGCTAACACAGAGAGAGTACCAAAGTCAAGTCATCTGTGAGATATGCATGGTAGATTTTGCACAAAGCAGCCTGGAGCTGGTTAATGCCAAAATTGAAGAGACGTCCTCTGAATGCATCATGGAATCGGCCGTAAACAGATGAGTATTGCTTCTTGGGAGATGGAATCGTCTATTCATAGTTGGTGGCTTCGCCCCCCATTTGCTTTAGGGCCCTAATGAACGAGGTTAGCGCCATCTACAAAAATATGCAGCAGCGGCTCTTGAGTGTTATTATGTCACACTGGTCTAGACTTGTCATGTTTGTTATCAGACAGGTATAGCACTCAGCCAACTGTAGGAACTTGGCAGATGTGTAATAATAATTAGTATTACTTAATATATTCTAGCACTAGTATCTCTGTTATATGCTCAATTTGTGTTAATTCTAATGTCTACGATTAAGTAGTCCGAGATACTTTTTCGATAGGTATCTGTGAATTCACATCTTCAATATTTGCCGATTTTATGTCCCGACTTTAACAATTGCAGATCTCCCTAACTTAACACAGAATGTCCATAATTTAACAGAGCAGCCAAATGTCCCGAAGATTGAACAGTGTCAAAATTGTATATTATTTCACTGTCATGACTGGACAATCTGCATGATTCGTTACCTTGTGGCTAACACTTCCCAGCAACAAGTCTTTGAAACCTCCTCTGCCTCGACTTCCCATAAGGATTAGACCGCATTTTACCTCACTAGCAGTTTCCATAATCCTCTTTGCTGCATCGCCCTCCTGCAAAAGCATTCTGACATTTTGAAGACCTCTTTGCTTGACCTTTGCTTCATAAGAATCAAGGATTTGTTGTCCTATAGATCTCATGTCATCTTCAAAGCCTGGGGAGACAAGTGTACCTGACCCGGTCCCACCTTGATAAATATGTAGTACGAAGAGTTGAGAACCATATTTTTGAGCTATATCCATTGCAACATCAAACGCAGCGTCTGAATGTTTGGATCCATCAACTGCGACAAGAATATTTTCAAACATCTCAACTCAACTAATTATTTTTGTACGTATAAAAAGTCTTTTACGAAATCAGGATGATAGTTGTATTGTATCCAACACTTTTGTGTCAATTCCCTTAGTCGGCTAGAACATCCCTATGAAATACAAAAGGACTTGTGCGATAGTTGTTGGTGGTGGTAAAGCTGGGGAGGTAGGAGGGTTTATAATAAACCAATTCAAGAAAAGAGATATCTATACACAAGGTACTGGAGAGAAAAGAAAAGCATGATACTACAACGAGGAGCTATTATCCTGATCGTAGGGGAAGCACTGTTTATTATTGGAATAATATTAGCTATAGTGTGGGGTATCCAAACGGCTAGGACAGTCGCTAATGCATTTCAGCCAGAAATAGCTAGCCTCATCAAACGAGTTTCAATTGAGCCAGGAAGCTCGGTAGAAGCAGCAACAACTCAAGTGACAGATATCTCAAAACCAATAGCTGTAGCAATCCATATTCAAAGACTAGGAGACAGGGAAGAGACAGCTGAAGGCGATGGGCTGGGGCAGCGACTACAAGAGCGATTACAACAGCAACTACAACTACCTCGAGAACAAAGGGAAGCGAGATTGATCGAAACCG
>JBJMEA010000034.1:0-37971 GCA_045809625.1 Nitrososphaera sp. | reverse complement strand
GAGATTTTCAGCGCCTGTGCCATCAAATGTTACTGTTGCTGCACCTATGGCGTTACCTGATGCAGAATCGGTAAGTTTTCCAGTTACTGTTACATCTGTTCCCCAACCCACATTGGCAATGGTGTTTAGAGTTAGTGATGCAGTTTGTGATGCTCCGGGGACGACAGTAGAGGAGGGAGCAGGCGTCACATCAGACATATATGAGAATCCATAGCCCTTGGCTTCTAATGCAGTTACAATGTTTTTGAGATCTTGGAATTTGGCATCATCCACTGTATCAGTCCAACTTCCAGTAGCGGAATTGTAAGGAGATATATCTGTAGGATGGAGTGTTATTACCGCAAAACCAGTATTGGCAATTTGGGCATCTGCTTTTGATACTACTGAATCGACTAGGCTCTGTCCTAATAGTGTGCCGGTAGGTTCAATCATATTGAAAAGTGAAATGTCGAACGGAACATGATATACTCGTCTCTTCATGTATTGTCCGGTGTCATTGTCAAAGACTGTGACTTCGCTTAATTGGATAATGGAATTAGTGGTTTCAAAAGAATTGCTCACCTTGTAGACATTTGGAGTCAACCTTTCAGAAGAGTAGGATGATGAGAAGATATCAAGCTTATTTTCTGCCATTGCCTTTATCGTGTCTGAGTCAAAATCATTGAAAGGTGGTACGAAAAGTCTCAAATTAGGATCGTTAAATAACGATATTAACTTGTTCTTTGCCTTTGCAAAATCACTCTTCTGTTGTTCTTCTGATAACTGGGAATGTCTTACATGATTGAAACCATGTATTCCTAATTCGAATAGTCCTGAATCATATCCTTGTTTTACAGTTTTATACACATTTCCGTTTATACCTGAATTACCAAAGTTATTTACAATGATTTCGGAGCTAAGCTTATGGTTTTTGCTGATAAAATAATTCATTATGGCAATGTTGGGCTGGTCAGCATTACCATGATCCTCAACATCGTCCAGCCTAAAAATCACACAATTGCACGAGGTATATGCCTGGGCAGGCTTATTGGACAAGAACGACTGTGACGGAATCAATAAGCTGGTTGTAATTACAATTACAATTATTATCGAAATGAGACTATGACTTTTCACTAGATCTCATCTCAACATTTTCCTCCATTGTCTGCTTTGTGTCTCTCTCTGTCATAGATATCACTCTTCTCAAACTTCCCCTCAAAGACCTGACCCTTTTGTATAGTTTGTAACTGGAGAAAGAGGTTCTGCTACCTGTTTGGTGCGATCATCATACCATTTAGTCTTTGGAAGTATGGCTTCCCTCTTTTCCAATATCCTATCTTTATGTTTGGACAGATCTTTCAACATTAATTCTACGGTTTCCTGTATCTTTCTAGTGGGCTTGAATCCTAGTTTTTTGAGGTTTTCATTGTCTACTTTGTAGTAATGCTCTGCCTTCTCGGTTCTTGGATTTTCTACATTCTTTATCTCGGCTTCGACTCCAAGCTTTTTGGCAACTGTTACAACTATTTCAGCCAACTCGCCAATGCTATATACCTCGTCCAATTGATTGAAGACCCGATATTCTCCTCTTGCTGCCGGGTTTTCTATTGCTATCGTAAGGCATTGTATCGAATCTATTAGATCAATAAAGCCTCTTTTCTGTTTGCCTTGCCCGTATGGAGTCAATGGTAAGCCTATGACAGCTTCTGCGCAATATCTGTTAATGACGGTGCCAAAAGATTCATCAAAGTCGAACCTTGTCGTAAGTGAGCCATCAGTCATCTCGTGAGTCCTTGTACCATATACAACACCTTGCATGATATCCGTAGAGCAGAGTTTCCAGACCCTGCATGCAAACATCACATTAGCAGTATCATGCACCTTGCTTAAGTGATACATGCTGTGTGGTTGTCTTGGAAAAGGTAGTATGTCCTTTCTTCCCCTGTATTCTACTTCAAAAAATCCTTCTGGAATATCGACATTTGGTGTTCCATACTCGCCCATTGTGCCTAGTTTGACTAGATGACATTCAGGGACAATGTCCTTCATTGCATACAATACATTAAGCGTCCCTTCAACATTGTTGTGTTGTGAATAGATAGCGTGGCTCCTGTCTATCATGCTAAATGGTGCTGAAGGCTGTTCTGCCAAATGCACTATTGAATCAGGTCGCGTTTCTTTTATAACGTCTGCCAGAAAGTCATAATCAAGTAAGTCTCCCTCGAAAAATGAGAGCTCTTCTCCATGCATGCTCGTAAAGGCTCTCACCCTGTCCTCCATGTCCAAAAGTGGAATAGCGGATTGAGACCCCACGCTCTCTACGTTAGCCCGTCTTGAGAAATTGTCGATTCCGGACACTACATGACCTCTTTTTGCAAGATGCATAGCAAGGCCCCATCCGATATAGCCGTCCATACCTAAAACTAAAGTTCGCACGGCCATTCTACAAGGGACGACCTTTTAAGAGGTGCTTATAAAATTTCTAATATTTCTTAGCTAAAAGACTTACATTTCCAACGATTTAGTAAATAAGTTGTTATTTTCATATATCGGGCATCTATTTATTTTTTGCCTTCTAATTGTAGTAAAACGTTCGAGTTCCCAACATTATACACCTAACAGCAAAAAAATCATATTGTGCACTCTATAGGTGAAAAATCCGAATTGTAGTTCTAAGTGGAACGTTATCGCCTATATAGGAAATCTCAGGGTTATGACTCCAAAAATAGTTATACTTTATCCCTGTTTTGGATGCGATAATTTACTATGTCAACCAAAAAAGCACATTCTATAATTCAACTTCAAAATAAAAGGATGAAATCAGATATGTGATATAAGCAGGATAAGGATGAAGAGTATCGGGAGTTATTATCATATGAATTTTGTATATACTACATCTCGAGAGAATCTTTTTGTGACGTTTTATTTTCATGCGTAACCTGGCCACCGCCCTTGCACTTCCAGCATATGTAGCCCTCCAGGTCTAGTCCTTCCCCTCGGCATATGGGGCATTCAATAAATACATCCTCCATAGGTGACGAATAACAAACTTATCCCTTAAAAGGATATTTGCGCCTGGCTCACGCAAGTTATTGCTAATGATATATATCCATCAATTTGGTTCATGGTCCGAGGCGTCTAGCTAGAATGTAATGGAGTTAAGGCTCATGTTTTACAACAAACCAAATCTTCCACATTGAATGCACCAAGTTTTCTTGCAAATAAGCAAGCAATTCAAATTTTTGTAATTGTCTGAGTGAGTCCTAAATGCGCCAAGGGACTAAGATATTACTAAAACCAAAGAAAGAAAAGTATGTCCTTTCAATTAATCCTTAATAATTATAATTTTTCTTTCATGGTTGTTGGTTGAGGCGTATACATTGAAGAGTAATCGACGACAAAAATGTGTACTATGCGGCCGGGTTATCAAAAAAAGTACCATTAAGCAAAAAATCGAAGGAGTATCATATGTTGTTCACCAATATCAGTGTGCGGTAATATTGAAGAGGCTCCACAGTGTATATGGAAATGAATTTTGCTTGATGCTCAAAAAGGAATAGAATTGGACACAACTTTCAACCATATTATTCACTAGATAAAACCTTGGGCGGAATCTTTGGATTGCCAAAGTCCTTAGAATAGGCCGAATACAATTTGATTTCCTGCCCATGTTTTATTCTATATTTATTTGAAATCAGATTAATCACCTTGCGATATTCATCCTTTAACGAAATTAATTCTTCAGCTAATTTTTCAGCTATGAGTATGTGCCCATTGTCCCCTGCATCCATCACTCTACGAGCAAGTATAATTCCCGGCCCCCATATATTTTGGACGTTATTCAGATCGCTTACAGTAAAAACAGGACCAGATCCCAGACCGATTCGTACTCCAACTGAATCTGAGTTATCTCTCTCCTGATTATACGAACGCAGCTTATGGTGAAGCTGAATGCTAAGTTCAAGGGGGTTTTCTGGATTTGAGAGGAATCCTACTGCCGTTCCATCACCTGTAGGCAAAATCACTCTCTTGCCTGTAGATGTCTTTCTGAAAGAGTCACAGGAATGAATAAGCTCATTTAGGACTTGAATTTTATGAACCTGGTTTTTGACCGAAAGAGTTGGATCGGAAAGACCAACTATGTCAATGAAGAAAAAGTTAGCATGAAATGCTTCTGATGGTAAGCCTGTATCCGATATCTTCGAACCATATGCATTCTCAAGCCTGGTGTATATCTCCATGCACTCTTTGCTATCAAACAAAAAGTCTGATTTAACCAGCGGTGTCCCTATTATTGGTTTGGCACACAAGGCACACGTTAATTCAGAGGAAGTTTTAAGGGAGGGAAGATGCGTATTTTTAAAAATTAAATTCCCGGTGTTTGAGATTTTGAAAGTGTTCCATTTAGGATCAAAATATACTCCCTTTAGGTGGCGTACCCTGATGCTCCTAAACGAGACTTCATTAGAATCCTCTTTTAGCCTCATCTCGATAATGCCATCTACCATTGGACTCAGAGTATTCACCATACTCTGATCAGCTGCCGAGGCCGTCAGCGTAAGAAGTGCAATTACCTTCATACTTTTCAAAACGCGTTTCAAATCCATTACAAATTCTATCAACGTTCTTTCTCCAAGCAAGACTAGTGTATGCGTCATTGAATCTACGACTAGCCGAATTGACCTGTTGGTATTTGTGATATCCTTGTCTCTCACCTGACTTGGCGATGCTGCGTGTATTTTGTTTTGGGGCTCAACTCCGAGGCTCTCCTGCAATGCTAGAAGAATTGCATCTGCCAAGTCTTTTCCAGAAATTGCTCTCCCGTTGTCATAAGTCGACGAATTGACATCATACGGGTTGATAAATTCAATTCCCTCAGCAATACTTTTATCTTCTAGATCAGAAAAGAAGAGCTCATTAAATTGCATCTTGCTCAGGTCAGTGCTTATGAATATACATCTGTCCTTTTTGAGCAACCCTTCCAATAGGAATTGTCTGCAGTACATCGTCTTGCCTGCACCAGAAGGACCTGACATGAGCAAGATTTTTGGGCCTGTGCCTTGGAAAGGCAGGTTAATTCCCGGTATCAATAGACCGCTCTGACCTGTTGTAGTCCGTAGCACGATTTAAATCATATCCACGGCTCTGTACCAAGATACCGGTTTCTATAGTACTATCTGCTTCGCCAAAGCTAACTGTTCAAGCTGTTTTGCAAAAGGGTGGTCTGGGTGTCGCAGCACAGTTAGAAATTCCTTTTTCTGGAATTGTATATCACAATAGCAAGGGATAGCAGAAATCATGTCCATCTTGGTTTGGTCAGAGAGAAAGGTGTTAGAACCTAACTCCTTTTCAAAGCTTTGTATTGCTATAGGAGTCCCTTCAGCCAGAGCGACATTATTATTATTATTATTATTCTGATTATTTGTAACTTGTGAATTGAGAGCATAGGTTCTTGGCATACAGTAACCAGAAACTAAATTTAAAAGAAGAAAGCTTTTCGATCCAAACTTTGTAAATGATCCATAGATATCATTCGCCATTTTGATCGTACCTTCAATATCTAGATCCCCGAACTTGAGGGTAAGGAATAGCACGTCTGCTACAGCAAGAGAGTTAATTGACCAATACCTTATACCTGGGCTTGTGTCTAGGATAACGTAATCCGATTCATAATCTGAGATCAAGTCTTCTCGTAATTGAACAAATCTTCTAAGAAGCTGTATGTTGGCGTTGGCTGTCTTGATGGTGCCTTCCAGTCTGTAAATCTCTTCCTTTTGAGGATTTGAAAAACCAACCAAAAACCTTCCAATCTTCTTAGTTTTGTCTGCTGTATATCGGGCCAGAGTGGATGTCATATCGACCATTATTTCGTTCAGATCAGAATTCTCAAACAAGAGATCGTTTATCCACTTATTTGGAGAATAATCAAAATAGGCATTCAAGCTAGGCGCATAAACATCAAGATCAAGCAAGCTTACATTATAGCCCTTTAGTGAGAGCATCGCGGCTAGATTGCATGCAATTGTTGTTTTGCCAGTGCCGCCCTTGTACGAGTGGAAGGCAATGCATCGAGACATATCTTATGGGTATAAGTCGTTGGCCCGGCCTATTTAGAACTTGCCTCTATCAACCTTGACAAACCCTCTGGGATATCTGAGCAGAGATTGTTTGTTGTTTGACTGAGATTAGCGCTAACATAAAGAGAAGTGGCAATATTATTTATGATTTGAGCACCCTCATGATTATGGACTTGGCCATGTGCATCCCGGGGATTGTGAATTCTCTTGCTATTATCACAGGACAATTGAACTGATCCAGCAAAGTCAAAAAGTCAGGATTCTGAAACACCGAATAGCCAGCTACTGTCGCACCCATTAGGACAATGTCTGGCTGAAATGTGCTAACTGCTGCCAGCACCGTATCAGCAACAGCGGGACTGCCTTCAGGCAACCTTACCTCCTTCAGGGTGACACCAAGCATCCTCAAGTAGTCCTGCTGCATTGTAACGCTACTTTTGTGATTGTGGCTGCCTCCTCCTCTGACAAGGGAGATCAATCCTACCCTGAACATTCCAGAATGCTCCAGCCAGCTTGTGGCTTTTAAAAGCACATCTGAATGGTCTCCTCCGTCATATATTGCTACCATGCTGCGGCTTTTCTCCCTATCTTCAATTGACTGTGCATTCATCTCAATTTCAAAGCGCTTCTGCTTTGGCTCAAGCTCGAGAGTATCGTTCTCTGCCCTTACTGCAAGCACTTTGCAGGTCATAAGAGTTGAAAGTTTTCTATCGTGTCGGAGGGTTTCAAAGTCGGTCACAAGAAGGTCAATTCTTTGCTCTTCAATAGTTGCAAGGATTGCTTCAGTTGTATCATGCGAAACTCTCACAAGGTAGTGGCTTGGGATGTTCTCTCTGTCTAATATCCTTTCCAGCGGCTCAAAAGATCGTTTGGCAGTATCTGCAAATGCGACCCCTGCAGAAAGGGGAGTCTGATGAGGCACAGCTATAACACGGAGTATATTGACCTCACCTGCAGTCTCCTTTGCTATCCTTATTGCATATTTCAAGAGCCTGTCAGGGTCTTCCGGTGTATATGGAATGAGAATACGAAAGTCCTGCCTGTTTAAGTCCCCTTCAGAAGTTACTATGGGCGCATAATGCTGTATCTCCTGCTTGAACGTGTACATTCTATAAAGAATAAAGCCTAACAGTATCCACAGTATTGTTATACCCCAGCTGAGTGGTTGTGTAACAAGGAGGTAGAGAGCAAGCCCCAGATTAAGAAAAATGCCTGCAATAGGTATCACGGGAAAGAACGGCGTCTTAAACCCGTATGAGAGCTTGTTACCATATATCCTCCGTATGGTGATGGCTGCAATATTTACTTGGGTGAATAGAAGAAGAAAGATAACGCCTGCTGCCACTGCAATAACAGCAAGCGGAAGCCAATACGCCATAAAAGCCATGATTATGCCAGATATGATTATCGCAATATGGGGTGTTTTGTTTTTTGGATGAATGGAACTAAGTTTGTGAGGAAGGTTATAGTGCCGACCCATTGCAAATGCCACTCTTGCTGAAGAAAACGTTGTAGCATTGAGTGCAGCCAGTGTTGAAACCATTCCGCCACCAAGCACTATCAAGGCACCATAGGGTAGGAACAATTGGGCGGCGTTCATGATTCCAAGCTCGCCACCTTGACCTATGAATCTCCAGGCAGCTATTCCTACGGGCGATATTGCGCCTATCGATACAAATGCCACCAGGCAATAAAGGGTAACTACAATCGCAAGCGAGATAAAGATAGCTCTTGGTATGTTGCGTTTTGGGTTTTTCACTTCCTCTCCTGTCTGGACTATGATCTCGTAACCTTCAAAAGCTATGAAAGTGAGACCCATCGCTGCAACCAAGCCCGCTACGCCCGTTGGCATAAAGTCAGCAAAGTTGGCTGTTGGACTTGGGTTGTTATAGATTACCCAAAATCCTGCGATTATAAGACAAAGGATTGTGCCAAGCTGTACAATAGTCACAATAGTTCCAGTCTTGCCTGTCTCAGAAGCTCCTTTGATGTTTATGTATGTGAATGCTGCGATAGAGCCTACTGCTATCAGCTTATCGACTGGGATGAGTCCAAACAATGGCTGGTCCGGTAATATTCCAGTTACATTTGGGCCAAGCAGCTGATAGAAGAAAGCGCCAAAGCCTACTGCATAAAGGCTTCCAGCTATGATATGTGCTAGCCACGCCATCCAGCCGCTGATAAAGGCGTTGGGTCGCGGTAGTCCTTCTCTTATCCACAAGTATCCGCCTCCCGCCTCAGGCATTGCCGAACCGAGCTCTGCATAGGCCATAGCCGTAAAAAGTGTAATAGTGGCATTGATGAGGAATGCAAGGATTACTGCGCTGCCAGCTAAACCAATTGCTGGTCCAGTGAGCACAAAGATCGCGCCGCCAATCATACCTGCTATGCCAACCATTATGATGTCCGTGAGACTTAGGGTCCGCACAAGCTGGTGTTGGTGTTGGTGTTCTTCTGGCGGGCCCCGAGATTCTGGGCCTGTCGAGGCCGACAAATTTAGCGTTAAAGCAGTATGATGGAGAAATAAACGTTTAGAATTGATAAATCAGCTCCAAAGGCCCAATTTTTAGAAAAGCTATTTGATGTAAATAGCATTTATTAGTTATACAATGAGTACGCCTAACATACCCAAGGTTAGGATGGTAAAGGGCCCCGCTAGAGTATTTGTAAAAGGGGCTTGCCATGTTCTTGGAAATGATGTTTCTGGACAGATAGTAAAGGTGAGAGCAGGTAAGGCTCTTCCATTTGAGCCAAGCAACCGAAGGTGTAGGTTACAGGCCCGCCTTGGATCTGGTGCCAGACTATGGTGGGCGGATCATAAGCAGGCAGGTACCTCTATGTGGCGAGGTCTTTTCGAACAGGTGTATGCCTTGGCTGCAGATAGAAAAACGATTACATTGATGCTTATAGGGGATACCGACACAGGAAAGTCAACGCTTTCCATATATCTTGCAAACATGGCAATGAGGAGCGGGTTTGTTCCAAGCGTCATTGACTGTGATATCGGTCAGGGAGACCTTGCACCGCCCAGTGCTATCGGAGCTGCTATTCTCTCAAAACATATAGTTGATCTGCGCGATGTTAAAAGCCAACAATTTGAATTTGTTGGAAGTATATCTCCTGCAGGATGTGAGTACTTGATCGCAAGAAAACTGAGATCTATGCTTGACAGAACTAGAAGATCGCCTACGAATATTTGCATTGTCAACACCGACGGCTACGTGAGGAACGGTGGAGGAGAGTACAAGGCAATGATTGCAGAAGAGGTTCAACCGGATGCAGTAATCTGCCTAGGTGAAAATATAGGGCTCTTCGATAGCCAACATAGGGCAGGGTCGTGGGAGATTTTACATGCAATGCCAAGCACTCAGGCATACAAGTCAAGGCTCGAGCGTATAAACCACAGGTTAGATCAATTCCTCAGATATACTGGGAACGGATCATCTATGGCAAAGCTGTCGAAGATAAAGTTCAATTTTATGGATAAGATTTTTTTCTCTTCTGATATGGTTCAGCCTCCTATAAAGCAATTAGAACGAGAAAATATCCGTGGCATGTTTGTCGGACTTGCTTCAAAAGGAAATGTGATAGGATTTGGAGTTATTGTAGATGTGAATTTAGTTAATGATACCATACTTGCGCAAACAAATATCAAATCTTTTGATACTATTTACCTCAGCAATATCCGTCTTAGTCGAGACAGAATAATGGAAATACGAATCACTTAAAAAGTAAAGGCGGGGTCTTTGAGCCTAAGTTCGTCAAAGGCCTCGATTCTTTGTCTGCAGGAGTAACAATTGCCGCAGTGTGTAGTTCCTTCTCTATGGCAGCTCCATGTCAATTCTATTGGAGCTTTGAGCCTCATGGCAAGTCTAACTATCTGTTTTCTGTTCATTTTTGCTAATGGCAGCAATATCTGATATGATTGGTTATCACATAATAAACAGCCTTCTTTAAAAAGAACATTCATCTTATTTATGAAACTTTTTGAAGCGTCTTTGAAGAATTTGGTGTCATGTATGTTATGACCTCCGACTATCCACTTGGCACCGAGGTATTCAGCGTAGTGGGCACTTATGGAATAAAATATCATATTTCTAGCTGGTACATACGATGACCATGGTGCGTCCGACCCAAGATCCTTGAAGTGGCCCTTATAATAGGAGGAATCCCCCGCTTCTTTTACAAATGGTATGTCTATTTCGATTAGCTTGCTTAGCTTAGCAGCCTTGACTAGTTTGATACTTGCCTGCTTTTCCTGTACAAGCCTCCCAAAGTAATTGAAGGTAATTGCAATTACCTCAGAATATTTTTGTTTGGCCCAATAAAGACAAGTCGTAGAGTCAAGTCCGCCTGAAAACATTACAAGAGCTTTATCGCTCTCCATCTACTGCTTCTCTTTCTTTACGCCAGCAATTATGTGAGCCCCTTTGTTAATTCCCTCGTAAATGTATACACCTAGGGCCTCTACATTTTCTGGCATTTTGGGTGCAAGGAGTTTAATTATTTCAGAGGAGAGCTTTTCTACAGTAGCTTCACCCGATAGCATGTATGTAGTTGATTTTGGTAGCTGCAGGCTAAAGTGACCTTTCGGCCCATCAAAGCCTATAAAATAATGGCCTTCGTCCTCATTTTGTAGGTATTTCATGTTAATAAAGAACTTGTGATCAATAGAATTGAGCGCTTCTTTAATAATTCGCTTCGCCTCTCCAAAATCGACCACGAGATTGTTTTTCATACTACCAATTATCTCCACCATAACTGTAGATGTGTGACCATGCAGCACAGAGCATTTCTCCACTAGCGGCAGGATGTGTGCATAATCAAATGCAAGTGTTGGATCCTCGATAAAGATTGAACCAGTCTGCATATGATCGCCGTTATCGAAAAAGAAAAGAGAGTCTATTTCGTCGATCCTGCTCGTATATTTTGAATGACCTATAGCGATTACATCAAGCTTCGGCATCTTCTCGCGTATGCTCTTAAACTTGACTGCGTCCTCATCGGAATCCACAACTTCAATGTATTTATTGTCTCCCGCTTTGAAATCGATTTTGATTGACTTGCCGTCTGGCATTTTTACATTGACATCATATTCATAATTCTGTGCAAGATGAGACAACATTTTTGCGACCGATAGTTCAGATCTACTTCGGAGCAAATTGCCTTTATCTATATACCGGAGATCGCTGTTAAGAACGATCCTTTCATGGGTCATGTATTTCTATCCCTGTTCGAGAGAATCTGGCCTAAACCATCTATATAAATCGTATTTTTCCCGCTAGGTGTGCATTTATCAGGGTACATTAAATATTTAGAAATTATTGATCTGCTTGAGGCATGCTCTATATAATGCAGTTTCTGAGACTATTCCAGACATACCTAGAGTAGGGCTTGCTTTCTCTGGTGGTGTCGACAGCTCGCTACTTGCCTGCTTGTGCCACAATCTGGGGAAGCAAGTCATGCTTCTAACGATAGGTTTTCCAAAGTCTCACGACATCGAATTCTCGAGAAGTATGGCATCCAAAATGTGTATGAAGCATATGGTATGCGAGATTGAGTATGGAGACTTTCAGGAGAAATTGCATTACGTACTAAAGACAATACGGTGCTCCAATACATCTCACCTTGAAAACTGCATAGCATTTTTGTATATATCTTGGATTGCAAAGCAGAATAACATAGACGTGGTATTGAGTGCAAATGGATGCGATGAGCTATTCTGTGGATACGACAAATATCGTAAAGTCTATTGTGATGGAGAAGCGCAGATCAATAGGCTATTGGAAGATAGCCTAATCAATGAATTTTCGCTCATGGAGGAAATCAGTGCAGTAACAGCTCAATTAAGGGTACAAATCAAACAGCCATTTTTGTCAGCTAAATTCATTGAATCTGCCAAGAGCATTCCTATTAACCAAAAGATCTTAGGGCCGAATGATATGGTAAGAAAACACATTCTACGCAAGGCAGCTCTTGAAGTTGGTGTACCCGAGGAATCAGCACTGAAGCCTAAGAAGGCACTTCAGTACGGATCATCTATTCATAAATATTTCAAGTTGATAGACGGGGGGAGGGGGGTGTTAACATAAATTTTCTCTCTATCTCTCGTTGGCAGGATTATCTATCGGGTTATCGATCCTATAGTTGCATCAGCCGAGCTCCCTTTTACAAGGATTTCTCGTATTCCTTCATTAGCAAGGAGCGTCTCTATAAGCTTCCTCTGCTCTTCCTTTGGGACTTCGTTGGACGTCTCAAGTGAGTCAATAGCTTTAAGCTTCCAGTAGTTGCTAAGTGCATTCTCTATTGTAATCTTAGACTCATAGACAATTTTGCCAAAGGTGGTAAGAATGTACTTACCGTTTTTACGTCTTACAAGTCCTGCTCTCGTCATCCTCGATAGTCTTGAGTAGTACTGCTTGCGTGTAAGCTTAATCCTACTCTTAAGATTCTTGCTGTCAATAGTTTCTGCTGCAACAGTTGCGAAAAGCTCTAAGGATTTATCATCTGCAATCGTTCTAAGAACAGATGCCACCGATGTTTGTGATTTAACCAACGCGTGAACTCAATTTTAGAAGAAGAGCACTATAGTTATTATATATTGAGTGCCCCGGAGCGTGCATTAGCATCAAGTAGTTTCCATTACGGGACACTATCGTACTCATTCAGCTAGGCTTATCCAACTCTTATAACGGGCTGTGATATATAACGATTTTTTACCATCAATATAAGAAAGAGCCCATCGCCATAGCTGATTGTAACACCATATAAAGCGGGAACCATTTTTTATGTTGCACTCGCATTAGCTTCATGTCGTCAAACACCCTTTGTATCTTGCTCATTCTGAGTATTGCAAGCGCTGCGACTACACTTACTGCGAAAGGAGTAACCATGTTGCCTACACTATAAATTTTGTCAAACGACGCGTAAAGCAACCATGATAGGGCCGCCATGGCCGCCAAAAGGATAATCAGCATTTTGACAGTCTTTAACCCGCCCAGGACAATTGGAATTGTGTGCCTGCCTGCTCCTTTGTCTCCTTTTATGTCTCCCAAATCGTTGACTGTTGATCCAACGAATATCATGATACCTGACATCGCGATAGTGTGAATAGCTATGATAGGATTCTTAATTACAAGGTCTATGCTGTAGCTTGAGGTAAATCCAAGCATCGCACACAGCATATAAAATAAGGCAATCGAGATATTCTTTAGCAGGAACCGGTTCATAAGCGCAACTTGTTTAGGCAAAGAATATAGTATTCCAATAATTATCATAGGCACTAGAAGTATACAAGTAATCAGGTTGAAAGTAACCAGCGACATGCCTACAGCCAAGCCATTTGTCAGTATAATGAAAGTCCAAGCCTGTCTTTTTGACACCAGACCAGATGGTATAGGTCTATTCTTCGAATTGACTCTGTCAATATCTGCGTCAACAAGGTCATTTAGCACGTACATGCCTACTGCAATCATTAGTGTGATGAATGGCAGTGGTATAGTCTTTTGAAAAAGCATATTGATTTCGGTCTCAGTTGCCATTACACCGAGAATGCCTGGGATACAAAATAGACCTGCTGCTGTTGCAAAAGAGTAAAGCAGCCCATGCTTACGGCGAGAGTTGAAGAGCATTATCTGGGATCTTAAAAATGAGGCCTGGGACTTTGACTCGTTGGTTGGATGTATCTCTTTCTTTATTTCTCTAATTAATGTCGATTTCATGCTGCGGTAGTGGTATCACCATATTCTTTTAAAGTAGCGTTTCTATTTTGAGATACTTTGTAAAAAATTAAAAATGATGACCTGAGGAATTCTCTAATATACCTGATGGGCATAATCTAACGTATAACGAACCTACAAAGTAGGAATACTCCTATAAAAATGTCTCAATATGGGGTATGCGTTATATCGTTTAAAAACATATGCATTTCATACCGTCTGTTCTTTTTTCAACAAAAAAGGCAAAATTTCCATTTCTCGGCTCAGGATAAACAATAAATACGAGCAATGGCTACTTTTTGAGAGTGCGCGAGCAAGCTAGTAGCCTAGAGCAGGTTTTTGCACCATTAGCAGATCGACATACGCTGAACATAATTAGAATGGCATATTCTGGCTTTAAAGGCTCGTCTGTCAATTATAGGGGAAACATTAGCAAGAAGCAATTCTATGTACGCCTGAGACGCTTGCGCGAAATGGGTCTGATTGAGAAACGCAATTCATTTTATAGAACTACAACCTTTGGCTCCCTTATATACAATAGTCAAATCAAGACCCTTGAGGAAATTCTTGCGAATTATTGGAACCTTAAGGCAGTGGATGTGCTAAAGTCTAGACAGGATTTCCCTTCACATCAAAAGGATAAGGTAATTGAGGAAATAATACAAAATACGGGTTTGAAGGGCATTGTTAATGGAACACACCTGTCCGGGTTTTCCATCATCAAGGATTACAACAAACTAGTTCTTGAGGTAACAAGACTGTTGGCAAGTGCAGAGAAAGAAGTGTATCTTGCAACACGCTATCATGATCCTCACTTCTCGAAGCTAATGTTCCATAAAATTGCTAATGAGGGGATTGTGATGCATATGCTAGATGGTCTGCCGGGGCAGATAAGCGTGGAAAATAGACTCAACGCAATATTGAGAGTCCCACCAAATAGGGAAACCTTCGAAATGGTGAACAAGATAATCAAATCCAAGCGACTCGAGCTTAGGAAAGCAAAATTATCCGCAAGTTTCATGGTGGTAGATGGTACGACAGTATGCTATGAGACTACAGACTATATTAATCCAGAACAATTCACCCTCGCAATAACTCATCATGACGATCCCTACCTTGCCGAACGTTTGATCTCATATTATCGCACCCTTGTAAAGGATGCAGAGGCACCCCAGTTCGTTGAGAGTATTCATAACAAATAGGAATCTATTGTTAGCCCGTTCCCGAATTTGAATATATATGTGTGTACCTCACGAAACACCTAAGTTCTAATATACTGCAATTTCGAGGCGTTATTCGCGCTTCCTACAATCATGATCTATATCTCTCTAATCTGATGTGAAGTCATTGTCTCTATGTCTTCCCGATCGTCGTTATAGCTCAGAGGACTCTGCTCTAGGTTACATGATGTAGTGTGGTTGCGTGCATGTGTACGTGTGTGCGTGCATGTGCTCTCATGCCCACAACAATTCAGCAGAAACGATCTACCAATATCAATCAGAATTTGGCTTTTTGCAAATAACAGCTTACATCTAAAGGGAAAGGTAGCTATAGGTAGGGATAAGAACCAAGATGACTATGTCGGCTCTTATATCAATGCTGGAGGCCTGCATCTTATCGCTTTGGTATGATTTTTTTGTAGATTCACCACTTGCTGTCTCAAGAGTTTTACAGGTAACTTTTCAATATATGACTCTTAGCTATGTCCACATCTTCCAGCTTATTTATATAAAATCGTTTTAGATGCGCTGCTGCCCGGTAAACCAATCATAGAAGCACTAACTTTTCCATGCTCACTTGGAACGATGCTACAGATTAAGTTGCATCAAAAAGTTTCTTCTTTATAAGATATTAAAAATACGAGCAACAATGCATAGATTGAAGATAAAAAGCAGACTACGTTCAAGGTTATCGTAGTCGTCATGGCAAAGAAAACCTAAAGATTAAAAGTGGCTTAATACGCTTTGAGCGTGTTTAAGATAAATGGTGAACCAAAACCAATTACTAGAATTGGTAAAAAGAGCTCGAAAGGAAGCTCCAAATCGCAAGTTTACTCAGTCTGCAGAACTGACCCTTGTTCTCAAGGATATTGATATAAAGAAAGGATTCAGTCTCAATGAGGTCGTAGCAATTCCTCATAATTCCAGCAAGAAGCCAAGTGTCTGCGTTATTGCGACGGGAGATATGGGCAGCAAAGCTCGCAGGGCAGGTGTAGATGCAGTTATGGACCCTGCAGAACTTGATAGGCTGGGCACTAATAGGCGAGAAGCCCGCAAAATTGTGAGGACGCATGACTTTTTCTTAGCAGATACTGCTCAAATGTCCACTATTGGACGGTCACTCGGACAGTTTCTTGGTCCCAAGGGCAAGATGCCAACCCCACTTCCATATGGGGCACCGGTGGACTCCATTGCAGCCCGCTTTAAGAACTCGGTGAGGGTTAGATCTAAAAATCAGCTCAATGTATCAGCCAAGATAGGAGATGAGAAGATGGATGACGCGCAGCTTGCTGAAAATGCTAGTACAATAATTACAGCAATAGAAAAAAAGCTGCCGCAAGGTGATAAAAACATCCGAAACGCTATGGTTAAGTTCACGATGGGCAAGGCATCCAAGTTAAGTGCTCTCAATACTAAGGAGAACAAAGCTTAAAATGTCAAAGCAGATGACCACCGCACCGCCTACACGAAAGCACTATCCTAAGAAAAAACGTCTCATGTACGAAGAGCTCCAGAGAATTCCTACACAGTATAATGTTATTGCATTATCAAAAATGAGTAAGGTTCGTGCCGCGCAACTCATGATGATTCGAAAGAAGTTCAGAAATGAAGTCCAGATTAAAATAATCAAAAACAAGGTCGCTATTAGGGCATTTGAAAAGGTCAAAGATGTTGCTGGCATTGAGAACTTGAGCCACCAACTTGAAGACCAATGCGCTTTGATATTTACAAATATTAATCCCTTCAAGCTCAACTTGATATTTGCACAGAACAAAGTTTTCCTTCCTGCTAAAGGTGGAGACATTGCCCCTAAGGAAATTTTTGTTCCAGCCGGCAACACCGGGATCACACCTGGTCCGGTTCTATCGGAATTTAAGGCAGCAAATGTGGCAACCAAGATAGACCAGGGAACGATATGGGTAAGCAAGGATACATTAGTTGCAAAACGTGGGGATGCAATTTCAATGCCCCTTGCATCTCTTCTAAGTAAGCTGAACGTGAAACCAATTGAAGCTGGAATTTCAGCCAACTTTGCTATCGCAGAAGGTCTGCAGTTCCAAGAGCAGGATCTCAAGCTCAACCTTGAGGAATACAAGGAAGAACTTGCGAGGTCATTTGCACAGGCTCTTGCTTTGGCAACAGAAGCCGGTTACATGACGCCTGAGACAGTCACACCGCTCTTAGTAAAGGCACATCAGCAGGCGATATCACTTGCGGCCGAAGCAGGGTATGTTACACCTGAGACGGCAGGCTTTGTGCTACCACGAGCTGAAGCACAAGCTCAGGCCTTAGCGAATCGGGCAAAGGAGAAGGGCTACAGCCCACAATAATCTTTTTCTCTAATTAAAATATTAACGCAGAAGGTATGGATAACAATGAAGCTGGTCGCTATATAGCGTGCGTGTAAGAAGGATATATGATGCATGAATAGCTGCATGCAGTGATAGACATCGGACACACCATAGTACGCTCTGTCTGCCCTCTACTTCGGTCTCTACTTTGGCAAATCCTCGTAACTCGAAGGGTCTTGGATAATAGTACATTGCTGAGATATACTGTAGGTCAATCTCCTATCCTTGTGTAAATTATGACAATGACAGAATCTTGTGATATTTATCCAAAGTATGTTTTTGAATGGCCTAAACCTGCAAGCCGTATGTATTTAAGATTATTTTGAAAACAAAATAAAAGAAAGAGGATCATAGAAGAAAAAGGAAATTTAACCAAAGAGCGAAGAGAGACCTTCGAGGGCTTCTTCTTCCTTCTTTTCTTCTTCTTTTGGTGGGGCTTCTGATCCTCCGGTTGCGTCTGCAGGGGCTGCAGCTGCTGGAGCGGCCGATGCAGCTACTGCGACTGGCGCTGCTTTCAAAGCCTCATCAATTTGTACTTCGCTCAATGCCGCTACCAAAGCCTTCACTCTCACATCATCTGGAGTTACGCCTGCGGCTTGGACGACACTCTTAACACTATCCTCAGTAATATTTTGCTTTAATTTGTGTAGAAGTAAAGCGGCATATACATATTCCATGGAGAAAGCATCGAACCAGAACCATATTTGAACCTACCGCTCTCTCTAGGAGTATTGTTGATCGATCAGCCGAATTATTTTTCATTAGGTTTGCGGACATTGTCCACTCGCTGCACACGCGCAAGGCGATCATCATCGTGTGTCTTTTGAATTAAGAGATAGTTTTTATATCTTCTCAATATCCAGTCCAAAATTGCAAAACTGCTTCTACTATTATTATTATTGTGCCTATATGAGACCCGACTGGGCAGTGACATGCAGAAATACGGAAGGACTAGGGGGCTAATCGGATGGACACAAGATTGTCATAGTGGACCGGGTGGGATTTGAACCCACGACCCCCTACGTTTCCCCTACCGTAATAAGTATGCAAGGCAGGTATTCTACCGGACTAAACTACCGGCCCACACTAGACTAGCCCCGATTTTGATAATTTAAGTGTTCAATAGGAATGGCTTTCAACCTTGTGCTGTCGCAAGTGTTTCCATGCGCTAAACCTCTTTGCGCACTTTTCACAAGAATATTGCATACGGCGATCGTTGTATGCAGAGCGATCTTCCAATACATTGTAACGAACAAGTCTCTTCGCTATTCTTACCAAACGGCAACAACAATAGCTTGAGTACGGCTCTATATATGGATATTTGACCTATGGTTCAAAAACTTAATCAAGACCTTGCAGAAGGCCATCAGCTTTCATCTTTTCTGCATGGGCAGAAATATACCGCCAAATGATGTCTGCTCTCTCTGACTGGAAGTCCCATGGTGCAACTAATACTAGGTCTGCATCTCTAATCCACATCCTGCGTTTTATCTTGCCTCGAATTCTACACGTTCGTACCTTGCCATCGGTACATTTTACAATGATGTTGTCGCCACCGACTAATTTGATTACCCGACCTAAAAGCTCACCCTGCTGGGGCATGACCATCTCTTTCAGCTCTGATTCAGAAAGTACCTTCTTCTTGCCTATTTTAGATCTAAGTTATTGTCAACTATTCGGGTTAAAAGTGTACCGGTGTTGATACACAATTAAATAACGCTGGCAATTTTGAAATGACCGGGCCGTTAGCTCAGCTTGGAGGAGCGTTCGACTGATAATCGAAAGGCCGAGGGTTCAAATCCCTTACGGCCCATTTCCTTGTTACTTCGGCTCATCCTGTACGTCAAAACTAATGCTTACTTTCTCAAAAAACCAATCAGCCGGAAGCAGTTTATAGACTATCAGGGTCGCGTACCTATCTATTGGGGGTAAAAACATAGTAGTTCAAGTACCTCATACGTTCAACGATCATCCAATCACTATTCACCCAAGTTCAACTCGTTTTGAAGACATGCTAGGCGAGACTAAACCACAGAATGACTTATCTCATATTAACAAGTTTATTCTGATAATATCCAGAAAGTGTGGATATATTATACGTTATTAGGTTCACCCTTATTATAACGCCTGTCTAGGAGAAACCATATTAAGAACACATTTTGCTCTCTTACTTAGATTATGGTGCTTTTATAGTAATTTGGATCCTGTAAATCGCTTGAGCTTTGGTTTGTAGAAACCTGTGTCAACGAGTTGGAGTGCGAGGCCACAATGGTAGCCTCTATAATAAGGGAATGAACTATTGTAGCAGGTGCGCTGTTTATTTTCATAATGAAGGCGCTACCCATTGTTTTTGTTGTGGCAGTAAGCTTAGATACAGATCAAGAGGTGCGAAAAAGAGAAAATTTGGGGAAGAGATTCTTGAGCATAAGCCAATAAGCCACCTATGATAAAACCAAAAACCAAGAGCGACCTGAAAGGGCACACTTGGTTAGACTTCATATACGTACAATGAAGAGTACCCTGCGTTTCAGGCTTATTCTTTGATAACATCGATGAAGACGGAGGAGAGGGATTGCAATAATCATCTGCTACTGTATTTCACTAAAATTTATTGATGACCGCTCTCAGTCCATCGTATCTCTCCGTTACATTTATCGCCCTTTCTATGTTGGAAAGAGAATACCTGTGTGTAACGATTGTAGATAGGTCGACCGTTTTCTCTGCCGCAATCCTCGCAGCCTCCTTTAATATTTTAGGGGTGGAGCTGAACGTACCAGTTATAGAGATTTGGTTATAGTGCAGCCAGTTAGCGTCTAACAAAAATGTCTGTCCCATTGGCATGCCTGCAAAGATATTTATCTTTGAGTTTTTCGCAGCGACCTTTGTCGCAAGTTCAAATGCAACCGGGTTGCTCGTTGCTATCACTATTGCGTCTGCACCGGCCGAAGAGGCTCCAGCAAAGTCAAGAACATCAGTTACGGTTTGGCTGGTATAAGCAAACACTTCATCTGCTCCTAGCTTTCTCGCCTTTTCCATCCTTAGTGGAACCTTGCCGACGACTGCCACTCTTGAGCGGGCCAGTCTCTTGAACAGCTGAAGATGAATGAGTCCCATTGGTCCATCTCCTATTATCACGACAGAGTTTTTACTTCCCACTGGAAGCATGCGGGAATAGCTGTTCAGACAGCATGCAAGAGGCTCTAATAGTGCAGCCTCTTCATCGGTTAGGTTGTCTGGCACGGGCACCAGACCCCCTATTCTAATCAAATGCTCTGGTATCGTCACATATTCTGCAAATCCTCCATCAAAGGTGGAACCTATCTCCATCAAGTTGAGGCAAAGGTTGTAATCACCAACCTGACAATACCTACAGTGAAGACAAGGGATCAGGGGGCAAACGGCAACCCTTGAGCCTGCGGTCATTACTATGCCCTCACTATCACTACCACCAGCAATAATGTCATTCTCTATCCGTCCGCAAAGCTCATGCCCTAAGATTACAGGAGGTTGTACTTTTCGATGACCGTTTCTAAAGACTCGAGCATCATACCCGCATACTGCACATGCACTGACCTTGAGTTTGACATGCTTGTGGGCGAGAGGTACTTGCTGCACAGTAATGTTGTTCGGTGCGCGGAAAACGGCAGCCAGCATATTCTGTTGATACTGTAAGTTTGTTCTACAACCTAAAAAGCGTTACAACGCGCTTTGCATGGTGCAGAGATATATGACAAGACTGTTTGAACCTCATATTCATATGTACTCCCGAACCACCGACGACTACGATGCAATGTCTAAGGCTGGAATAGAGGTAGTTGTCCAACCATCATTTTGGCTTGGCAGCCCCAGGACATCAGTTGGGACATTTGAGGATTATTGGGAGCATATGATAACTTTTGAAACAAAACGTGCAAAAGATTTTGGAATAGAGCACTTCGTATGCATTTCTGTAAACCCAAAGGAGGCTACGGAACGACCGCTAGCCTTAGACGCAATGGAAGCCATGAAGAAATATCTGGACAGAGAACGGGTGGTAGCCATTGGCGAGCTTGGTTACAATCTCATAAATGATCTGGAAGAAGAAGTGTTTGTAAAGCAAATGGATATCGCACAAGAACGGGATATGCTCATGACGGTTCACTTGCCACACAATAACAAGCCGGAAGGGATGCGACGTATTGAGATTATATTAAATAGTGAACGTGGCAAGCGCTACAATCGCCAAAAAATTTTGGTAGACCATAACGTCGAAGAAACAATTGCGAAGACTTTGGAATATGGAATGTGGGCAGGACTTTCAGTGTATCCTGTATCAAAGTTGTCCCCCGAGCGTGCAATGAATATCATCAAAAAGTATGGCGCGGAAAGAATAATGGTTCATAGTGCAGCAGACTGGGGCCCTTCGGATCCCCTCAGTGTTCCACTAGTCGCAAGGGAGATGAGGAAGGCCGGATTTAGCACCAATGAAATTGAGCGAGTAACATTCTATAACGCTTATGAATTCTTCAAACAATCCCCTCGCTTTAGCTGGAAGCCATAGTAATAATGATCAACCTGGCATTTAGCACCAATGCTTTCAAACGATACTCCCTTGAAGATTCAATAAGAGAGATTGCAAAGATAGGTTACAGAGGTGTTGAAATCCTCTGTGATGTCCCTCATGCATATCCGCCTCATTTTAAAGAGGGTCATATCAGATCTCTGAAGGAAATTCTCTTATCATCCAACCTGCAAATCTCAAATCTTAATGCATTTACTCTATTTGCAGTTGGAGACACCTATCACCCTTCCTGGATAGAAGATAGAAGAGAGATCCGTATACAGCATACAATTGATTGCGTAAAACTAGCAACGCAAATTGGGGCAAAGCACCTATCCACCGAGCCGGGGGGTCCATTAATACCAGCAGCAGCAGCATCTATGTCTTCATCTCTTCCATCACCAGGATCCCTTCCCCTTACTCTAAAGCAACAACAACGCAGAGATCAAGAGCAGCTTGAAAAAATGTTTCTTGATGGATTGACGAGAGCGGCAAAAATAGCTGAGCAGGAGGACATAAAATTGCTAATCGAGCCAGAACCTGGTCTTCTTATTGAAAATTCAAGGCAGTTCAAAACTTTAATGGAAAAAATCGTTAACCCTAGTTACATTAGGCTCAACTTTGACATTGGACATTTTTATTGCGTAAATGAAGATCCGGCTCATCTTGTCTATGAACTATCCGAGTACATTGAGCATTTCCACTTGGCAGATATTGCACATACTAGAATTCACAACCACCTGATACCAGGTAGGGGCTCAGTCGATTTTCGTTCAGTCTTTGATGCAATGAATGACATTGGTTACCGAGGGTTCGTTACTGTTGAGCTCTATCCCTACCAGGATAATCCTGTGGATGCAGCAAAGGAGGCATACAACTACCTTTGCAACCTTATGTGAGGCAGCGTCTGAAAGAATACCTGCTTCTAATCAGGCTCCCAAACGTCTTCACCGCCCCCTCCAATATATTGGCTGGCTACTTTGCAGCTATTACAGTAGCCCAAGCAGATGGCTTAGAATTGATTTCGCTTATGGCCTCCTCAAGCTCATTATATGTTGCTGGGATAGTTCTAAATGATTATTTTGACATTGAAATAGATAGAAAGGAACGCCCATTCCGGCCGCTTCCTTCTGGAAATATCTCAAAGAAGCATGCCTTAGCCATTGGCATTGTTGCAATCTTAGCTGCAAACATTATCGCCGCCATGATTAGTCTTATAAGCCTTGCAGTGACCGTAGCAATTTCGCTTACAATAATTGCTTATGATTACCGTCTGAAACACAATGTATCCGGGCCTTTTGCAATGAGTGGGGCCAGATTTCTAAACGTGATCCTTGGAGCAAGTCCCGCATTACTATATCTCAATAGTCATTCGTATGGTATTCTAGCAGTCGCTTCAACCTCACTGTTTGTATTTGTTATATCAATAACAATTCTGAGCAGAAAAGAAGTGAGTAATGAGAGGCCAAATTCCACTATTCTATTTTTGATGGTGATTGGTGTCATTTTAGCGGTAGCCGCATCAGGCTTGTTTCTGCAATTGAAATGGGCATTTCTTCTAAACCTGTCGATATTTGTAGGGGTCATGTTTGTTACTTTCAAACAATATCTTACCAATGAGCAACAGCCTTCTGTGCAAAATGCAGTCAGAAACATGGTTCTCTCTATAATAATACTCGATTCTGTATTTGTTAGTGGGACTGCTGGCTTGCTCTATGGGCTCTCTACCCTGCTGCTCATTCTGCCTGCTGTAGTTCTGGCAAAAAAGTTGTACGTGACCTAACACTTCTTTCGCAATTTGTCACAGTTACACATTGTGAATATCTTGAGACTTTTTTATCATCGTATTTTATGGAATAGGTTGTGAGAGGTCGCAACAACAAGGGCAGCAATTCCTGCCCCGATGAAGTTTCGAACCGTAATAATTGTATCTGGAGATGAAGCTATCAACGATGTCCCTGCTATGACGTAAAGATTATCCAGTAGCCAGAATGCAAGAGTGAGCCAGCCTAATACACCCGCTGTGAGTGCCCCTAGACGTGCCCCATATCTCAGAAAATAAATGGCAAATGCGATTCCCAGATACCATATACTTGCAAGTATAATCCAACCTGTTTGATAGATTTCAGGTCTTCCATCTATAATATAATAGGTAGAGCCAATGGCAGCCATTGCAATTAATGACATCACCAATAGTCTGCTATTAATTCTAAGTGTGCTTCTCTCTTTGAGAGGTATATTTGGTTTTTTCGTCTCTATTTTTTCATCTCTTGCTGCTTTAATGGATTCTTCAAATGATTTCAATGGAATTGGGATAAACTGCCTAACTGAATCCTGATCCCGCACGGTAGCATCATGCCTCAGACTGTCTATTAGAGGCCTTGCAAGTGATGCCCTGACGGGTGTGACCAAGTCTACCCAGTAAGATGACAACCGGGGAGTAAGAAAGGGTATGACTATAACATGAACTGACTTGTTTAAGATTTTAGCATACTTCCTCATCATATCAAGATAAGTCAATACATCTGGACCCCCTATGTCTAACACTTTTCCCTCAGTTTCTTTCACGTCAATGCACCGAGCAAGGTACTCTACTACATCGCCTACTGCTATCGGTTGGCATCTGGTAAAAACCCATCTTGGGCAAACCATAACTGGGAGTCTTTCTACTAGGTATTGGAGCATTTGAAAGGATCCGCCACCTTGACCCAAGATTACAGCTGCTCGAAATATTGTAACTTTGGCGGATGAATGACGCTGTAGTATTTCTCCAACCTCTTTTCTACTGCGCATGTGTTCTGAAAGCTTAGAATCCGGTTCTTTTTCCGCATGAATTAATCCGCCCAGATAGATTATCCGCTTAACTCTATAGTCAGATGCAGCCTTGGCAAAATTCATAGCAGCCGCCCTATCTCGCTCAGAAAATCTTTTCCATTGCTTTGAGGTACCTTCCATAGAATGAACCAGATAATAAGCAATGTCAATTTGCTCCGACATTACTCTTGCTAGATCTTCGTAATTTGAGACATCTGCTTTAATCAATCTGATATCCTTGTCAAACATATCCTTAATGGATTCTGGATCCCGCGTCAAACACAATATCTCTACTTGGGATTGTGATAGAGGCTGCTGCTGATGGATGTCCGCAGCTAACTTTTTGATGAGCCTACTTCCTATGAAACCACTTCCACCTGCAATAAGTATCCTCAAAGGCGCCGGCTCGGGTTCATTTATCAATTTCTATCGTGATTATTTCTTTCTTTCATGTTATCTATAATATCTACTACTACTATTCCTAATAGCTTAGAGGTTTTTTGAAAGCAAATGTTGCAGGCACCTTTTATCATCTATTGCGAGCCTTGTCTAACCTGCATAAATTGCTTTTTAGATATTTTGGATGATGATAATTTGCAACCATTAAGAGTCTTTTTCAACGAGGAAGAATTATCCACCTATGAATTTCCTCAGAGATATAGTCAATCCTAATATACCGTTTACGATATCTCTCCTACAGGAATTCATTAGCGATCTCCAGATATGTTGTTGCTGAGGATTTTCGACGGGCTAGCCTTATCTTGATAGAAATATTTTCCGCTCCCTCGGCTTGACAATTCTACATTCAGCTGTAAATCGGCCGATAGTGATTCCAAAGATAATTTTTATTTGATTGATTGACTTTCAACGCTGGTCTTGGTGCCGGCCATATATTTTCACCACCTATTGGCTGGCTATCACACACACTTTTCTCTTCTGTAATTTTTAGGACTGACTATCTTTGAGGAAAGTGCTAAGCAAAGGCTTAAGCTTCCTAAATGGGCCGTAAATATTTATAAGAAACCACTAAAAAAGATGCTCAAAGCAATTCCGTATGCGATGTGGCCTCCCAGGCTTGCAAGTGCCGGCCCATGTCCTAAGGGGTGTCCCCATGGATGGAGACCAGTTATAGGTTTATGGATAGGCACTAGCGTAACGACCCAGAGAAAGAAGCTATAAGCTATTCCTAAGATTGGTAAAGGTACTATTGCCAAGTAATCTATGAGTTCAACAGCAAGATAGAATCCAATGCCTCCCAACATGCCGTTTAGAAAGTGAAGCCCGAATATGCCTGGATAGTGAAGAACACCACTATTTTCTAATTTAAAGAATTTTACAATAAGCATTTGGTTCTCATGCCACTCAAAAACACCCTGTAGACCCCATTTTCTCCATGGTACTATCTCTATGGCACACATAACAATCGTACCAAGCAGCCCTGCGACTGCACCAAGCACCACTCCATACCATTCCATCAAAAAATTTTCTCACAGAGCGTCTATAAATCAACTGCAATTCTGGTGAAAAATTGGCACTAGTTTAGAACTAGCTTTGTTGTCAGCTGTACTTCATAAAGTAAATTTTCTAACTATGGATCTAATCAGGATATTATTAACATATTGTCTGGTACTCGTGATTTTATGAATTAGTAGTGAACATGAACGAGAGTGATTTTTTGAAGTATCAAGGGTATCGATTGTCCTTTGAAAAATGGGCATTTTGATATTATTATCTGGAATATCATAATTTAGTTGAAAAAATGCTGAGCAGCATAGATAAATGAAAGGCATAGTTCTATTCTTCGTTTTGGCTTAAATGAATTGTGTTATTCGAGGAGCAAGTAGCGAATACTCATGATTTTTTAATTACTTCTCTTATCAGTCTCAAGATATCATGCAACTGAACTTTTTCAATTACTTGGACACTGTATGATTTAATAATTTTTTTCTTTCTCTCATTTGTCACTTTCGATAGTGCTTGACCCCCTATAAGAATTGGTAATTTGCTAGCCGATCGTATTGACCGAATCAACCGCTCTGCAGGTCCGATATTCTCTAAAAGTGTCACGGAAATAAGGATCACATCTATTTGTCCATTTTTGACGTATCTCATTATAGAATCAGCGGGTGCGGAGGGTGAGGCATTGAGGACTTTGTATCCTCTTGCCAAGAGAACTGACTCTATTGCACAACAACCCAGATTATGCTGCTCGCCATCGGGACAACAAAGTAGTATAGTCTGGTCTTTTCTAATCTTGTGCGTAGTATCGTCAATTATTGTTTGGATTAATCCCCGTGCAACATTACTACACACATGCTCTGTTGCAACATCAATCTTATTTTGTTCCCACAAATCTCCAACCTGATACATAAGGGGTTTGAGCAAATTGTCATAGAAGTCAGAAATATCATAGTTCTTGCAATAATTCCTGTAGATGGCTGCAGCTGCTTCTAAGTTTGCGTTGTAAAAAGCTTCGAGCAATTTTATGGTTAGTCTCGAGATTGTAGATGTTTTTTGATTACTTCTTTCAGGAGCATAGATTGATAGAAATGATAGTATTTTTGCATCATCTCTGTACTCAATTGGAATCTTGTCAAGACTGATATCAGATACTCTTCCGAGGTACTTCAAAATTTGCTGTCTTGCGATACTCTTTTTTGGATTCCAGATACTCTTGACTAGGTAGGCGTATTCAATTCCTTTGACCTTTTTGCTTCTTATGTATACTATGGTTTTTTCACTCCATAAGAATAATTTGACTGAAAGTGAAGAAGTTCTATTATATAAGATAATGTTAGTCGTTTGAGGGCCTTACTGAATTCTCAATCTTGCCCTCTGGTCTATCTTGATAAATGGGTCCAAAAAACTTATCTAAAATATTATTTATCACTTTCTGCCAAATTCCTTACAATTTGCTTTGTGTTCTGACCTTTCATAGGAGAGCTTTTGTTATTTTCAGAAGCAAAGTGAAAAAGATGAAGAGGAACTAGTGCCTCGTCCCGATATGTATGGCCAGTAGAATCTTTTCCTTAAATCCTGACTTGCAGAAAGGGCACGTGTATGATTCTACTGCACCCTCATTTCTTTGGCGCATCGAATGCGTCCTGATTTTGAACAATTGTTTGTTATGAATTATTGACGGTCCAGCCTTATTAGTCTTGAGGAAAGTTAATCCCAGTTTAGTTAATATGTAAAGCTTCCGATCGCGTATATATATTAGATTAGCTCAAGTTGCAGGACAGGGAGCAGATCTTCTAGGAGTACTATCATACTTCGCTTTTTTGCTAATTTCTAGTACCGTCTACATCCTCTTCTACTACATTTATCCCCCACCTAAGTCAAGTGCGAGACCCACATACATGTTCACACAATCGACTGTAATACTTCTCAGATGAAATCTTTTGTATTGCGAAAATTTTTTATTATTCGTACACTGGTGAGCCGTCTGACTTGAAACGCTTTATTCGCTTTCCTGTCTCGCCACTTCCCGAACTACCAGAATAAGATGATTCAGCCTCTACTGAGCTATTCTCAGGTTCATTGCGTCTCCGGGCCGCTCTTGTTCCAAAAAGCAATGCCACAAGAAAAACGAATATGCCTGTGGTCACAGCATACATAAACATCTCTTCAGCCATAAGCTTGGTTGCATGAACCCTGAAGATAAGGTTTTCCTCCTAGAATCCTCGTACAATTTATCACATTGGTTATTGCAGTTAGTTTGGTATATTAAATAAGAATTTGGATTCGGTGCAGAAAACGTCTTTTGGCTTCTTTTAGGAAGAATAGGAAGCATTAGATGTCAAGATGTTTACCAATAAACGCATTTAAGCTGGCGCATGCAAGACCTGAGGATAATCCAGCACCGTAGAGTAAACCATTTCGCATTTTATAGAACTAACCGGTAAAGAGTTTCAAAATAGCCAATTCTTAATATTAATAGACATATAATACGGACTGCATCCAGAGTCCGTGCAATTATTCTTGGGGCCGTTGTCTAGCTTGGTAGGATGCCAGCCTCGGGCGCTGGAGGTCGCCGGTTCGAATCCGGCCGGCCCCATGGACCCAGTATTTTGCTGATTAGAAATATATCATTTTTGATATCCTCTGAGGAACAATAACCGTCAACGAAGTGACAAATCGATAGGTCTAATGAATACTTTTTTTTAATAATATTTCTCAAAATTAGGTCTTATTAATATAAAGCGTGTACTAAGACAAATATAGACCAATAACACTTTTTCATTACTTCTAGTCATGCTTTCTGCCGATATCAGTCCCAACAGAAGAACTGTTACAATGACCTTTAGAATTGAGGAACGTATCTTAAATCTGCTCAGAAGTGAGTCAGAGAGAAAAGATATCAGTTTAAACACTCTAGTCAATCACGTTCTAAAACAGTATGTAGAGTGGGATATGTATGCGGCAAAGGCAGGCATGGTGCCTCTTGCAAAACCTGAAGTCTCTGGCCTTTTTGACAAAATGACACCACAAGAGGTCGTCGAGTTACCATCAAAAGTAGGTCAGAGTGCAATTCATGATGTTGCCCTGTTTATGAATACTGGAATCGATCTGGAGTCGTTTGTATCTTGGTTTGAAATGAGAATGAAAAATTCATCTATTCAACTCAGTCACAAGTTTGAGAATGGGAGTCATAGCTATGTGATTAAACATGAGCTTGGTTATAATTGGTCCCTATACCATAAGACCATACTTCAACTGATGTTTAACCAAATTTTTGAAAAACAAGTTAACATTTCAATATATGATACTGCTTTGGCATTCCAATTTATAGAATAGGATCGATCCAGAATTCGCAGATCTTTTAGTCATAATAAGAGTGATCGATACATGCGTATATGCACGTAGTAGGACTTGTCGGTTGCTGCCTTGAATGTGCATACAATGCAATACAGTTGTCGACATTCTGTTCCTTATTCTCTGTGAGGGTATTGATATCTGGACTAATTTGCCAGATAAGATAAGAGAAGATTAATTCTGGCTAGACCTGAGGATAGATTTGCCTACTCTGTGGCAGTCTCATCATCATTAGCATATAAATCCGATGGAATGAACCTACACATCCTCGCAATGCCCTTTTTAGAAAGAACGTCTTTTTACTCTAAGGGGATGTTTGCAACATGGGCATCGCACTCCCTCGGTTTTAATGAAAATACCGCAACAGGTACATCTCTTGAATCCCTTATTGTAAGCAGAATCTCTACCTCCGCCTGTCACTTCCAATCGCCAACACAGCCCTCTGCACCTCAATGTTATCAATAGAAGGTGGAAGACATACCCTTAGTAGTTGAGTATGCACTGCAAACACTTGCAAGCAAAACACATCATATGGTTAACTGATTATGCATAAATATTTCTAGATGTGTACAAATGCATAACCTTTCAAAGCGCATTATGTGAACTAGCAAAAAAGTAGAACAAGTCACATTGCAACAAGCAACTTGGTTACTCTTTTGTTGGTTGTATACTGAGGCGGAATTCTAATAATCTATTGTTTGAAAGCTTATTGGGTTATTCTTCTTGTTATCTCATTTTCAGACTTGATTGATTGTAAGGCCTGCTTGTTCCTTCGAAAAGTTAACTTCGTAATTGCTTAAATTTACTTGATTCTACGAAAATACAAAGCCATGGTCGCTGCAATAGCCGATGAACCTAACACTATTAAAATAAAATTAGTGTATCTTCCAAGGAATTTCAAAGACTCTTCTTCAATTGCTGGTATGTCGATATTCATTCCATAAAGTGAGCTCATTATTGTGACAGGCATTGATAGAGTAAAGATTATTGCAAGGATTGCAAGAATCTTATCAGATCTGTCTGTAGGCTGCATAAAGTCTGTATCTTTGTATATCTCTATTGTTTCTCTTGACTCTTCAAGTGTATCTATGACCTTGTCAATATGATCATTTACATCATCAAAATACAGAGTCAAGTCTTCCTCTGAAAAGTGTCGAATATCTTTGGCCGCAATCTCATATACAGTCCTTTTTAAAGGAATGGCAATTCTTCTGAGTGCTGTTATCTGACGTCTTATGTATGAAATTTCTCTTGTTGCATCTGCCTGCTCGTCAAACACTATGTCTTCGATGTCCTCTATGTTGCCAACAATTTTTCGAACGAGGTTAAGAAGTTCGTAGGTAAGAGCATCAATAATACTGTGGAATAAATAGCCCGCAGATCTCCCCATCAGTTCCTCCTTAGCTTTGGCACTATGGTTACATTGCTCAAATATCTCTGAAATAGGCTTCAGTTCGCCATTATGGACAGTTACTAAATAGCTTGAGCCGATAAAAACAGCCAGCTGGCTTGATCTCGGTATCCTCTCCTTCTCAATTGCAGGAAAGTTTAGTATCACAAAGATATGATCCTCATATCGGTCGATTTTTGGAATCTGAATCTTGGACAAACAGTCCTCGAGGTTGAGCTCGTGAAAAGGAAATCTTTCGGCCAATTTTTTCATTTCGTCCTTATTAGGTTTTTCAATGTCTATCCAAATGAAGCCATTATTCTTTACTTCACACACGATTAAGTTTACACACATCGTACGCAAATTTAAAGCTGAGAATGTAGTTTATGCTAGCCATAAAACTACTCATAAAGAGTGCTGGATCTTTGCAATGAATGGTTGTTGATAGAGGAGAGGAGGAGCAGGCTCCCATTACATGAGCTCTTATATTAAAATATTAATGATGATAAAATTTAGAATAACAAAAATTATACATTACTATGTGTTTTGTCTTGCCAGCAGCTAAGGCAATAATTGCCATCAACTTGGAATATCTCTGCTATATCTTTTTCACACAATTGGCAAATAGTGAAGGCAATAGATTTTTGCTCATCATCGTAATGATTTATCAAAACCATATCTACTATATCTCTCTTTTAAACCTCAACCGCGCATCAAGCATAGGAGAAGATGTATGTGTCATTCCGCGAGCTTCCTGCGTGTATCCACAGGAAAAGTCGAGAGACACACTTTCTCTTCGTCCTATGTTGTGAAGTGTTTCGGTACAAGTAAGAGCAAATTCCTTTTTTACTCTTAGTATTGAAGAGATATGTTTTCTCAAATTTACTTATGAGAATTCAAGTACCTTGAGAGTCTTTGTAATTCGATACCGAGCCTCGAATGTAAGTATGTTCTCTACCTTACTGTTTTTTAGTTGATTGCAAAAAGCACCATATTGATAATGGTTCCTCCTGGCAAGGACTAGAAGATAACAGAAAGAGAAATTTATTAGTAATAGAGGAAAAAGACGCTCAATAGCAATTTAAATCCCATCCAATTTTATGATAATAATCGTACAGCCGTTCTATAATATGTTGAGCGAGGTGATTTTTCACGGACTGCCATCTTGTCTCTCGCTAAATAAGCATTAGGCCCTTTCCATAATCCTTCATTGCAAATTATTTATTGTGAAACAATAAATTTTCCCCTTTGTGCTCATATCTATATTATCAATCTAGTTCAAGTAGGATGACCTCTCCACTTCTATCGAAATTCACATATAGCTCCGGGTATCGTCTTCTGTGAATTGTTGATACCAACGACGTTTAGTGTTCTTCCATAGGTCGGGGTTCTGGATACGGTAACTATATTCTAATCCTAAGAAAACAATTGCGACTTACTTATCGCAACCAATCCTTAATGAGATTATGTTGCAACGTTAACCTGTGATCCGACTGGTGAGTTTTTGGGACAAAGACCTAGATGATGGTTTAGAAGGTTCCCTGGGAGCCCGATTGGAAGGTTTGGTTTTGCACAGATTGTAGAATAGGAGGACTCGGAAAAGGTTACCGAATTTTTGTTGTACGTCGACAGCACAGTAGGTGAGCCCATTAATAAGATGGGGTCGGTGGGATTCGAACCCACGACCTCCAGCGCCCCAGGCTGACATCCTGCCAAGCTAGACGACGACCCCTCGCTTCCTTGGTTACAACAACCTCTTATATACTGTAAAAACCAAACCGTTACAAACGGACTTTTAGTCGACAGCAGAATGTGCAAACAAAGGAAAAGTCACCGATTTGGTAAACAGTTAATCAGTCATTAATCAAGCAATCAGACAGCCTTCATCTTACCAAAAGAATAGACACCAAACGCTCCGAGTGCGGCGGTGTAACCGACTAGAATGGCAAGGTCAAGGCCAACTGAATAGCTGCCAGTACCAAGCATTAAGTTACGCAAAGCGTCCACCCCGTAAGTTGCAGGGTCTACTGCAGTCAGAACTGAAAGCCATCCTGGCAGGTTGTCGAGAGGAAAGAGCGCACCTGACAGAAAGAATAATGGGAAAACGACAAAGCTGACGATCATCTGAAAGCCTTCAAGGCTGTACATATAACTACCGAGGGCCAGCCCGAGGGATGTGAGACCAAATGACATAAGCAGTACAACTGCTGCAGTCTGCGCAAGCGCAAGCGGTGTAAAAGGTATTCCGATTGCTGCCCCAACTGCGATAAGTATTGCAGCCTGAATTAGTGAGTTTGTCATGCCTCCCAGCGTCTTTCCTACAAAGACGCTAGTCCTGCTAACTGGTGCTACCATTACGCTTTTCAAGAAATCAAATTTGCGATCCCATATAATGTACGATCCATAAAATACTGATGTAAATATTATTGACATGCTCACGATCCCAGGGAAAATGAATTGCTGGTAGTCAACGCCTGCTGGCAAATATGAAGGTGCTGCAGAACCTAATCCCGATCCAATAACAAATAGCCATAAGATAGGGGTAAATGTTGATGCCACAAGACGGCTTCGTTCTCGTAAGAAAACCTTAAACTCACGAAGCCATAATGCATACACCTTCTCCAGATGATCCTGTATACTAATCGTATTTTGCATATTTCTCAGCAAAACCTCCCTCTGGATCTTCTTTGATATTGCGACCAGTCAAATGAATGAATACATCATTGAGTGTCGGACTTGCGGATTCTGCTGTCTCAGCCTTAACATACCGTAAAAGCATCGGAAGATCCCGCTTGGCGTTGTTGACTGATAACACCAAAAACCCATCATATTGCTCAACCTTATGAACAAAGTCAAATCTGCCGATCTTGTCTGGATCATCGCTAGTCTTTATCCTAATTATGTCGCCTCCAAGCCCTGACTTTAAGCCTTTGGGTGTGTCAAGTGCTACTATTCTTCCTCTGTCGATTATACCGATTCTGTCACAGAGTAAATCAGCTTCTTCCATATAGTGAGTCGTCAGGATTACAGTCATCTTTTCCTCCTTTACAAGTCGCTGAATATACCTCCACATACTCTCCCTGCTTGATGGGTCAAGTCCAAGGGTTGGCTCATCAAGGAACATCACTTTGGGTTTGTGAAGCAGCCCTCGTGCAATTTCAAGTCGCCTCCTCATACCCCCCGAATATGTCTTGACTTGGTCATGCTTGCGCTCAATTAGACCAACTAGATTGAGCACTTCATCTATCCTTTGTTTCCTCGTATGCCTTGGGACACTGTACAGCATAGAATGCAGTTGTAAATTTTCATATCCTGTGAGCATATCGTCGCTGCTTGGAGCTTGAAAGACAATTCCAATACTTGAGCGCACTTTGGCTGGCTGCCGGACAATATCATACCCATTTACGCTAGCGCTGCCCGAGGATGGCTTGAGCAGCGTAGCAAGCATATGTATAGTAGTCGTCTTTCCGGCTCCATTTGAGCCAAGCAACCCAAAAACCTCATTTTCATTAATGTCAAGTGTGAGGCTGTCTACGGCAACGTGATTGCCATACTTCTTGACTAGGTTCCGTATCTTTATCATCGAATAGTTACAGGAGTGTTACAGTTACAAACAGGTATAATATTATGCCTTAATACTTGCCTTCTTTTAATTCTTTTTCTTCTTACTCTTCTTTTTTTCTTCTAATAATGCAAAGCAAAAAATGGAAAAGAAAAACGTCACTTGCCTCCTATCTTGAACATCTTCGTCCCGCAGACAGTACAGATTCCTTGTGTGGCCGGCTTGCCGTTTTTCATTGTTACTTTTTTCTCATCCTTCATAGTTCTTTTGGCTTTACATTTGACGCAATATCCCTCTGTTGCCATGGAGCCCTATACTGGCGGGGGTAAAAGAAGCTTTCCTCGTGGAATGACTATACAGTTATAGCTCAGGAACCAGCCAATCAACCAGCGAATCTAGTTCTTCGCAGCTGATTGTGACCCTGATTGGTCCAAGGGGAGACTCCTGCTCGTCCTCTATAACAGCCGCAATGCCTGATGTAGCTGCCTGCTTGTTAAGCAAAAACCATGTACTATCACCAGCTCGATTATCCAATAGCATCCTTCTCAGAACACCCATTGCAGACCTTGAGCGCACCTGCTCATATATTATGGAAAATGAATCAGTACCGACTGCTCTGCCTATAACTCTACTTTTAAAGGAAAGCTCTGGTGAACATCGGGTGAATAGATTTGAAATTGCGTCGATGACTTTTTGTGCACTTTCGGATGGATTGACTGTCGCCTCGACCTTGAGGTCAACTCGAGAGGTAAAATTTGGTCTTCTCACGGCCTTTTCATTCTTCTTTTATTTCCTCAAGCCATTCTTTGACAATTTTATATGCACGCAGCTTTAGTTCCTCTAGTGTCAGCTCGTTGTTGGATACCATCTCATTTGCGAGCGCGATTGCTTCGCTAACTCCAACTGAGAGTTCACGCTTGTCTCTGCCTGTAAATTCGTTGCTATTTGAAGGTGCATCTGCTCTGCGCCTTTGCCGAAGATGCTTAAACCTAGTCTCCTGGGATGCATGAATTGCAAGGAGTCTTACATGACCCACTCTCTTTAAGACATCAACTTCAGCTATACTGCGTATGCCATCTATCACTATATTATTAGAGCTGCCATCTCTTGTCAGCTTTTGTAGTACTATATGACCTACGGCTCCTGGCCCATAATCTTGCCTTAGTTTGAGCATCATATTTCCAAGATTGATGTCTGTTGGTTCAAGCCCCTGCCTCTTTGCTTCTTCTCTTATGACATCGCCCATGGTTACAACTGCAAAGCCTTTTTCATTGAGAAATGATGCGACTGAGGACTTTCCCGCACCTGGCATTCCTGTAAGACAAACTATGAGTCTTTTACACATATAGTGTCATTCTGCAGAAAGATCCCAGTAATTGGCGTCCTTGAACTCTTCCTTTGATTTGCCCAAGGCCTTCCACTCCTTAAATGATTTGGGGTATAATTTGACATTTCTGAAGCCTGCCCTCTTGAGTGCATAGTAGGTCAATCCTGAAAGCGTTCCAACACTTCCACAGTATGTGATTATCTCAGCGTCGTTTGTAATGCCGCGGTTCTCTACTAGGCGTTTTAATTCTTCAGCGTTGCGAAGTATGCTATCTTCTGACCCTACCATGGTATAAGGTATGTTTCTTGCACCCGGTATATGCTCCGTCAGATAGTTAAGCCTCTCCCTTGAGTCGACAAGCACAACCGTGCTTGGTTGTGATTTGCTAGTGGCTGCCTCGACATATGAGGCGTCAACATAGATGTCCTTTTTAATGTTGAGTGAATGGTTCGCCTTTGGAAAATTACGCTGTTGCTTTTCAGTTTCAAGACCAATCTCTTTCCATTGATTAAATGTCATTTCTAGCAGTGAGGTGTTCTCATGACCAACGTATTGAAAGGTCCAAGCTACTCTGGCTGCCAGAGCGCCAAATGTGTCGTCATATACCACTACTGGAGTACTGTCCGATATACCAAGCTCCTCTAAAATCACCACGATTTTTTCGGGTTTATCATTTTCAAGAACGCGTGCGAGGGGCAGCGATACTGCAGTGGGTATGTGCTCTTTATTGTAGTCTTCTGTCCTGCGTACGTCAACTATGCGCACTGATTTTTTCCTGCGTATCAGAGACCTGAGGGTATCAGCGTCGCATATTATTGGAAGTTTGAAGTCTTCATCAGATGGTTTGACTTCTTTTTTCTTTCTAGCAGCTAGCTCTGTTGTTCTTGTTGGTGTCAAGCTGCACATTCTCCTCTTGCAGTCTTGGCAGTGAAGGATAAATCACTACCATAATCTCGATAGACATCGGGATCCTGCTGAGGAGAAGGCAGTTGTACGACTGTTGCAAGAGCTGCTTTCATCTCGTCGAGGTTTTTGATACTTCCTGACCCTTGGCCCTTAACCAGATGCATAATCCATTCATGCAACGTTTCATGATGCTGTTGTTGCTGCTGCTCTTGATGATCATTCTCACTTGAAGAATAAGAAGAAGAACCCTCTGTAATGGTTGTTGTTGTTTTTTCCTCTTCTTCTCCTTCTCCTCCTCTTTCATTCCTGTACAAGTCTATTATTTTCAGTATTGTGTCAATTACTCGCTTTGCTGGTACTCGCATTACCGCCTTTCCCAATTCTCCAGCCTCGCCTGCGCTGCCTCCAAACAACATGTTATAGGTTGGAGTCATGGTATTGTTTAACCTCGTGGCACCGCCAAAGAATCCAATGGTCGCTATTTCATGTTGACCGCAAGAGTTTGGACAGCCGCTTATCTTTATCGTTGCATCTCGCAATGAATCGTCGACATCCAGCCCGATCTCTAAAAACTTGCGCTGAACTTCCTTTGCGAGTCTATGTGAATTAGTAATTGCAAGGTTACATGATGTGGTTCCAGAGCAACCAACAGCAGAAGCAATTGTCAGTGCACCAGAATTTGCAAGACCTGCAGATGCAAGTTTTTCATAGAGGCTTGGGAGATCAATATCCCGCACATAGCGCAGAGCAAAATTCTGTTGGGACGTATTCCGAGCTACACCTTCTGCAGAATAGTCACGGATTGCTGAAGAAAGTGTCCGCAACTGGCTTGCTGTAATGTCTCCTGCTCCTAGCGTAACAAATGCAGTAAAGTATCCTTGTTGTTTTTGGGGAACAGCGTTAGTATGGAGCCACCGCTCAAATCCTGGGCTGTCTTTTGTAATTCCCTCATTCAGCATCGGCAATTTTGTGGTTGTTATTGTTTCCCTCGTGGTCATCATCTGGGGGGCTGCGGAAAGTTGTTGTTGTAGTGGTAGCGGCCTTGTATCCTCATGAGACTTGACATCGAAGAGCTGCTCAGTAGAGTATGAGGTCGTCATTTCGACAATCGCGCGCTCTTTGAGAACCATCTTTTGAAATTTTTCCCAACCCGTCTCATGTACAAGATAGCGCATCCTATTTCTTGCCATGTTTTCACGATTGCCGTGTCTATCAAACAATCTGATTGTTGCCATGCATGTAGCAAGGACCCTGTCTTCTGGAGTAAAGTCT
>JBJMEA010000033.1:0-17706 GCA_045809625.1 Nitrososphaera sp. | reverse complement strand
GATGTTAGAGGTATGTGGTATTGGAAGGACATGCTACAAGAAGCAGGAGTTGATCCGGAATCATTGAAGACTTGGGATGGATATATTTCTGCTGCAGTAAAGTTGAAGGATTTCTTTGGTGATAGAATAACTCAAGGAGTACATCTTATAGGTGCGCCGCATGATCGTGACCTGTGGTATCCATACCTTTGGATGCTTGGAGGAGAAATACTTGAGCTACGTCAAGGTCACCCTACAAAAGGTGTTTACTGGTTTCCCTCATACAATAGCTCTCAAGGAATAAGAGCAATGGACTTTCTAAAGCAGCAAGTAGATGCGGGGATAAATGCTCAAAAGGAGCATTCCTGGGGACTCGAATTTGCTAACAGAACCTTTCCTGTGATGATAGAGGGCTCTTGGATGCTTTCAGCATTTCCAAAAGAATCTTGGCCAACATTGGATGAGAAAGTTGGGTTCATCCCCATGTTTCCTGTACCTAACCAAACAATCTCTACTTCAACTATGATGGGAGGATGGGAGATAGCTGTACCTTCTACATCGCAACATAGCGAGTTGTCATGGGAGTTAATAACAATAATGGCTCAACCTGAAATACTGGGTCCATTTCTACAACAACTTGCGTTTTTGCCGACACAGCGAACGTTAGGTGATGGTCCAGCCTCTGAACCACTAAGGGAATCAATCCCTTACTTTGACGAAATGGTTTCAATGATTCACAATGGTAGAGGCAGGCCAAATATTGCCGAATATCCAGCGATAGCGGAAGATATACATCAAGCTATACAGCAAGTTTATAATGGATCTGCCTCACCACAAGATGCCCTTGATATGGCAGCTGCCAAGTCTGCCGCTACGTTAGGATGGAAATGACTCAATAATATACAATACACAGGTCTTGAGGATGTATGAGTAATGAAAAGAGAAATTCGTCTTCTTGACGAATCACCGTGTTAAACAATATCTATAAAAGGTATATTGACATCAACGCTAAGGTATCATATTTTATGATATACAGCCTCCCATAAAGAGGACGATGTCATAATGGTAAGCACGATAACTTGTTAAAAAGATTTAATGGCCTTTCCAACATTGTTAGAAAGACCAACTGTCATGCACTGATAAGGATTTCAATTTTGATTAAAGGACAAGTTGAAGTATAATTATTTGCGCGACTTTCCTAGCATTAAATTTCTCATTCTACGTGACTAGTTCTCATGTTTTGCATGTTGTTACAGTTAGACATTAGTAGAAAAAGTTAGCACGAGTTATATATACGAGGATCATCATTTGTTATTTGTACTACATGGTATACATCAGGAGTAAGGCAGTGAAGGGTATAGAATATGCATACCTCGTAAAAAGCGAGTGGAATGCAGGGGAAAAGATATCCAAGCAACAAATTATCAAATATCTAGGCAAATCCTCAGATGTTGAGCTTGAAGATATACCCGCACAATATCGACAGAACTCGAAGATACTGTCATTTCTTTCTGAGCATAACCCTCGAAACTCAAATAAGAAGAAGATGATTATCGAGGATTTAACAAAGAACCTTTACCTATCATTTTCCTTAGGAGACATAGAGAGTGCTATGAAAATTTATGAAGGATCAAGAAGTGTTCTTTCTTTAGAAGAATTTTACGACAGGATTCTCAAGTCAGTCATGTACGATATAGGCACAAAATGGGAAAACAGTGAAATTGATATAGCAACAGAACATGTTTGTACTAATACCGCACAAGGTCTAGTAGCTGCAATAAATGAGAGAATTTCAAAATCAGATAACCGAGAGAAGATCCTATTATGCTCTCCAGACGGCGAACTACACAGGTTGTCCGCATTGGTATTAGAATCTGTCTTGATTGGTAGAGGCTACAGCATCTTGAATGCTACGCCCTCAATTCCCACTGATTCAATTATTAATTTTATAAGAAATACTGAACCTGATCTCATAATGATCTCAATTACGCTTTCAGATAACATCAAGGCAGGAGAACGTCTAGTCAATAGAATAAGATCAGAGTTCTTGATTCCTATATTGATTGGAGGATTGGCAATATTGTCTAAAAAGGGAAATATTCAGAGGGCGATAACGTACAATCCTCAAGAGAATTCGATACAAGACATACTAAGACTGGTGAGATCATCACTGAAAAAGGAACGCACAATAGCCTCTATACCTTGACTTTTTCACACGATTAAGTTGGATCTATTCCTCAGTTTATCTGAAAATCGATTTGGTAGATGTATTATGTTTTGCTTAGCATACTGCCTCATTCAGAGTATAGCGTGTTTTTGGTATTTACTATTCAAGACTATGGCAGTCAGTGATTTTACGATTTGATGTGTTTTGCACCCACAGACCTTCAATATTGCTCTGCTGTCTTTTGTCATGTCTCGCAGAGTGCTAACAAATTCATGTTGATTATTGGAATATATATCATGGTTTCCTTCTAAGAGAGGAAAATTATTGTTCAGTAATTTAGAAGTAGCCTTCACCTTCTTTTCATCTAAATGAGAGGTTTTTGCAGTGGTTTAGGGTCTGGTACAACTAGCCCGAATCTGGCGCCCTGGTCTGTTTGAATTTATTAGGAATTTTTGATGCTAGCAATAGTTGGTACACTCCAGTAAGGAAAAATTCTAACTCGGTTAGAGGTAGAATGAGTTGGCTCACTTGTTTTTATCGAGCTGTAAATGACCAGTGCCTATTTTATCAGCTAGCTGTTTACTAATACCATTTCTTTGACAACAACCATTTCACCACTATAGCGAAACGATTTTTGCTTTTGTATAGATAACTAGAACGAGAGAAAGAAGGCGAGGCGGTAGTATTTACCTGTATTCGGACTGTACGTGTAGGGGGAGAATACAGGGCGTTTTGCAGAACAGAATAGTAGCCGCTATACTACCGCCACTAATAGAAGAAGCTATCCCACTTTTATTTTTTTACGCTTATTGCCGTATGCCTTAAATACAACGAACCAAGCACTAACTGAATGATCACCATCTCGTATTAACAGAATAAGAGTAACAGAAGCAAAAAAGCGCCCGGCCTGGCATGTCCGTTCGGTGGAATTTTCTTCTTCTTATTCTTCTCCAAACCGAATTTCGAACCCGGGTCGAAGGAGTGACAGTCTTTGTTATTCTCTACAGATAGGGAAATCGATAAGAGTTCGAATCCCGACTTCATCAGCAGTGGTAACTCCACTTTTTCAAAAATCTGTAGTTTCTTCTTTATCTTGTAGTTGAGTTTCGATTTTTGCGCATTGGTAAGGTGTGGTAGACCATCTGAGAGGTATGCAACTTCTTGACGTGTCAGTAACGCAAATTCTCCTGCATTATCATTATACTGCATTGGTCATGGCCTTCCCTTCCTCCTTCTCGCTACTTTTACACATAGTGCATAGTTTCAACCTTGGATTATAGTAAATGTTGTAATTAAGACAGCAGTAGCCAACCTTTTTTCATAATGACTGTGCCCCTATTATGGTCTGTGTTGAGTTAATCCTTGCTAGATGGAAGCATTTTGTCATACAGGTGCCATCAACAGTTCTTGTTGTATTTCGCTCTTATTGTCGTATCAACGCATGACTTCTTAGCTTGATCTCTTCTGCTATCTGTTTCTGCCCAAATAGAGTCCAGATTACACGTTGTAATGAATTATATATTCATTTTCTTAGGGCGTAACAGAGTTGATAGTTATCGTCTGGCCGGAAAGTGTTGTCTTGTACGGTGTTAAGTCTGTGTTATATGTATTGCTTCCTATCTTAATTGTACCAGATTTGGTAATAGTTACATCACTTTGTCCAGACATTGCACGGATTGTTGTATTCGAAAACTTTTGATTTTCTATTGTTATACTTGCGCTATTGCCGATTAAGTAGTGGTTCGAAGTAACTGTACCAAATGTATTGCTTGCAAATGTATTGTCAGAAGAAGCCAATGCGCGAAATCCATATTGCACGTTGTCAACGGAGTTATTGTATATTTTGTTTCCACTACTTATTCCATTTGAGTTGGGTGGAGATGGGTTATGTACGGTTACTCCATAAAGAGAATCACTTATCTTGTTGCCATAGACCTCATTGTTCCTTGACTCTGAAACTGAGATTCCAACAGGGAATGCATTGCCAGGCTGGTTATACACTACATTGTTTCTTATTTTCGAGTTAACAGTAGCCATCGATAAGAAGAGCCCTGTGCCTCCATTGTCGTGGACGGTGTTTTCTTCAAAGATTATGTTATTGCAGTTTCCGGAACAAATTATTGCTATTCCTTTGTTGTTGTGTGCATCAACATTGGTCACTCTCATGTCATGTGTTCCTGTGTGGGGGTCTATGGCATAGTCGATGTTGTTGTAGAATTCGCTATTTTCAATAACAATGTTGTATGCACCGTTGGAGTAGAAGCCTCTCCAGTTGTCATGGATTTTACTGTTGCCTGTAATCGTAAGGTCATGGGAGGATCCACTTCCAATAAGGTCAAGGCCGCGTTTGCCTGTAGACGAGTAACCAATGTATGCTATTTCTGCACCGCTAATTGTTCCACCTTCGCTTCCACGGAAGTTAATATATGCCCTTGGAGTTGAACCACTGCTTGTCTGAGGGATAGGTGCAGCTTTAGAAGTATCCCATGAAGTGATTTTTGAACCAGTGATGTCAATTTTACCATATATAACAAGGCCGGTGCTTGACCCAGCAACCTTCAGCCAAACTACGTCGGGTGTGCTGATTGTCAACTTTGCGCCATCGTTTACCTGAAGAATAGCTCGTAGAAGCCATTGTCCACTGCCAAGGGATTTAAGTACATTGCTGTTATTGACATCTCGCGCTATTTGTGGAATAGTAGCAGTACTGCATGATACTGTAATCGTATTGGAAGAAGAGCTATAACTTGCACAGGCAGCATTGGCTTGATTCATGTTTTGATATCCTGATGCAAGAAGTATAATTGCAACTATAATGCCAGCAAATGTTAGACGTTTCTTGCTATGTATGCAGTGCATATATTATCCGGTAGAGCATCATTTCAGTTTTAAACAGTTTGCTGACATGAAATTATTCATAATAATGAAGCCAGATTACTCTTTTCTGCCTCACCATCACCAAAGGAGAGATGAAATTATTCTTGCGAAGCAATGAGATGTCTAACTCAGATAACGTCTGAAATTTCATTCTTATGCGACTTTTCATTTATTACTTGAATATCTTTTAGACTTGTACACTTCCAAGTAACCAACTCACGCTCTATACAGGATAATAATACCGAATTAGATTCTTTGGTTTCTCCTTTTCAGAGGACTGCATCTAAAACTCTTCATACACTTAAAATGAGTTGAACGTATTGCTTCTCGTCATAATAAACGATACCACCTTGACATGCGGGGGTCGTTGGTTCGAATCCTGCTCTTACAATTAACGGTATCTATTTTTTCAAGAATCTCTAGTTTCTTCTTTATTTTGTAATTGAGTTCAGATTTTTGTGTATTGGTTAGTTGTGGTAATTCGCCAGATACATATGCGAGCTCTTGACGGGTCAACAATGCAAATTTTCTCATAATAGCACTAGATTGCATTGAGAATGGCGCCTCTTCTTATTACTTATAGTTTTAGTGTGTGGTTTGATTCTCTTCTTTTTTCCTCTGATAGTATTGAAGGTGAAGTGGCGCATAATAATTGAAACCCCCACCCTCTCCCCGTGGTGCTAGCTTCGTTATAACTAACTCCAGAGAGCTTGCTTCAATTATATGATATCGACTAGCCTACAACAAATAATCGATGAGAGAATATCTTTTCTAAAAGAGCAAATTAATCAGGAGAATAAACCAGAAGTGAATAAAACCTTCCAGCTTCAGATAGAAGCCATTAGGTCTGTAGACGATATTGAGAAAGTTGAATCCATCATTTCCCAAAAGAAAACTCTATTGAAGAATAGTAAAGATGTGCATGAGAGTGACAGGTTATTTGCAGAGCTAGATGCTCTTGAATGGTTTCAGCGGCAAATTGTAGTATGCACTCTTGTTGATGACACAAGGAAGGATGGTGCTAACACAAAGACATGATGACAGCAAAAGATACTATGTTCCTCATCACGAAATCACCTTCTCATTACAGGTGTTGTAAATGCAATACAAAGCAAGCTGACTATTACGTTCTGACCGGGAATCGAAAAGCTCCAAGCGAGATGATACCGCTCTGTGATGCATGCTATGATAATCAATCACGTCTGCGAAGGGAGAAGACAATACCATGATATTATCACCAGCATCAACAAAATGGCGGGGCGCATTTTATTCTTGCCATATCTGTAAACAAAATGCTGACTTCATATGTCCTAGAGGGCTTACTCCAATCTGCAGAAATTGTACAGCCCGCTACGTTGGAATCTTTGGCTCTAAAGCATTTGAAATAAAGATAGAAGAGTAGAGGAAAAAATGAAAAATTATAAGGAGAGATGATAGCCTCAAGGGGACGAAGTAGCAAAGTGTAAAGGTTTACCATTTTATCTATCCCAAACCAAAAAACATGAGCACTATCATTGTTAACGGTGGAAATGGGCTAACTGCCAAAGAGAAAATCTAGAAGTCAGAATGCCTGTTTCTAAAAGACATGCACTAGTAGAACAAGGAGGTTTTGTTATAGCTATTTGGTATGTTGATTGTGTTAGGCGATTACTTCACCAAGAACGAGAAGATGAGCCGGTAGCAGGAGGGTTGTCTAAATTTTTATTATCTTCTCCTCTTTTCCCTTTGTGACTAGCTAAACCAGTCTTTTCTTATGCTCTTTTGATTTCGTACCCAATGAGTCGGAGATTCGTACATTTCAGAATAGTCACTCATGCGCCACAGTGGATGATACTTTACCAGATTCTTTGGTTTCCCCTCCTTTTCATGATATTGCTCCGGAGTTCTTGCCACCTTTGTACGTCTAATAAGGTCGACTTGGTGCTTTCTTATCATAATAGATAACCCCCTCGATATTGCGGGTCGGGAGTCCAAATCTCCTCCGGCGCACTACTTTTTGTTAAGGTTTTCGCTAAAATGACATCAGGAGATAATAGTTGTTTATAGCCAGTCTGCAGCGATATCCTAACCAGGCTGTCCTCTCCTTCCTCTCTGTTATAGTTTTCTGTAACGTTACGGAGTTCTGTAACATCCAGATATTCCTTTTCAATCAGGAGGGGTAGCTCGTTTTACTAAAACTCAATCTTCTTCTTTTGAAGTCTAGACTTGATAACTCGGGTATAGCCATCATTGAACTGTTGTTGTTGTTTAGCGGTTAAATAGTCTAATTCCGCTTCGCTTATGAACAATTTCTCTTAAACTAAGAAGAATATGCTTGCTTTTAACCGCTCTCTTATCTGTTACTTCATATTCAATAATTATCTTCTCACATATGTCAGCTTCCAGCTAGTTTTGCTGGTGGTTGTTGTACTTCAACAGCTCTGACTCTATTTATCATACCTTGTTAGGTATATGATAATACTATGGAAGACAAAACTGAATCCAATACACGAATAGAACAAAAAGAAACTGGAAATTATTTAGGGCTCAACTTCATTCGAGCACCCAAAAGGAACCATGATGCCATGAAACAGATTGGTCAGCCATTTATGGAATGGTTCAAGAAAGAAGGGGTGAGACCTGAGATTTACTATCTCGGAGGTACATCTACAACTGACCAAAATGAGTTTGTCCCTAGGGGCTTGGAAAATATCACAAAGAAGCTTTCTGTAGCCGAAGACGAGGAACTATGGGTTCTGCTGCAATTCTATAGAGACCAAGCTCATGCAAATCAAGTCTATTCGAAGATGATGCTAGATGAAAGTATTGGACAACTTGTAAAGAAGTTCGATGGCCTAATCACTCCTGGGTCAAACCTAATCATGGGAGGATTTAGGCACGCTGGGCTGTAATGCAAGCCGTGGAAGTCGTATATCTCTCCAGCCAGCGATAATACCCTCGGTGTCTCTTCCTCTTTTTTTTCTTCTTTGACAAAAATACCCTTTAGTTTACTTTGATTGTTTGATTCTTCTTTTTGTTTTTCGCATAATAAAGACAAAGATGAATTTCAAGCTATGAGCATCCCCTTCCCTTTACCCTCAGTGGCCCTATAGTGAGAGGAACTAGAGCTGCCAGGTACTAACATTCTCATCATAAAGAGTACAATAGGAATATCAAAGTGCTATGCGATATACTCCGGTACTCCTTAATCTGTTTATGCCGTTGCTTTTCTACCTCCCTCTTTCTTCAAGGTGCTAGACATTTTATTAGCATCCTCTTCTGTGCTAGGCTTCGTTAGATACCCGCATGGTAATTGTTACGCTACAGCGAATCATCAACGAGAGAATTTCCTGCCCAAGAGGACAGATTAATCCCGATAACAAGCCAGAAGTAAACAGCACCTTACAGTTACAGATATAGAGGCTATAAGGTCTGCCGCTTATGACCTGGAAAAGGTTGAAACCCTAATTTCGGAAAAGAAGGGATTATTGGAGAATAGTAAAGATATACAAGAGACAGATAGGTTGCTTGTAGAACTTGACGCCTTGGAGTGGCTGCAGGGGCAAATAGCAGTTTTTACTCTGGAAGACAAGAAAGAAGCAGTTAGATTTTGGATACTACTGCTGTAACATATGTGGCAAGCAACTAAGTTTGATAGAACAAGCGAATATCTGTTGTTGACATGTTGGAAATGCATGATAGTATATGAAGGAAAATTTTAACCTATTTCTTAATTTAAAGAAGATGGTTAGAGTCTCTGCCATTATCCTTTCTTGTTATTGTCCATAATAGCAAACATTCAGTGAAAAAGAATGTGTAAGTTATTCAATTACAAATTTTCCTAGATATAGGAGGCAAAAAAAGAAAAGAAAAGAAGGGAAAGGACTTATCGACTCCTAGTTAGGGTCGATAGCACTACTGACCTAATGTGTCAAGACTTGCTGGGGGTGTAGTAGTAGTTGTAGCTTCCTCTCCTTCAGTTGTTGTTGTTCCTGCGGATGGTGGTTCTTCAGCTACTCCTCCTCCTCCCGTTGTTGGTGGCTGTTCTGGAGCCGTGGTTTCTCCTTCACCTGTTGCAGGAGGTGGTGTTACTTCTGCTGCTGCCGTCTCATTAGTTGTTGTTGGCTCACCTGTTGTTGGTGCTGCTGGCTGAACAATGACTTCTGTATTGTCAGATGCAGTTTGACCTGTAGCGTCTGTGACAGTCAGCGTAGCAGTGTAAGTTCCAGGATTCGCGAAAGTGTGGCGAGTGTTTTGCACGTTGGCCTCCTGCCCATCTCCAAAGTCCCAGTGATAAGTGTAAGGGGGTGTACCACCATGTCCATCTGCTTCGAATCTATGAGTGAATGGTATATCTGTGCTGTCCAAATTGAGCTGAGCTCTAAGAGGCTCCGGTGTTACTCCTCCTGTGTCATTACCTCCTGTATCGTTAGTTGATGGCGGTGTTGTCCCAAGTGGTGGGAGAACTCTGATAGTAGTACTGGCAGATGCTACCGTGTCTGCGGCATCGTACACAGTCAATGCTACTACATAATCTCCAGGCTGCTCAAATGTATGGCATACGTCTCTGTCAAAACTGTATTGACCATCGCCAAATTCCCAGTTATATGAATATGGCGGCAATCCTTCTTCTGTACCTGGCAATCCTTCTGCACCTGGCACAATGCTTGGTTCAAAGCACCAACTAGATGGAGCTTCAGTTCCATCTTGGATATCTTTGGTAATTTGAACCTCAAATGATGCTGATTTTACAATAGCTCTGCAGCATAGGTCAGAGTCAGATGTTGCAGTATTACCCTCAGGGTCTGTGACAGTTACGGTAACAGTGTATATTCCAGGATTCTCATAGGTGTGAGTAGTAGTGCGGCCTGGTGAATCGCTGGTTTGGCCATTACCAAAGTCCCAGTGATATGTGTAGTCTGACTCACTCCTGTTGTTGGAGATAGGGTCGTACATTTTTACTGTAAATGACCATGTGGCTGGTGCAGTTTCTCCGCTTATGGGTCCATAATTTAATACAACACTTAATCCTGAAGGTGTTCCTACATTGACCGTTGTACTGTCAGATGCAGTTTGACCTGAATCATCTGTTACAGTAACTGTAGCAGTGTAGTGGCCAGGGTTTTCATATGTGTGATGACGGCAACAACCAGCACTATTAGTGGCCTTTTGTCCGTCTCCAAAGTCCCACGTGACATTGTAAGGCGTTCTACCACCATCTACATCTGATTCAAATGAAATTGTGGCTGGTGCATTGCCTCCATCCTCGGTGTCCCAGTATCCACTCACTGTAAGCGGACTTGTTTGATTATTTCCTCCGCCTCCTCCACCTGTCTGGTTTGACGTGACATTGTTAATTATGATAATGATTTGAGTGATGTTGGTTTTCTGAATATTTCGGATGGTAATGAACTGCTGAACTACATTCTTTATCGCAGTCTTTTCCTGTGGGCTAACAATCCTAGACTCAGGGTCATTTGCATCTGATGTACAGATTACACCTACTGCAGCTGGACTTCTCTCTGTTTGATGCTCATTTTCTACAACCATGAGCCATCCAGTCATAACAGGACTCAAAGCTAAAGAATATGATTCCAAGACATTTAGGTCACGGCTGCCTAAAATCTGTTGTCCAGATTCTGCATATTCACCAGGAAGACAATATACAAACAGTACTGATAAGGAGTTTGGTTGTACCCATACAGGATTTGCCCATCTAGGTGTATATACGATACCATTAATCTTCATCTCTCCTTGCTGTAGGTTGCGAGTTATAGCATTAGTTACATTTGAGAGTCTGTTTTGCTCTCTTAGCTCTTGTGGCGTTAATGGGCCTGTTGTCGCTGTAGATTCTGTCGTTGTTGTTTGCTGTTGCTGCTGTTGAGCCATTACTGTTGCTGTTATTGATGGTGCTGCAAATAGAACGCTTGCAACCAGCAGTAGTGACAGAGATAGTACTGACGCTTTGCCCGTTAACGATGATGATAGAAATAGTTTACGGGTTGTAGTCATTTCTTTCTGAATCCTCCTATTGCTTCGTTGGGTTTTTTGCCGTTATTGCTGTCATAATGATATTATTCTTTAACTTGTTGAGAATAGTAATCATCTCAGCCTGAAAGATAAAACCTTATGATTTATATGTTCCGCTTCATTCTTTTGAATATTTTCAAAGCGCTCTGTTATTTACTACACATTTTTATGCTCTCGCAATATAACCTAATATTTTCTGGCTGGATTGTTATTACCACATCATCAGCCCAACTTAGAAGAATTGCCAATAATAATAAAAAAAATAATCATCTTAACAGAAGACAATCCCTACTATCATACCTTCTTTTTAGAAGTCTATCATTGCTATTCTCAGCTAAGATAACAACCTCTAGCGACTCTATCTCCTCGCTCTTGTTCCGCTATGAATCAAATCAGGAATTTTAAAAGCGCATCGAGAAAAAAATATTAGATATCTGTTAAGTCATTGGTGAAAGTAGAATAAAAAGAAAAAAGCGTGGAAAATATCCTCCGCACCTCATCTGAGGAGTCTGATGTGAATTTGCATTGTGGTGCGTCATTTTCGTCTATGCAATTTCTCCTGATAGTTGCGCAATAATGGCTGACTAAACATCCTCTTGTTTTCATATTTCTTTATGAGTCATTCGCAGTAGTGATGGTCAGCTAACTATTTGGCTCGATTGTTAGAACTCCGGTAGCAGCTGTACTATTAGTTGAGTAGAACGGATAGTTTCCAGGACCTAGGTTAGCGGCTACGTATTCTGCAAAGCCTTTTGGTGCAATTGGGCCAGTATTAAAGAATTTTCCGGCATTCGGATCATCAGGACCCATACCGTTTGTCAATGATTGAAAATCTGTGCCATTGTTTACAACTAGTAGTTCATTGCCCACTTTCATGGTGACATTGTTTGGCACATAGAATACATTTCCCGGAACATCCTGATTTATGAATACAACGGCTGCTATAGGACTAGCATCTGTGCCAGGGTGTATAGCAGATAGTAAATTCCCGCCAGTTGTTGACGTTGTTGTATTAGATGCAGCAGTAGTGTTGCTAGAGTTGTTATCCTGTGAATTAGCTTGAGCGTAGGCTGATTGCACCTGTTGCGGTACCTGTATTGACGGTATAACACCAGATATTAGATATATCATTGACAGAGCGGCTGTTGTAGTAACCAGCACTATCGAAATCTTATTCATAACATCACTTAAAGATCAAAGATAACTATTAAGACTTACTGCTGATGGCATGTAAACTATCTAAACAACCTGTTTTGCTTAGGACAATAACGATCTGAACATTAGGAATTGTTGTTGATGTTGTTGTTCCACTAGTACTCGCCATATACCCTTTGCATTCTTTATGGTCTTTTACGCATAATATCGTCAAGCAGGATAGTATGAAAGCGTTCAGCCATCTCTATTTTTGGCAAGTACATCGTGGTTAATAAGACCAGAAGACACAGACTCATTTCTTGCAATATATCGGATAATGTCCTTGTCTGTTATAATTCCTGCCATGTTGTTACCATCGTCACTCATTACAAGAAGTCTACGTATGTTTCTTGCCTGCATTTCCGCCAATGCATCTTGAAGCGAGGCATTAGGATGAATGGTTACTACTGGCTTGCTCATTAGCTGGTTTATTGGTGAGGAAAACGATATTGGCTTTTCTGCCAAATTCCTTACAATATCTTTTTCGGTAACTATCCCTACCGAAACCTGAGCGTTAACTGATTGAGCAGCAACAACTACAACACTGCCAATGTCGTTTTGAATCATTATTTTACATACTTGCTGTATCATCTCACTTTCTTGTATAGTCCTAACCTCTCTTGTCATAACTTGGGAGACAGGTATGGAATCTAGGCTACTCATAAGACTTCTAAAGTAGGTAAGTATAAACATATGTTATGTAAGTTTACTTTTCCAGGATGCTCTATGGCTTTAGAAGAAAAATTGTATAATAGTGTTGCATTACCTGTCAAATGAAATGTGTATTAAAAGTCAGATCAAACGAGTGAATGTTCCATATACATATTATCTCTGTGCATTTTTCATCCTTTCATGATTTCAAACAGAAGACGAGGAAACTTCGACTCGCTTTAACTTCTGCTGCGACCTTCAAAAGGGGTCATGGAGAACCATCCAATAAAAGGTCTTATCATTGACACAATCTCAGAACGCTCTTTGAAGGAATTAAAGCCCTGAATGCAGTACAAAATCGCGCTGCCTAGAACCCAAAAATTATATTGAAAGAGTGATGGGCAAACAGACAGCCGCAGAAAGCTAGAATGATGCTGTTACGTTTTTTGTGCAGGGCAGCTCAAACCTACTGCCTATATTATTGAGAAAGTATGACAGTTTTGGTATGGAAACCTCACTAAATAACAATACATCCAAAGGAATGGGTTGGAGAGTAGCTATATCTATCCTCACATTTTTTAGTTCTGTAATAGGCATTCTCTGGCTAGTTTTCTATGCCGAGAACTTCAACATTTACCAGAATATTGCCGCCGTTGTTGTCATTTTTCTTGGATCCCTCGCCGCAATGGGGGCAATCTGGGCCTCTCGGGGGATGAAACAAGGAGCACGGCTGAGCGAGTGATGTGATACAAATCAGTCTGGTCTTAATGACAAGAACCCTGGGTGTTATGATTGTGGTGGTGTCTGAGTTTGTCCTTCATCAATATCGATAGTGTAAGTTGCTACACTACTAGTCGATTCGTCTGGAAAATATTTTAGCTGCAGCAGCAGTCTTTGATTCCATGCTTACCGTTTAACTCGCATGATCAAGTCGCCTGGTCGGCGTTTGGCTGGTTGCGGTCAGCAGTGTGTTTCCTATCTTCTGGCTGCAGGATTATGGTTTCGGAAGAAATGGATGTGAACTATAGCTCTTGGCTTAGAAGCAGTATTGATCATTCTAATAGTCTCAGAGATGTTCTTGTTTTACTCTTTGGGGGTTCACATTCTTTTATCCATTGATTGGTGAAATTGGATGGATAACAGTCTTCACCATCCTTCTGTATTTACCGTCTACTAGAGATACTTCAAGGGCTAGTTCGAAAGTATCGAAGCAACGAAAAAATAAATGAGATAACTGCTTTACTCACACAGTGTCACTCCACGGTCTAGGAGCACACCAATATACAAACAGAAGCTGGTCACATTATGCCGCAACAGTAGGTAATTGGTTTGGGCTCATGGAGCATGTTACCCTCCATTATTACATATTATGGTGGGAACTGCAAATGTCCTAAATAGCTAATGAATCTTACTTGTGTAGTACCATTGCTATTTCTATATCACGGCTATACGTATTGGTTATGTGAGACAGGTACCAAATTACAGTACAATGAATTTAACAAGGGTTAAATTGTGGATGGCAATCGCATTCTTAGCTCCTATAACCTGCACAGCAGTAGTATCTACTGCATCAGCAGAAACAATACAATGCCTAGGTGAGGCTTCATGTTATAGTAGCGCAGACAATGATGTAATAACTGGCACTCCATTCTTGGAAGATGATATTGTTGCCCTGGCTGGCGATGATGTGGTATATTCTTTTGACGGTGCTGATCGTATAAGTGGTAATGAAGGCGACGATTTGATATATTCGGGTCCTGGATCAGATGTTGCAAATGGTGGATCTGGAGATGACACTATCAATGGAGACGAAGGCGATGACTTCTTCGATGGTAACTTAGGAGATGACCGTATAGTTGGGGGTGGCGGAAATGATGTCATCTCTGGTTCTGGTGGAGATGATAGTTTAGTTGGCAATGAGGGAAACGATCACTTCTACGGTGGCCCAGGTAGTGACCAGTTCTGGTGCGATAGCGGAGTGGATACGGTACATGATTATAATTCAGCCGAAGGCGACAAAATAATCTCTGAAGACGATTGCGAAATAGTCAATCCATCTTCTTGATTTGGGGAGAGCTTTTTCAAAAAGCGTGTTCCTCGCCTCTATCACTTTTTTCTTCTCCTCTTTTTGTGTGGCAATAACTGAAGCGGCGAATAAAAAACAATTCACCACCCTTATGAATCTCATATTTTTTCAGGAGACCCTCAAATAGGTGATCTGGATGTCAACAGAGATGATGATATTTTCAAATGTATGATATCAAACCAGTTGGATAGAAGGACTGGTTTAGCTCTTGTACAAGTTAAGTGTAATGCACCATATGGCTTATTATTGCATCGTCAACATCTCGATGATGCCACGGAATTTATGCGCAAAATCATTATCAATCATTAAACCTTCCGCAAGCCTATGATGGTATACTCCCTTCTCGGTCGCATCACTGGAACTTCAACCAAAATGCATTTCTGTATCACAAGAGCAAGCATAGCTATAGGGCCTTGATGTATCCAAGTAATGCGTTTATGTCTTTGTTTCATGCTCCTACCACGCCTAGTGTGAAAAAGGTAAAGCGCTGGGCGATGCATTACAGACTTGGTTGATCTTTAAATTAGGAATTGAGAAAAAATAATTTATGAAATTAGAGGCCAGAGAGGTTCAACCACAAGTGACAGGAGATAGCAATATGAGTAGTACACCATCTCCTCTAGTTTCTAGAGATTCTCAGTCTATCGCTAGTAGCAAGAGTTCAGATCGATCGCCAAGGAAAATAATAGTTCCATTGGATGGATCTGAGTTTTCATTTCGTGCAGCCGAGTATGCAATCAACCTTGCCAGATTAGCAGGTGGAGAGATAATCTGTATTCATGCAGTTGCCGACATGCCTTACATAGAGTATATGTCACCTAGTGTTCTCTCCATCACTAGATATATAGAGGAGGCAAAAAAACTGACGGAGGAGTGGTTTTCACAAGTTAAATCAAAAGCAGCAAAGGATGGCATCAAGGTAACTGCAGAGACAATATTCAATATTACATCAGTAGCTGAATCAATCATAAACTATGCTTCCAAGCAGAAGGCTGATCTGATAGTCATTGGTACAAGGGGCAAGTCAGGCTTAAAGCGATTAGTGCTGGGAAGCGTAGCAAGTGCAGTAGTAGGGCATACTGAGTGCCCTGTGCTTGTGGTTCAATGAAGAGAGGCCATTGCCATTTTATTTTCTATTTTGACCCTTATGCTTTTAGTTTAATGATTTTGGCAATATGTTTGGATGAAGAGATTGATATTATGTCATCAAGATGTATCTTCTTTCTTTTCGAGTCACCAGTAGTTCCATATAGACGAACGGCTGCATCACGCACGAGTCTAATTTGAATTTGATAATCAATCGGAACTGTATACTGAATCTTGTTTGTCAAACTGCGTTTATTATTATTTTTTTCACGCGCAAGATACGTTGGAATTATATGACAAATGCCCATTCTATAGTCCGAGAATCTTCCAACAGCTCTATTTTGATGCCATTCTTTTGATTTGAGGATATCAGGGTATGAGAAATATCCTCCAGAGCCATAAGATGTACTTACAATGACTCCGTTTCCGATTGCGTATTCATTAAATGACGAGCGCCCATTGCTAGCATGGATGGCATACCTTATACAACCTGCGAATTCTCCCCGCTCCAAATAAACATCCGTTAAAACATCCGAATCTTGGCCGTCAAAACTTACAGAAATCTTTCTCTTACTCATTACCCAATATTTTCCAGCATCAATATTGTGGAGAGCATCCTCAAGACGATCATACATGGTTTCGGCAAGTCTTGCCTTGCTGCCAAGTATATCATATTCTGATACTCCCACAAATAGCATAGGTATTTCAAGGATCCTTCCATAGTACCCAAATGTGCCATCTCCTCCTACCACTATGGCAACATCTGGCTCATTTTGAGAATATTGTAAACCCGCAGATTGAATATGCATCGCTATTTGTTCTATGGAAACCTTGGGTCTTCTTGGATGAGCGAATATTGCAAATTTCAAAGCAGTTCAGCGGTTGATCATCTGTACAGCCTCCTCTATAGCCTTGACTGCGATATCCAAGTTCAGCTGGCTGAACTACTCAACTCTTTGCTTATATTGGATGAGTTGGTTAGAATGAACCTAGTAGATTATACTGGTGTTAATAGTATCGCTCTATCGGGTTATTTGCAAAACGAGAAGTCACACCGAAGAAGCTCGCGAATGCATATACGAGAGCAGTAGAGAATGTCAACCCTAGAATCAATGATGTTATAGAGGTATATCTCCCCTATATTGAAGTGGTCAACTATCAGTAAAAGGTGTTCTAGTCTTATGGCAACTTGCCTATGCATGATTCGTTGAATAATCCGTGTACATTTCTGCTAATCTTTCTTCTTAAGCCTTTGATTAACAACTGCTATCTGCTGTTGTAGGAATTTTCTGTACGCAGAGAGTAGATTCTTCTGCTCAGTTGTGGAGGGTGCCATATCAATTCTATTCATCATAGATTCCACTTCCTTGGAAAGATTGTTAATGCCATCATCAAGTGATATTTTCTGTTCAGCATTCATCTTCATAGATCTTATTAGATCTTGGATAGCACGAACTGCATCTTCTGACTTAAGCCAAGTCGTTTTGCGATCCTCTATATCCTTGGACCTCCTGTCTGAGCCATTTTTCTTAATGGTCATTCCAGGAACGTTTAATAATGAATAACTTATTATTAAGCATAAAATTTCTTGCCTTATTTAGTGCACCGGCCGCTGGAAATCTAAGACATACAATTTTTCGTAATCTTCTTGGGAGTA
>JBJMEA010000032.1:0-6056 GCA_045809625.1 Nitrososphaera sp. | reverse complement strand
GAACAAACACACACATTCAAGACTACTGAAAAATGTCTTAGCCTTCTTAAAGCCTACAATCAGATGGGGCAGATAATCAAGGAACGAGAGATTTAGGTGCAGAGAAGAGGAACTCTGACAACTTGAATAATAACATGAATTTTCTCAAGTGCGATCCTAAAGGAGTGGATTAGCTCTGAGAACAACAAGTAACAGATAAAGTTCAAATTTCCCTACATAAAGTCACAACCGACTGAAAAATAAGTCCTCCTTTTTGTATCATGATGAAGATTTGGCACTCGAGGTGGGTGGGCGCAGGCTCAGCATGATGATCTGACCTCTATTTTCTATTTTCCCTGTACCAAACGAAGAAGACCAAAATCTACCGCCCTTGTTTCTTACTGAATTGGATGTTTCTCAATACTTCTCCTGATGGTACAGAATACTGCATTGCATGCAAAGAAAAAGGAGCGGGTGGGATTTGAACAAATAAATGATATTTCCTAGCTGCTGCTCCTTTAGATAAGAAGGCGCCTAAGAGAGCTGAGGTCGTGGGTTCAAATCCCACCCGGTCCACTTTTTACTGTTGTACAACTACGGTATTAAATTGAGTTTGTTTTAGGATATTGTCAGACAGTACACATGCGATGGAGGTAGAGCGACTTGATGTGGAATCTTTCAGTTTCTCTTTTACATTGCTTACTAGTCTAGCTTCATTCCATAGCAGTCTTTATTCATCAAATCTCTGTATTTAGTTAAAAGAATTAGCATAGTCTCTGACAAATTGTGCAAACGATGTCGGCTTTCGTCCTATAATTTGTTCAACTATATTGGTTGTTTCTGATCTGTTACCCGCTCTAGTATTGTAGAATTCCTCCAATATAGCATCAATAAGCCAATCTTCCCTACCCATACTTTTCATTGATTTACGAGCATCTTCTTCTGAGGTATCTATATACGATATTTTCCTACCGATCTCTTTAGAAATGATTTCTGCTACTTGACTATACGATAATGCCTCTGAGCCAGTAACAACATATGCCTTTTTATCATGTCGGCTTCTTCCATTATTTTCGGTTAGTAACTTTGCAGCTACAGCCGCAACATCTCTAGCATCCACAAAACTAACCTTCCCCTCTCCTGCTGGAAGATAAATTGCATTTTGTGTTTTTATTGTATAACCGTAGTAATTAACAAAATTTTGCATAAATGCACTTGACCGTAAGAAGGTATAAGTAATTCCAGATTCCTCTATGATTTTTTCTTCTTGTCTATGTAATCTTCCTATTATTATTCCGGGTTCAGCATCAGCTCCAAATACAGATAACTTCACTATACGTTGGACGCCATTTTTCTTTGCTTCCCTTACCACCTTCGAAGAAATATCAGTCATGTTAAGTGAAGGTAACGTTAGTAAGAAGAGTTTACCTACTTTGTCTAAGGCAGCGGCAATAGTTTCTGGTTTATTATAATCCATATTAACAATTTCAAATATTTCACTACCATATTGACTAAATTTATCAACTTTATTTTTAGAATGAACAGCTGCTCTGATAATACTTTGACCTGAAGAATAAGAGGAAGATGATGCAAGCTGCTTTACTACTTCACTACCCACAGTTCCAGTTGCGCCTGTTACCAAAATTGTTCTTCCTACGTCATTCATCTGAAATTACGAGAGTATTGACACTTAATAAAGGGAGCAGTAACTTCTAGGTAACTTGATACGCATCAGAATCCTCTATAATGGTGATAAAGATCACAATTATGAAGCATCATAAATAACCCCCTCCTCTAATGGTGCTAGTCGAGTTGTGGCATCAAAGCGTTGTGCTTTCTTATTACTAAACTTCTTCTCCCAGAGCTGATATCCTTTTAGATAGATGGTCGTGGTTTAAGAAAAGCTGGCTAGGAGCCATTACTATCCTAATTTATCTGAAAGAATAGGCGGAGACGGCACGCGAAAGGCAAGAAATTGGGGAACCTTCTTGTGTTTTCGAGGAGCCGTTGCGCGAGTCTAGGATAGCAACTTTAAACGAAGTCTTAAAAAAAAGCTAGCAAGATGGCGGACCGGGTGGGATTTGGACAGTATGGATTTTTCTTTCCGTACCTACCCTCAAATAGAAGTAGCTGGCATTGCTGAGGTCGTGGGTTCAAATCTCACATAATTCATTTTTATCAATCTAGTAAAATAGGGCGTTGGTTTGACTCGTTTTAGGTTATTGTCGGACAAATCCCGTAGCACTTGTAAACCCTGAATGAGCCTCAAGCCATGAATATAGGTCCGCTAAGACATATTCTGGTATAGGTCCTAAGGCAGTCAACCATTGAGATGAAGGATAGAATGCATGACCAAGGTTTGGATAAGTTATCAGGGTATGGTCAGGATGATTTAGTCCAGTTAGCCTTTGCTGTAGAAGAAAAACTCCCTGTACTGGAGTCTGTGTATCATTTTCTCCATTGAGTATTAGAATGCTAGTGTCTGAAGAAACATTACCAATCATACTCAAAGTAGGTTCTAAAGCGCGGTGTGATTGTACCCAAACAGGACATAGATTAATGGCGCACTTCTCACCTGGCGTCACAACTGAAATCGATTCATATCCCTCTGCTAATATGGGTTTAAGTTCATTATTGATGCTTATAGAGAAATCACTAGTTGTATTGTATTTTGCATTTTGCTGGAGTTGTGTGGCGGTCTCGTTACTAGTGGTTAAAGTAGTAGTAGTATTATCATGCCGCATAGGAAGCTCTGTAACGTTCCCTATCATACTGCCGAAAATAGGATCTTTGTTTGCTTCCGATACTGACAATAATCCGTCATGATTACGATCTAATACCTTTTTCGCATAGAGTATCTTTAAGTCAACATTTTGGTTGTACCCTAGTTCATAAACGTTCTGAGCTGCGGCTCCCATAAGTACTAAATTTCTTGCTTTTGTTGTATTGTCAATTGCAACTCTGGGGGCTATAACAGTGCCTTCGCTGTGACCAAGTATTGTTATTCTGTTTGGATCAACTTCTGGTTGCTGTGCCAAGACTGCTAAAGCCTTCTCTGCATCTTGTTTTAGATCGTTAAATGTTAGATTCCCCCATACATTATTATCGAGAATTGTACCATTTGCACCTATTCCTCTCTTGTCATATCGAAGTACCACAAATCCTCTCTCAGATAGATATTCAGCTATCTGAAAAAAGGGAGTTGGTGGATATATTCTTGAGCCTGTATGGTTGTCGATACGAATATAGTCTAAACTCTCGTTCATATCGCGGATTCCTGAGCCAGCTATAAGCAAAACACCAGGAAATGGACCGTTTCCAACAGCAGGAAGAGTAAGTTGGGCATTTGTCTTCAACCCTCCATTCCCTAGGTCAATTACTAAGTCTCTATGCTTTACAGTTTGAATAAAGGGTTGAGCTAGAGCATTTGTTGGATAGTTGAAGGTAGGATTATCTAGCATAGATGATGAAAATATGACTATCCCCGCTAGCAATCCTAAAGAGAAAGCAGATGCCTTTGAATTTAGTTGATCTAACATAGAAGGTAGATTGGAATGCATGTGAAGTGGCTATAAGTTTTCAAGATGATTAGCTTGAAAAATAGGAGGGGTAGAATTATGATATTATCTTTATCATCATTAGATGGGAGGTAAAGAGAGCAGCATTAGAAAAAGCTGGCTGCGGTCGTGGGTTCAAATCTCACATAACCTGCTTTTATCAATCTGGTAATCTACGGTATTGTTTTGAGCTTGATCTTCCTTTGTTTCAGGAAGTTGATTTTCTCCTCATCCAAGATAACAAATCCAGCACCAGAATTATTTTTTAGCTTTAGTGCGCGCTTATTCAGATATGGCGTGTGCCGCCTGTGGAAGTGAATTGAGATATATCAAAGGCACTCAGGATGGAGCAGGCAGGATCAGTTATACATTCTACTTTTGCGATCGATGTGATGTAGAGTGGAGGCTACGAAGGCGCAAAGAATGAATGAATGCAAGAAAGAATGTCCACCTATCTCTAATGGTTAATCTAGAGCTCATGAAAGTGTCTGTCTGGGAGCTAGAACTTGCTATTATAAATTTACTGTATGTTCAAGTAGCAAAGAGCCCTCTATACCCATCTATGTCCCGCAAGTTTACACCTAGATGATTATCAGAGATGTCCCGCAGAGTTGACAGAGCCGCTTTGGAAATCATATAATAGACTCATTATTTTGTTTCAAACTGGCTTTAAATAATGCCATCTTGAGAGCTATGTGGCTTCAAGTAAAACAAAAGCTCGAATCATATGGAACAAGTATTGCTGGTATTTTTGCAGCTCTTATAATAGTTGTTTTTTCAACATTTCAACCTGGGATTGCTAGCCTTGCTAATCAATGCAATGCCACTAGTTCAATGAACCTTCCAATGGCCTATAAGCCCTTCTATCGGGAAAACATTACAGTCACAGGTCAAACTCCAATCAACGCTACTCATGTGGAAGCGTCATTATCTGGAAATTGAACACTGACACTACCAAATAGCACAGAAACCATTGTAGTAAATAGCACAGGTACTGCTTTAGTTAATTTTGATACTACTTCAGTCATTGCTCAGGAATTTCTCACCACGGGAGATGACGGTGAAAACGCTTCAGCAACCATTTACGAGATAACACGCCATGATGTGAATGCAAGAACAGAAAAAGGTGTTGTAGTTGCAATATTTGAGACAAACTCAACAACAGGTCAGCTGGCATTTCTTGATGGCATGATTGCAGTAGGTCAGGCTGATGTAGATGAAGCTGGCAATACAGACATTACTCTATGGGAATTTGAAACTGGTATACCATATGTAAAGAACTGGATGGAAGTTTTGATGATGTCGTCACAGGAATAATGAAAGTCTAGGAATAAAAGCAATTAGGCAAGCAAAAAACCTCTAATTGCTGCTCTGCTGTGTTTATTATTATTATTCCAGCAGCGGTGTTGAAGATGGTATTGACGGAGTTGTTTGTTATTGTTCTCCTCCTCCTCCTACAGTCGTTCCTGCTGCTGTTGTTGTCACATTAGTTTCAGAAGTGGCAGCAGTGCCAGTACTAGTAGTGGTATTCGTATTGGTCGATAATGATGGTGGTATTATCCCACTTTCCCATTTCCATGCTGTTAGTTCGCTCTCACCATTTGGCTGTATGTCGTTAATTCCTGCTGCTATCACACCGTCTAATGGTGCCAGCATACCAGTTGAATTGGTGTGGAAGATAATTATTTTAATGCCTTTGCCTCCACCTAGAGGAGCTTCTGTGGGATTGTTGAACTGTATTATTTCATAAATTGTAATAGTTGCAGTCTCACCATTTGCTGCTCTGATGGTTGTTTTTGCAATAGCAGATGGTGTTGCAAGTGAGGCAATGGCTGTACCGTTGCTGGTGGTACTAATAGTCTGGTTGCTGTTAGGAAGAGTTAGTGTGCCATTTCCAATATGTGTTGCGCTTATGTGTGTCTGGTTAATTGGAGTCACCTTTCCAGGTGGTGTGCTTTCTTGGTAGATAGGTTGTGATGATAACTTTATTCCTGATAATGATGGTGATGCTGAAGATGTAGTATTATTTCCTGCTGACGCTGTAATCGTTGTCGTAGTTGTATTCAGAGGTTGCTGCTGCTGCTGCTCCTGTGCTACCGCAGAAAAGGGACTAGCAACTAGAATTCCTGCAAAGAGAATTGCTGCTACTAATAATACTGATGTGTACTCTTGCATATTCATATGACGTCATAAGGAGCTATATCAGATATAGCAGTACATAGATAGTACTTTTGATCTTCAATAGAAAAGTACATTATAGAACCAGATGCGCTATCACTTCTTTAACATCTCTGCCCTTTAGATAGATAATAAAGAGCAGCCCAAAAAACTGGCTGCGGTCGTGGGTTCAAATCTCACCTAATGCATTTTTATCAATCGGGTATACTACGGTATTGAATTGAGATTGTTCTAAGGAGTTGTGGGCAAAAAAGTATTAGAAATGCCAATAGAGCTTTATTTCACATTTCAAGACGATCTGCGTACCAGTCAAACTTTGCAGGAAGGATTACGAGATATCTC
>JBJMEA010000031.1:0-3664 GCA_045809625.1 Nitrososphaera sp. | reverse complement strand
ATGCTGGTGGCGCAACGCTTTAGATACAATAAACACTTATTAGTGTATAAAACATTTTTGTTGGGTAATGGTTCCTCTTCAAGACGAAATAGCCACGATAGGTGAGACGAAAGAAAGGATCTTAGAGCTATTGCTAGATGGTTCAAAGGGTGCCAGTGAAGTTGCTGAAAGGTTACAGATACAGAAAAGTGCCGCCAGAGTTCATCTAGAATCGTTGCAATCTATGGGGACCGTAAGGTCAAAGTTTAAGATTGAAAAAATGGGCAGGCCAAATAAGGTGTACGAGTTGACTGAAAAGGGTAGAATTCTTTCCAAGAAAATATGATTTGTTTTTGAACTTGGTATTAGATAAGACAGATAAAAAAGGGCAAGGCGTAGCGAGAGAAATCATTGAATCAATAGCGGAAGATATTGCTGCTGGTATTAGAGCGAAGATCGATAAGAATACTCATCATCCTGATGATCTCAAACTTTCTTTAAAGATCATAAATGATGTTTCAAATCAAATGGGGTTTGCATCCTCACTTTCTAAGGAGAAAAAAGATAAGTCCTTCTATATTGAAAGCAAGAACTGTATTCTGCACAAGGTAGCATCAAACAATCAAGACATGATCTGTCACGGTCTTCACGACAAAATAATTTCAAAATCACTTGAAGGCAACTCAAACACCAGCATTGAATTGAATGAATGTATGGCGCTTGGAAATCAATACTGCAGACATGTCGTAAGCGCGGGGGTGCAGAAATGATGGTGGAATGACTTTATATCCTGCATTCGGCCCCTCTAAATGAAACACGAGCACAAATTCCCTTTAGCAGCGTAAATGGAAATGCTGCGCAACATCAAATGAACTGACATTATCCGTTATATGGACCTTAAAATCAAGCTTCCGACCACAACGCCACTACCTTAAAACAGAAAATGATGGGTTCAAGTCTCTGCTGCCGATGATACTTTTTTCTTGATATTGTTGAAGATGTCTACAATAGCCCACCTCACAGCAGATATCCCAGTTCTAAATGGAAATGCCCCCTCTCCCTCACCAGTGAGTGGGTTCACCCATTCATATAGTGTGCGCATATGAGGACCACTTTCAGAGGTAAGAGTAGAGAGCAAAATATTGCTATCCTCTACCTTATCGAACCGGCTTCTTGCTAGCATTTCTATTCCTGTTGTCCATGGCCAGAAAGTGAGGTTATGGTACTGATACGGTTTGAGAGTCCACGGCCCGGTGCTTTTGAGGGCAACTTCTGTAACCAAGGGCCACTTCTCCTTCCATGTCCTACTTTTGAGAGCCCCCAAGGTTCTGAGGGCTCTGTCATGGATACGCACATTGTCATCGCTGCCACTTTCAACTTTTACAGGGCGCTGCTTACCGGATAACAGATATTGCTTTTGTTGTTGTGTTCCTTCTTCTTGTCCCTGCACTACATCCAATATGTTATCTTGGACCGAACCTTGCGAGACAGCAACTAAGTATAGTGATACATCTTGGGTCAGTGTCCTGTAAGGACCTCCAATATGATGAGTTTCTTGAATATCAATATATGCTCCTTCTTCCTCTGACCATAGTTTTTGTTCTACTGCACTAATCGCCCTATCTGCAATGTTAGATATCCTTTCAGCTTCATTTTCTCGGCCGAGCGCTCGCAGCAAAGTCATCAAGTCCCTCAATGCAAGTATCCAGCAGGCTTGGCTATACACTATTTTGCCGGCTCGAAGGACTGTATCCATCCAGTCTTCATTGTGGTTCTGCTCGAGCAACCCGTCGTCGTCTATGTCGCGTCTTGCAAGATAATTCACTGAGCGCAGCATTCTAGGAATGAGCAAATCAACTGCTCTTTTTGGATCTGTTATTCCAAGCTTTAACAACAAACTAGATACATATTCTGCAGAATGCTCTGATGCTGTAGTAGAGGCAGAGGATGGGTCACCAGATGAGCAGGCGTGCTTCAATGATTTATTCAAAATCCAAGCAGTCGTTGAAATCATTAATGCGGTTGAATCAATGTCAGGATTCTGTCCGTATATTTCCGAGAATCCCACCTGGTATATTGTCGTTGGCAGCGCTCCTGCAAACTTTTTTTGTTTATCCTCCTTTGCTTCTTCCGACATGAATTTCATCTCGGGGGATCCTCTACCATAAACGATTTTCTCTCCTCCTGGCTCTATCTGATGAGACCATATCAAATGCAGTTGTTGTAGAGCTGCAGCCATCTTACCAGAAAGTGTCCAGTCTCTCAGAATGTAAGATGCGTCTCTGCACCAGATTGCCTGATAGTAGCCACCGGGATTTACTCCTTGAAGAACATGCTCATCTGTCTTTGCCATAAACGTGTCGGCTTTTGCAACAAACGAGCCCCAACGACCTGGTGGAATTTTGTGCGACAACTATGATCGTCTTGTGTAGACATTATTCCCCTTTATTATTATGAGTTATACATTTATACCAAAGGCTTTTCAGCAATATCGACGCTATTTTGCTTAGGGGATGACAATATTTGAATACCAGTGACAACAAAAATTACAACGACGATCTTTCAAAGTATTTCAAATGTAGGTCATGTGGTCAAGAGTTTGACAGTTTTGGAGATATGCAAAGGCACATTATGGTAGAGCACATGCAAAAAGGCGACATACCATAATAATGAAGTGAGCACGAATTGAAATCATCGTCACACTTTTGTGCATTGAAAAGTCTCCTCGTCTCTCCCCTGTAGTATACTTTTGAGTAGTCGGAAAAGAGCGCTACTTTGAATACGTCTTCTAGCGAACGCGGAATGGAAACAGCCGTCAAGCCTTTACCTAACATTCATACATACAATAAATGCGGCTGCACGTGGATTTTAATTATAGTGATCAAAAGAATATTTTCAAGATTATTCTAGGTCCTGTTCGAAATCGGGTCCTGTAATCAAACCATATATTGGCAGATAGTCTTCTGTGTGGAGGCTTGGGTGCAATTCAGGCCCCACAACCGGAATAAAAAAGAAAAAATGTGAGGATTAATTTCTCTTTCTAGTTAATTATTTTTCCTAGTTAGACGCTTGCGATCGGATCTCAAATGGCAAGTCAAGTTGCCTGAGCTTCTCTACCGGCTCTCCGGTAGGCAGTGGGACGTTTCTGTCTAATTTGTAGTTGAGCACTTCATTGTAATCCATTCCCAAAATGACGTTTCTTCCAAAGGCAATAATCTTTGACTTTGGCACGTCAGAGCGCCAGTTGTAGTGTCCCCGACCACTGACTTGCCTCCAGTTTCAGTCATTACACGACCTACATGTTCTTTGTCTTGTGTTCTGACACCTTTGTTAAAGAGTGACTTTGGATATTTTCCCTCATATGTTGCCAGGTCTACAGTCTGGTAATTCTGGAGCATCATCATGTGTATGCTCTTTATCTACAGGTAGAGGTTGTTCTCTGCTAACTTTGTAGTTCTTCACAATTTCATGAAATGGTAAGTCAATTAGAACATTGGCTGCAGCAAATCTGATTTTGTCTTTTGGAATATAATATCTATCATCCCCTTCGCCAAAGAGTACAATTTTGTCTGAGGTCTCCCTTACAACATGTCCAACGTGAGGAGAATCCAAAGATTTGACGCCTTTATTGAAATATCGACCAGATACCAAATGTGTATTAAACCATATTTTACAGACCTTGCTG
>JBJMEA010000030.1:0-70245 GCA_045809625.1 Nitrososphaera sp. | reverse complement strand
ATGTTAAGGTTGTCTTAAACACTGCTTTTAAAATAAAAGATAGTGAGTTATCTAAAGTGTTTCCTTCGACGCGAGTTGATGGTTCTGCCGCGCAAGCGATTCAACAGCACCATATGATAGTAAACAACCTCTCTGATCTATGGACATCTTCACTCAGCTTAAGTAGAGCTTACTTTTTCACAATGAGGGATTCAACTTTTTCAAGATCGTGTACAGCACATCTACTAGCATCTATGTGTATCTGGAAGGTCTTGTTCAGCTCTGACTTATTCTCCTGGTTAAATTGCTCTTTTATAGAAGATATTTTCGTTGGTTATTTGCTGTAGGGTCACTATGATCATATATCTAATGAAGTCAAGCTCCAGATCGAGGGTTACAACTAGCCTAGCACCTTTAGAAGAGGGGGTTTTATTCATAATACCGTGGCACTAGAGAGGACAAAGTCAAAGAAAATAGGTGTAACTCTGCTTTTCTTTTTTATTGCTAGTCTTTGCTAGATTGGTGGTGGCTACCTAGTGTGGCTATGGCTACGTGAAAAGAAAACTAGTGCACTTGGTGCATTAGGTGGCATAATCCTCTTTGTTTATGGGATAATTCCTACTTTGCAGCCAGCCGAATTTGGACGAGTGTATGCTGCTTATGGAGGGATATTCATAGTGTCAGCAATTATTTGGGGCAGAATAGTTGACAAAAAGAAACCAGATAGATACGAGATTATAGGTTCGATAGTTGCGGTAATTGGTGCTGTGGTTATCTTTTATGCCCCACGTTGATGTTGCTAAGAAGACAAGTCATCTCTGAATACTAGTAATGACATATGCGGAGAGATGTGTCTATTTGTTAATATTAGCGCTAGATTTTTATCTAATCCTATAACCTATTACGTAAGGCTATGGCATTAGCCTTGGCTTCCACGCAATAGTAGAAAGCCTAAACCGCACTTTCTTCATTGAAGGCGCTGATAATGCCTACCAGAATAGTTGAAAAACAATTGATGGTGGGCATGTGATGAAAAAATGAGAGGTCTTATTATCGAGCTAATGCTTATCGCCATTGGAGCTGTAGCAGGTGCTTTTCTAAGATACAGGATTACATCTTCACATCTTCTGATACTCGATGCGCTACCAATCAACGTCTTAATTGTCAATGTTATAGGAAGTTTTATTCTAGGCATGTTTTCAGTGCTTGCAGTTGCATGGAACCTTGATTCAAAGTATTCCTTGCTTGTAGCAGTTGGATTCTGCGGTTCGCTTACTACTATGTCCTCCTTTGCACTTGAAACTGCAAGATTCATTGATGAGCGATTCTTTGGCAGAATGGCAATAAACCTGGTGGTAAATGTTGGCTTCTCGATCGGTGCGATAATTGCAGGAAGACCATTGGTAAATGCAATTATGATTATTCGAGGTGGAAGCAGTTTCTTATGAGAATGAGCATAATGAAAAAATTTGATGATATGGAGGAGAAAGCTGGTGATATGACGCTATTATGACAAAAGTCAAAATGTGGTGCCTGACCATTAGGATAAAGAAGAACGATACACTACACGGCAAGCGTCTTTACAATATTTTACTTGATTTTCTGATGGGTGCAGGTATCTGCGGAGCCACTGTGATAAATGGAGTAGATGGTTTTGGCAGGCGTGGAAAATCCACCTTGCGCATTGAAGGAATTTCAGTAAACTATCCCTTAGTAATAGAGGTGGTAGACGAGCAAGCAAAGCTTGACAGACTCTTTCCACAGATAAAGAGAATGGTTGGCGACAATGGCTTAGTCACAATACAGGAAGTCTATGCTCTATGATAAGGACAAATGATTCTCCTGATGCTACCGAAAAGAATGGGAATGGTAGTAATGACAACGGCAAACCAATCCGTGCAATTTTTTCAGACTATGATGGAACATTATGTTCTGCAAATGCTGCAAGAGAGATGAGCTTGGGTCAGAATCGCATCCCATTAGAAGTTAAGAAAGCGCTTCAAGAGATATCAGAGCAGATACCTGTATGCATTATTTCAAGCAAAGATTATTTTTTTCTCAAAGAGACTAGAGCTTTTGCTAAGGTTTTATCCTGTATGATGGGTATTGAAACACTCACATTTACCGGTAATACTAGCAGTGCTGAAGAAGAACATCAATCAATTCCTCCAGTACGCAGGAGGCTTTTGTGGAAGGAGAAGAAGGAGGCTGACATCTTTGCTCAATCGAATGCGATAGAGCAAATTGCCGAAAGAATAGAAACTGAACCTGATTTTGGAAACATCATAGTGGAGAGAAAATATACATATGATAAGAGAATACTGTCAGGCATAACAGTTGATTGGAGGCATAGTAATGATTGGGATCATTACAAGAGAATTGTCAGACATTATATCTCCGCCTTAATAACAAATCTTTCTCATCAACCTATGCCTATGCACTTTTACCTTCACAAATACGAATTTCATCCCTTCGTGGATGTTTATGTAACAGAATGCAACAAAGAAATAGCGTTTGATTTGACATTATCTGAAATAGCTTCTACTACTACTGCTATAGTATATGATAGCCGAGAACAAAATAAAGATAATAAAAATAATAGTAGTAATAATAATGGCATTCGTAGCATCAGAGCAGAAGATGTATTATATCTTGGCGATTCTGAAAATGACAATCCTGCGTTTAGAAGGGCAGGTATGTCCTTAGGAGTTCACTCCGATAGCAGAATAATACCAAAGCTAGATTGTCAACATACTATCAACTTCGATAGATTAGATAGATTTCTTCAGAAATTGAAAGATAACCATTTTATGTTCAATAAAAAAACATTGGTTAGCTAGTGGGGGAAGGTTGTTGCTTATTAATCGCAGTTTTACCACTCATCATTATACAAAGGATGTGTGGCTGTGTCAGTTGATTTTATTAGCCTAATTGGAATTGGGGTTGCTGCCTTTGTTGCTACCAACATTGACGACATTGTTGTGTTGATGGTTTTCTTCTCAAGCTCTAATTTCCAAGCTCAAAACATTGTGATTGGACAGTATCTTGGAATTGGTTCGCTTATCGCAATTAGCGCATTAGGTTCGCTCATTGGTCTAGTGGTTCCCTCATACATTATAGGACTAATGGGTTTACTGCCAATAGCTATAGGCATTAAAGAGCTCCTTGAGATATGGCGAAATAATACTAATAACAAAGTTGAGGAAGAAGAAGTAGTTTCAAAAGAGAAATTACTAAGAGGCGACAAGAGAAGAGGATATGTTCATCTTCATTATCTTTCATTCCTTTCAGTTGCGGCTGTTACTATTTCAAACGGAGGTGATAATATCGGAATCTATACACCTCTGTTTGCCAGTTACAACTCTTTTTCGGAAGTAATCACGCTCGTCGCTGTATTCATGGCAATGACGGCTGTATGGTGTGCTATTGGGTATTATCTTGTCAGACATCCTCTATTAGAGCGGAGGATGCGGCGTTTGGGGCATATCGTGTTGCCTTTTGTCCTCATAGGGCTTGGTCTATACATTCTGACTGACAGTTTCTTGCTTGGATAACAGAAGAATTGGACGTGAAGAATGCTATGGGCATTCATTGCACAGCTCGGGTCACATTATCATGACGTGAAAATCTTTTACAGTTGCTACTTCTCTCTTCTGACGCTCCTGAACTTTTTACGGATGAGTAAGGCAATTGCAGAACTTCCAATAAATGTCGCAGTCCAATAAAGCCACAAATTGCCAAGGACACCAGAAAGGAGAGCTGGCGCCAATGACCTTGCAGGATTCATTGATGCACCAGAGATGAATGCAAGGAAGAAAATATCAAGACCGACCATGCCTCCTATTACCAAACCTCCAAAACCTCGTAAGCCCTTGGTATAGACTACAAGGTAAATGACAGCCATCAGCAAGGCAGTAGCGAGAACTTCTATTCCAAACACTAATGGAAGAGGGTAGGAGTAGTCGGGTGCATTTGCACCTAAAGACGCTTCAGTACCAATTAGAATCATCACAAATAGACTCGCTAGAAATGCACCTATAATTTCGGCCGCAAAATACTGTAAGAGTTGCACTTTGCTAATGTGTCCACTAATAAGAAAACCCATGGTTACAGCAGGGTTAAAGTGCGCCATCGATATTTTGCCAAAAAGGTAAACACCTATTGCAACACCAACGAAAGGAGCAATCGCGATAAAAGGTAATCCCAGTTTGCCGCCAACCTTGGCGTCAATAACAACCGAACCTGTAGCTAATACTACGACTATGAATGTCCCTAGTACTTCAGCAGCAAACCTTTTCTGTGTAAGAGTTAGTTTAGCTGCTATTCTGTCTTTGGAGACTTTGAGCAATTTCACTAACTCGTCTTTCTATTTCATCTCTAATCTCTCTGACCTTCTCAATGGGCTTACCTTTTGGATCTTCAATTCCCCAATCTATTACGTTGTTTATGAAAAGCATTGGACATTCAGCTCTCTCCATACAACCCATGTTTACTGATTTTGCAGAACTTTTTATCATCTCTTCTGTAATTAACTTGGATTTTTGGCTGTTGATGTCGATTCCGATTTCAGACATTGCTCGAACAGTTAAGGGGTTAATCTGAGAGACAGGTCTAGTCCCAGCACTTATTGCTCGGTAGCCTCTTGGTGCATATTTGTGGTTGAAGAACCCTTCAGCTATCTGGCTTCTTCCAGCATTCTCTATACAAACAAAGAGGATTACTTTATTATCTTGTTGTTGTCGTTGTTCATTTTTCTGTTTGTTGCTTGGAAAGCTGAACTTCATTTTTTCGCTGTTACTTTACCGCCTTTATTACTACACTAGTAATTCTCTTCTTACTCTCGCCATTCCTTTGATTGCTATCATCGTCCAAGTAAAGCTGTTCGCTTAGAACCTCAATATTTTGAAAACCTGCCTGTCTAATACTGTCAAGGTAATGTTCCTTTGTGAGTGCACCATCTATGCAGCCACACCATCTCTCCTCTTCTGCATCGGCTGCAGCAATCTCTGTGTCGGTAACCAAGTCTGAAATGACCATCCTTCCGCCACCTTGCTTAAGAATCCTATGAATCTCTTTGAATGCATTTACCTTGTTCACAGTCAAATTAATAACACAGTTGCTGATTACGACATCGGCTGAATTATCATCAACTGGAATTCCTTGTTCTATGTCTCCTTTTCTAAAGTCTACATTTGTGTAGCCTCCTTCATTTGCGTTTCTTCTGGCTCGCTCTAGCATTCCGTCACTCATATCAATTCCAATAACCTTACCTGTATCGCTGACTTCGTTTGCTGACAAAAATACATCGATACCGCCCCCTGAACCGAGGTCTACAACTGTTTCGCCCTTCTGTAAATCGGCAAACTTGACGGGAGCTCCGCAGCCCACTCCAAGAATTGACGCCTGCGGCACGGATTCAAGCTCACTTGTCTCATAACCCACGACCGCAGCAGCCTGTGTTGGCGAACCTGCTGCTCCATTTTCTCCAGAGCAACAGGTAGGCCCACAACAGGAAGAGGTGCCAGATTCGTTAGTATCTTCTTGCAGTGCTATCTTGCTGTATGTTTTGCGTATTGCTTTCTTGATGTCTTGTTGTTGATTTTGCGGATTCTTCTTTTCCATCGCTATGCTTTACAATGGAAACTATTTAAGTTGTCAAGGATAAACAATGAAAGTAAGTGTAAAGATGGAAACTAATAGGAAGAAGATTCTCAATAATAGGAACAACCGTATTAAGAGGCGAGAGCTTCCCATCTACAAAGATATTAACTGCAATTTTGAAGGATACAACCCCTCTTCATTGATGGCTGAAACTGCAAAGCTTAGAAACTTAATTACAAAAAGAGGAACGCTTGAGATTCTAATACCTCTTTGTTGCTCTACTAAGGCCGTCAGATATAAAAGGTTTCGAGAGACTATGAAGGGAATAAGCAGCAAGACACTTGCTTATAGGCTGCAGGATTTGGAGAAGAGCGGTATTTTGGAGAGGCGTTCCTATAACGAAATTCCACCCCGAGTTGAATACAACCTCACTGCAAAAGGTCAGGAACTTGTTGAGTCAATAATAAATTTGCTACAATGGATGAGAAAATGGTCATCCTAGTACTCATATGCTGCGATAGAAGCAAACCAGAAACTAAATTTCGATATCGTATGACATGCTTACTATATATCTTGCTATATGAAAGGATCAATAGTTCAAGCCGGATAAATATATGACCCGTTCTGCAAGTTGGCAAAGAAAAAGTTTCCACACGAACTTGGCGAAGTAAGGGACAGCTCCAAAGATCGCAAGACAATATGGAAAGGGATCAATCTGAAAGTGGTATAACTAGGACCCACTGCAGAACATCTTGATCCCCTGACTGAAGTCAAATCTTCTTTTATCTTTTCTATTTTTATAGATAACAAATCTAGGGATATCATCCTTGTCAACCCTTCCAGCCAAATTTATTATCTCTCTTGTTTCTGCTGCTGCTGTAAATATGGTTGCCTTTATTACTTTCCAAGGTAATTGTTGCATGCTCGCATATAAAAGGAATTAGATGTACTAGGTGCAACTTAGGGCTTTGATTAGAAAGTTGTCTCAAATTGTCTCATTTTTGCCATGATAGTTCTTATATATTAGAAGAGAAGGCCACAGCAACATGATGATGGTTCATATGACAACAACATCTAGAGCAGCAGAAGATATAGTTGCAAAAGGGAATGCAATGGCGCAGGTAGTTTTATTGATCCCAAAATTCTGAGCTATTATTATTTGCTTAAGTGGAATCCTACATCGATTTGAATTAAGGTTTGCCATTCCCCCTCTCAGGAACAGCTGCTACCATACATCAATGATTTAAAGGAAAAGCTGTCCTTGGACAGTTCCCATGCGTCAATAGTTCAAGTTTTAAGCACAATCAATCCGTTGATTCATTGGGGATTTGAAAGCTTGTCATGACACTCTCCTTTCGTGTAAAAGGGAAGGTAGATGGGGCATTACTGTGTTTGGTGATCTTGGCTCATTTTTTAGTTTTGACAGAATTGAGGATATGGTTGAACTTGAACTACAATGCCCTCGGAAATATGGGTATCAGATGAGTGGTATTTTCTTCTTATCATGTCAAGGATTTTGAGAGATTGTTTGGGGGTAAGCAGAAGGCACTTTTTGGCTACCACCTAAAATCTATCTTGCTAGAGTAAATTATCTTCTTTAATAGTGAGGGAAAAAAAGGAACAGAAGTTACTGTAAAATTTACATTAAATAGAAATATCCTACCATAGCTCAAGCAATGCTGCATTCCGCGCTCTCTCTCTAAAACATGGTTTGGTCATGATAACATTTGCATTATAAAGAAAAAATTATGGTAACCAGTGCGTAACTTTGGATGAAGTTTATTTGCTACATATTAAGAGAGTCTATCGCCTAAGAGTCATCTTTTTCGCCTATCTGTAAGAAAGAAAAATAAAAAATGGACGAAGGAGAGAGAGCTCGTATTAAGAAGAGAAGTAAAATCTACCGCTACTATAATGCCGCATTAGTCATAGCTAGCATTTTCAAGAGTATACAGTCCTGTCAATCTGATAGAGCATTGCTAAAATAATATGATTAACACAATCCATATTTGGTGTTGGCTAAGCGAGCTGCTGAAGAAGCATAATGGTGTAAATCTGTAAGAATCTCGATTTCATCCTGAACTTAGCTGGAAAAACCGTGGACAAAAATTTCGCAGGTAGTCAAATAGCCCTTGATTCAGATCTATCAAATAAAGAACCAATACATACATTAGTTTGAAGTAATTTGTTTGAACAAAAGCTATGAAGATGATTAGTCAATCAATAAATGCGATAACCTAAATTGATATTCACCCATGCACCAAGATGACCTAAAAGCAATATGGATCTGTCATGAATGCAAAATGAAATTTCTTTTCCACAGCGATATTGAAGACCACAAGGATTCCACCGGGCACAAGCTGACTGAGAAAGTTATGATAGTGATGGTCTCGCCAGCTGAGACAAGGAGTAATGGTAATCATAATCGTGTTATCGATCTCTCTTAATAGACCTCTATAACAACCGCGATCGGTACTCCGGAGTACGACCGACCTATCCTATCCTTAATAGTCGTTTCTCTTTCTTCAGTTCCATTGCTCTTCCGCTTCGCTTTGCCAATTAATTTTGAGTAAGGTATATCCTTGATTGAGTTCATTTCTCTCTTTTATAAGTCACATACAATGCTGGCCCGTTCCTTGTTGATTCGTCAATCTTGAAGGAAGGGTACTTATTGCTGTCACTTAATGCTATTATCTCATAAATTAATGGCCAGATGACTTTATTATCTTGTTCGACATCTTCGGGGCTCTTCCAACCTTCTACTTGATAGATGTTTCGGACCTTTTCATTTCCGCCAGATGCCGCCTTGAGGACATCCGCTAAAGGAACGAAAGTTTCACCAAAAGAGGTCAGGTTAATCGTGGCGTTCTCAAGCGCAGCCCAAATCTCGTCGCGGTCTGTTGGTGTTATTATTTTGCCTGCAATTGATTCTACTTCGCGTGGAAAATCTTCTACGTTTGAATTTAAACCAGAGGATGAGGCACACTGTTTGCATCTTGCTCTCCATATCTTCACCCGTCCAAGTTGACTATAAACTTCGGTTGGGTAGGACATATCCTCCTTAGCTAAATAAGTGGTATCGCAGTATCCACATGTTAGATTAGCAAGGGCTTGATCAAATCTTTTTTGGTCATTTACATCTACTATTACCATACTACTTCTTGTCCTCCTCCATTCACTCCTGTTTCTCTGTTTCTGTTCTTCTCATAAAGAAATTACATCCTGTTGGGATGATGGCATCCTTTTAATAACTATATTATTTACAGGAATGTAAAACAACACCTAAATCATTCATATATAATGGAAAAATGTGCATACCTGATTGCAATTTTGAACTCCTGGTGGCGTGATGGCTCAACTCGTCTTAATACACCCACTCTTTGCTGATGTCATTCCACCATGAGCGGTATGATTTTGCATCCCTGCCAATCTCTTCTTTTATTCTAAACTCAATTGGATAAAAGATATTCTCCATAGCATCAACTCCACCGTCTGCGTACAGCTCTTTGCCGATCTCTTGTACCCTCTGCTTCTTTAGCTCAAAATCTGAAGCCTTGGGGTTCTGTATGCAATATGTGATAAGATCATAAAGTTCTTCTTCTAGATACGCATTCAAATTATTCCGTCCCTTCCTATTTTGGTTAACCTGCCCTCTTGATTATATGATAGCCAAACTCAGTCTTTACTGGTTCCTGTGTCATCTCTCCTTTCTTAAGCTTAAATGCTGCTTCTTCAAATGGTTTTACCATCATCCCCCTTCCAAAAACTCCCAAATCTCCACCACGTTTGCCACTTCCTTTGTCAATAGATAATTCTCTTGCAAGGTTGGCAAAAGATTCACCTTTCTTTATTCTTTCTATTATTGCTACAGCTTCGCTCTCTTTCTTAACCAATATGTGTGAGCATTTAATTCTATCAGTCATCCTGCAGCACCTTGTAACCAATAAAAATTTCAAATGATAAATACATTGCTATATTGCTATATGGGTTGGAGGTATATCCCTGCGGTTGCCATATTAGCAAGAAAATACACCTCTGAAAATAATTCTTTATGTTTGTATTGGTTTGAGTACGCTAGGACAGTCCTTAACTTGTGCTCGATACATGCAACTGGGTCTAACTGAGGTCAGAAAGTTGGAAAAATCTTCTTCAGCATTCGCAGTTTCAAAGCAAAAGGTGTGTAGAATTAAGAAAATCGAATATCTATCACATTCATTTATTTTTACTGCAAGTATAATCAGAATGCTGAAAGCATTTCCCATATCGCCATATTATTAACTTGCAATAAATGTGGCTAGTTCGTATTAGGCGGCATGACAACCAAGATGCCATGATTGACTATTCAAATTATTTCAATTACTTATTCAAGATTCCTTTAGCCGAACTTCTTTTTGTATATCATAAAGCCAGCATCTTCGAAGATCGTTGGTCTACACAAGAGACCTGCAATTATCAAAACATTGTTAAGAGAACAAGAGTCGATGTTCTTTGTCTTGTATTTATAAAGAACTTCTACTCCATTAGCAAGTTTAATTACACCACTATAAATGAAAAATGGTATGACAAATTCTTACAGCATAGGAGATTACCTAATTGAAAGTCTCTATGGGCGTGGAATCAGATACATTTTTGGTATTCCCGGCGATTATATCCTCAGCTTTTATGATCTGCTGACCAAAAGTAAAATTTCTGTTGTAAATACATGCGATGAACAAGGAGCAGGATTTGCAGCTGATGCATATGCACGAGTTCGGGGGTTAGGAGTAGTTTGCGTTACGTATGGCGTTGGTGCATTAAAGCTTATTAATACAACTGCGCAAGCGTATGCAGAAAAATCGCCGGTTGTTATTATAAGCGGAGCCCCGGGGTTAAAAGAGCAAATAAAGAATCCTTTACTTCATCATAAAGTGCGTGATTTTGATACACAGAGAAGGATCCTTGATCAGGTAACCGTTGCTTCAACAGTGTTAGGCGATCCTCAAACAGCCGCTTACGAGATTCAGAGAGTTCTTTCCGCGGCCTTGCGGTTCAAGCGTCCTATATACATTGAACTACCACGCGACGTCGTATATACAATGATTCCAGGCCAGTATCAGCATCCACTGGATATTCTGCGACCTGAGCAAAGTGACCCCGATGCGCTTAGAGAGGCAGTAGCAGAAGCAGGCAACATGATAAGCGCTGCTAAAAGACCTGTAATTATTGCTGGTGAAGAGATTCATAGATTTGGATTACAGGATGCGCTATTGGCTATTATAGACAAGATGAGAATACCTGTTGCGGCGACTATTTTGAGCAAGTCCGTAATAAGCGAGCTTCATCCTTTTTTCATTGGAATCTATGAGGGGGCAATTGGCCAGGAAAAGGCACGTCAGTACGTTGAATCTAGTGATTGCATAATTATACTGGGAGCAACCTTGAGTGACACCACTCTAGGTATGTTTACAGCGCAAATTGATCAGAAAAGGGTGGTATATGCAAGTGCAGAAAAGCTTTCAGTGATGTATCATCATTATGACAATATAGATATTCGAGATTTTTTCGACGCTTTAATTGATGCTCCTATGACGGACAATCAAGATAATGAGCAGAGTATTATTCCCCCATACGTGACTCTTGCTTCGAGGACTCCTGTTAATAATGCCTTGACCTTTGCATTGAGCTTGCCAAGAAGTACTCCTGGGAGGAGGGTTACAGTCAAGTATGTGTTTGAGTATTTGAATTCATGTCTCACGGATGATATGATAATTCTAGCGGATGTCGGTGATGCTCTGTTCGCAGGAGCAGATTTAATTCTCCGTGGAAATACAAAATTTCTTTCACCTGCATATTATGCATCATTAGGTTTTGCAGTACCTGCTGGCATTGGGGCCCAACTAGCCGAGCGAACTCTGCGCCCTTTAGTCATAGTTGGAGATGGTGCATTTCAAATGACGGGGGTGGAGCTGTCAACTGCCCTGCGATACGGCCTAAACCCAATTGTTGTTGTTCTGAATAATGGGATATATCTTACAGAGCAACTAATGTTGGAAGGTGCCTTCAATGAATTGCAGCGTTGGAATTATGCCAGTATTCCACAAGTTATTGGTGGCGGTCAAGGCTTTAATGTTGAAACCGAAGAACAATTCAATGATGCAATTTCTAAAGCTCTCAATTCAAGAAACGAATTTAGCATTCTAGATGTGCATTTGGAACGAGATGATAGGTCGCCTGCATTGAATAGGTTAACTAAGAATCTTGCAAATCGATTTTACCAAACTCACAATCGTACAATGTGATGAGTCATATATCTTACATTTATGAATAACCGTTTTCTATGGTAGAAGGGGGCCATTCTAATAAAGGTGCCGAGAGGAATTGTCTGAAAAGAACCTATGGCTATCGGCTCAACATTCAGATCATTACTATGGCAATCACTATGCATTTTTACTAAATAAGGAGCGATGGTCGCCTCAATTTCACAGGTTACTTTTACTTATAATGCTTTGCTAGTATGTTGATCTCAGCTCATTAAGTATAGAATGCTATACCACTAGGAGGTATGTTATAAGATCGCTAATCCACAGAAGGAGGGAGATTAACGTAACAAACAAATGCAGACTGAAGCTGTAGAGCAGAAGGAGCAGTTGTCCAAGAAAGATTAACCGCTCCTATCTCTTTCTAGGAGAAAAGAATGAAAATCAAATTTTTATGGTAGTAAAACTGGGATTGATTTATCATCTAAGTACTTTTTATATAACGAACGGTCTGATAGAAAATCAATTGATATTGGAAAAGAAAAACCTCTATTATCCTGTTGGACCTGAGAAAAATGAAGAAAAATATCGGGGAAAATTTACGAGCGATGACTTTGAAATACGGGAGATTATAGATAGTAACACTTCGCAGGAGCAGGAATTATATTTTGTAACTTTCAAAAAAGGCAGCAGAACCAGGCCGCACATCCATGCAACTGACCAGACACTAGTTGCCATAAGAGGAAAGGGAATTGTAGTCATTGTAGATAAAATTGAAATTAATAGTAATGGCAGGAGCGCCACTATAAAATCTCTGCCAGAGGAATCACCTAATTCTTCAATGATTGAGTTAGCTGAAGGAGATGTGGTCTGCGTACCTGCAGGCAAATTGCACTGGCATGGCGCTTTGGAAAACGATACTGGCAATTCATCATCTCCTTTCTCTCACTTGGCCATCAGAAAGAGAACTGACATAGAAACCATCTGGTTTTAAAGGAAAAATTAACAATCATGATGTACAAAACTAAGATTGGTTCTCCTGCTTATGTCACTTTAATGATATGCCTTCAATAGGCGAAAGTATATAAAAAATTTAATCATTGGAGATGCATTCATATATACATCTAGGATACTTTCAGCTAGAATCATATCCTTTAAACTCGTCATCGAATATATGTAATCGATCACCTATTTTAACATCCTTCTCATTCACAAAACCTGCGTTAACTTCTAAAACATATTGAGCGGCCTGTTCTGAGGGATAGGTTGGGCATTGGTCTTGTTCACATGGAGGGACATTTTCGAAAATGTCTACAATTTTGGAGTTGCTGTCTATGAACATCATATCTAATGGTATCAAAGTGTTTTTCATCCAAAATGTTCTAGGCTCCTCACTGTTAAATGCAAACAGCATGCCTGCGTTCAAAGGGAGTTGTTGTCTAAACATAAGGCCCATCTCATATTCGTCTGGCTCGTCAGAAACTTCTACAAATAGACGAGCAACAACAAATGACCTAACGTTATAGCTGTTATTATTACTCTTATTATTATTATCATTATCCTGGCCTCTTACTATTTCGATCCCGGGTTTCCTTGCAACGATCTCTTTTGGTCCTGAACCTCCTGCGGGAATCGTAGCAATGACTTTGCCACTTGTAGTATCTATAGCGGAAAGATCATTTCCCTCCATATTGCTAATATACGCCAAGTCGCCACCATCAGAGCTAAACGCAATTCCGTAAGGTCCCTTGCCTGCTGGAATTTCGTCCACTACTTCCATAGATTGTGTATCCACGATTGATATCGTGTCGGACTCTATATTTGTAATATAGGCAAGTGTCTCATCAGGATTTAACGCAACATTTTTGGGATTCTTGCCAACAGTGATAGTTTTTATTATATCATGCTTCTGAGAGTCAATAACCGAGACACTGTCATTCTCATCATTTACAACGTAGGCTCTTGCTCCGCTTCTATCAAAGGAAAGATTATGACCTATACTCGACGAATTTATTTCCTTTATCAAAACATCTTGATCCAAATTTACAATCGAAATAGCGCCTCCTGACCTAGTGACATAAAGGACTTGGCCATCGGGCCTGACCTCTACGAACTGAGGTCTGGAGCCGACATAGATGTCATTGATGAGAGTTCCATTTGAGTTTATGACTAGCACCTTTCCATCTAAGGTATCGCTCAGGTATATCTTACCATTAAAGCTGGTAAAATCTCTAGCAGAAAATGGCACAGATATCCTGCCATTCATTAACTCATTGCTTGTAGTATTAAGCTTATAGATTGTTGCAGAATCTCTATCTGTCGTGAGAATATAAAGGGTCTGCTGATCTCCTGACAGTTCTATATTCTGAGGTCTGCTTTCAAGTGTGATATTTTTTACAATTGTTTTTGTCGCTAGATCCACTACAGAGATATTATTTGAGTTTGTATCTTGTACGTACATAAAACCTGCCAGAGCGTCGCTACTCTGATTGCTGGCAGCTGAACCAAGCGCATTAGTTGTGGGAAATAAAGAGTAACGGATCGGAAGAATGCTTGAGCTATTGACCATCAACACCGCTCCCAACACTAGCACTACTACCACTACTGCGGCCATCTTTGATATCATATCAATCGCTTCAACCACTAAGACATCTTTTACATCCAATAACGTCTTGATAGACCAACAACACTGACGCATGGCATACACGTGTAATTTGTAGATTTCTTATAGTTGCCGGCCGGTAAGTACTTGAATAGCCTGTTTAAACTCAAACTCTGAGAGTGGGGAAATATTCGCGATCTTCAAGTTTTCTTCAACATGCTCTTGCTTTTTCTGGCCAATGAGAGGAGCAACCACTGATGGACTTGAGCGAATGATCTGCAAGAGTTTGGCTACAGGGTCTGTAACATTTCCATAATTAGGAACCTGGCTTTTGAGAAGTTTTCCCTGAAAGAGAGGTATGCTGGTAAATACACCGATGTTTAGTTTTGCTGCTGCTTGCAGGATTGTAAGATTTTGCTCATAATGCACTGACTGGTTTCTAAGCAAAAGTGCCTCGCTGTACGCTAGATTGTATGGTAGCTGGATAAATCTAAAGCCATGATCCTTACCCCCTGCTATTTCAGCGCACCTGACTGCTTCCTCGAGTGAAAGGTATTCTGGATTTCCGGGCGGAACCCTAAAGCATGTCCAAGTTGCCATACCGTAATAACGAATCTTGTTTTTAGATCGATATTTCTCATAAACTTCAAACGCTGCTGTGAGCATCTCCATAAACTTCTCCTTGCTTACATCTTCGTGCCAGCTCTCAAAGGCATTGTGAATGTAAACGAGATCGATTGTAGAAATGTGCATATTTAGGAGTGATTTCTCAATGCACTTTGCAAGATAATTAGGATTCATTACGTTATAACCTGAGCTGATGTCGTTGGCAGCCATCACTTCGGTTTGGATATACATTTTGTACATGTATTCCATTACGTCAATGTTAGGATAGTCACCATCGTTTGTGATGTACCCATTCTTGGTAGAGATAAAAACCTGGTTTCGAGAAATTACTCCTTCGTTTACAAGACGCAAAAGCGCTCTACCTATGCTCTTTTCAGACCTCATAGCACGGTAGTTGATTGCAGTATCGATGACATTGACCGCCCCAGACTTTATTGATTGATAGGCTGCATTTTCAACAGCCTGATCATCCTCGTCATTTGGCTGGCCCAAGTATGTCCCCATGCCTAAGCTTGAAAGGTAGAGGCCGTCAAACAACCTAAAGTGACTTCTCGGCCTTCCCTGTGAGGCTGCATATTCCACGTATTTCTTTGAGCCCTCAGGCGTGGCATTTCCTTCAAGTGTCTGGTAAGAAGAAGAATAATGCGACGACGATGATGATGGTGGTAATGACAAGTTAATTACCTATAATACCATGTAAAATAATAATTAATCGAATTTTGTTCCCCTCTAGGAATTCAGGATCTTCTTTTGTCTAAATATTCCATCGATAATAAATTTAGTGTCAGGTCAAACAATAACCCATAATCTCAGGAGTAAATGCGTACAGATAGTATTCTTCTGATTTGCTATAAAATAAAACTTAGAGCCAATAAAAAGCCAGTAACCCTAGAGTATGTTACAGCTGAAGCCATTGCAGGTACTACCTTATCAACAGATTGTGGATCTTTTCTCAATAAAATCACGGATTTTATTGCAAGTGGCATCGATGTAAAGCTTAGCAGAGAGTAAAATCTAGTGAAGTCAAGAAAAATGCCTCCTACAATCAAGCCATAAGCAGCGATGATAAATACAGGAAATATAATTGAACCCCTCTTCCTCCCGAGCATTATTACCAAAGTACGACGCCCTTTTGACTTATCTGCTTCATAATCCGGAAATGAATTGATAAAGAGCACTGTTGCTGACAGGATGCCAACTATTGCTCCATCGTACAGAGCCGCGGGCTCAAAGACAGCATTCTGGACGTAGAGCGAGCCAAGTACAATCATCGCTCCCTTGATAGCCACAAATATCTCTCCTAATCCTGCATTTACAATCCGTGTGGAATAAAAGTAGATGGCGATCACTGCAAAGCCAAGTATTACTGCTATAGCTAAACCGCGCATTGCTACAAAATATGCTCCTATAGATGCCCCTAATACCAAAAATACTATGCCAGCTATGTATACTGTGCGCGGTGTCAACAGATTTTCAGGAAGAACTCCAGTTCCTCCACTGAACTTTGTCCTTTTCGTTGCCATATCGATTCCTCTCTTATAGTCCCAGTAATCATTGAGCAGGTCTACGCTTGCATGCAAAAAAACTACGCCGATATATGTGAGAACAGCATAAAAGAGGTCTATGGTAGAGTATTTCCAGTAAGCAATTGCAAGACCATTGCTGACTGCAATTACCGAGGCTAAAAGAAACCGAACCCGGATAGCTCGTAGCCAAGTAGAGAGCACTTGTCTGCTGTAATATGTAATCAGCTTATTATTACTATGTTTTTGAAATCACAGGGAAATACACCTGTAGTAAGTTATACCATTTATCGTTACGTCGTCTATCCGGAATTTTTTCCTCTTGCCTGCTATTGCGCTAGCAAGATCCGATAATCCTAGCTTCAGCATTGAGTTATTTACATTGGCCTCTGAAATACCCGTAGCTTGGGCTATCTCGCTTGCAGAATAGCCTTTGTCTGAATTTCTGCACAAGAATTGTGCAATGATTGTTCCAACGTCTTTGTAGGCATCAAACTCTGCCGCGTCTATGGGCATACTGATCCGACAGCCACAGATTGTATAAAGTTACGGCTCTATTATCCCTGTGCTTTCAAGTGGTTTGCGGCCTGTAAAGCCTTCTTCCTTTCCATGCCAGAACTTGATTCTGTTTTCTCCTACTTTCCAACACAGCCAGACTTCTTCATCGAACCTCCTTGAAGGAAAGTCCAGCAACCCTTCGTCTACGCTTTTTATTATTACCCCTGTGGCCTCCAATTGCTCTATGGCCTTGTACAGATTAGTGACAGCAGTATTAAGCTCTTGTTTTTTCCTCATAAAATCCTCAAAAGGACTGCCTGAGTCAATTACTGCTTGGATCTCCTCTTGAAGGCCAACAACATGGTTCTTTAGCGCGATGATGCCTTCAAACAGGCGCTTGACTTCTGGCAGCGCTTTGTCCGCCGTCTGCGGCGTATACAGGGTAACCATTAACCAGAATTTGTTCATTTTTGAGATAATTTATGCTTTTAGCACCTGATAGCGAAACAGGATGCAATTTAAGGACGGCCTATAGGCTATTTTCAAAATATTGATGTCTAACTTATACTCAATTTTGGCGAATGGGTGACATGTTAGTTTATTGTTGGGGTCAGAACTGTACTCAATGGGATCAACTAGAATTGATATGCGGATTGGCTGCCCCATAGCGGATATGTGGGGGATAGAGCGTACATGAACCAACAATCAGTCTCTGGAGGCAAAGTAGTTAGTCCTAAGACTATTGGACGTAACATCGTTGCAGAGGGAAAAAGAGATATTCTTATCGTTCCTTGACCCCCTCCCTCCTAAGTGTTTCAGGCCTTAAAAAGGACGTACTTATACTTACCTTATGGTAGATTCCACTCTTCAAACAGAAAAGGTCATGCCATCAACTGAGAATGCCGTGGGAGAACAAGAAAATTTGGTTCCTTTCTTGGAGGAAGAGATTGAGTGTCCTCGCTGTCATGACAGTATGATGCTATCTTCTGACTTTGACAATCTCTACTATGTCTGTGAACAATGTGACTTTTGTCTTTATACTATAAAGAAATCTGCAATATAAAAAGAAATTATTAATCCTGCCTCTGCAGAATAATAGTTGATCGTAAACCGTCAAAAATTGGAGAGATTCCATAAGACCAGCTCCTCCAAACTAGTTTTATCTGCATTATCAACTGCAATAGACAGTGTAAGGCCTGATTATTTGATAAGACATGCTGTTAAATTCAGTAACGGCAAATTGATGGTAAGCGATATTTATGGGAATGTCGCAAAGCTGCCAGAATTTAACCACGTTTACATTGTCGGCGCAGGTAAAGCTGCATTAGGCATGGCGTCTGCAATGCGCTCTCTGTTAAATAACAAGATTGCTGCTGGGGCAATAACTATTCCATACGGAATTATGCCCAAAAGGATCAAGAGTATTTTAATAACTGAGGCGTCTCACCCCATCCCTGACGATGCTGGAATTAAGGGTACTAGAAGGATCCTCTCGATTCTCAGAAAGGCTGAAGTGGACGACCTAGTAGTTTTCCTAATTTCTGGCGGTGGTTCAGCATTAATGCCTCTGCCGGCACCAGGTATCTCTTTAGCTGATAAGCAGAAAATCACCGGGTTACTACTTCGCTCTGGAGCATCAATTCATGAGATAAACGCTGTCCGAAAACATCTTTCTGCTGTCAAAGGGGGACAGTTATTGCGACATGTAGGAGTATCATGCAGTCTAGTGTCGTTGATCCTCTCAGATGTAATAGGAGACGATCTCGGAATAATTGCTTCGGGCCCTACTTACCCTGATATCTCCACTTTTAGTGATGCCCTAAATATCTTGAGAAAATATCAAATAAAGCGCCCAGTTGATGCTATTGATTACATTACCAAAGGTGCCAGAGGCATAATTGAGGAAACACCCAAACCGCAAGACGCATTATTCTCTCGCATTCATAATATGATTATTGGAAATAATGCAATCGCGTGCAAAGCAGCTGAAGCTTACTGCAAAAAGCGAGGAATTCAAACAGTAAATCTTGGCTCGGCGTTTAGTGGTGAGGCTAAAGAATTCGGATCATTTTTGGCACGTCTAACGTTAGACCCTAGATATAAGCATCTCGCAGTAGTGGCTGGGGGCGAAACCACAGTCAGGTTAAACAGAAGGAAAAGTGGTCTTGGCGGAAGGAATCAAGAAGCGGCACTTTCATGCCTGATGGATCTTACTCAAGAAAACGTTGCAATTGGCTGCATAGGGACCGATGGGATAGACGGCAACTCTGACGCAGCTGGGGCGCTAGTGTCCCCAAAAACGATAATGCTTGCCAAAAAAATGGGCCTGCAGAAATATCTTAATAGCCATGATAGTTATCATGCTTTCAAAAAATTGAATTCACTCATTTATACTGGCCTTACCGGAACTAATGTAAATGATATTTCTATAGTATGTCCTGAATTAAACTAGGATATAGTCATTGTCTCATGTTATACCGATAATATCAACAGCCACATAGTATCACCCATTAATGTCAGTGCAGTCACTACACCTATTTCTGCAATGAATGTTATTGCCTTGAGCAATAGAGGACCCACCAGCAAGTATCCACCCTGAGTAAGGCCGACGTCCAGAGATGTATAAACTGGCATAAAGAGCCAACAGAAAGCAGGAGGACTGATACTATCTTATATTTTCATGTCGAATACCTTTTTCAGAGATAAACTTATGGCAAATTTGAGTCACCATAGTATTTCCAATAGCCTGCATGTCATATCATTTACCTTTATAGAATCTAGATATGTCTCATTGCAAAAAAGCAAATTTGCTCAGAACATTGTTAAAACCTGACACGTACCTCGCTTGCAACTACATTGATGTCTCTACCGTCATGAGTTCTAACCAAAAGCGATCCATCATCCTTGACGTCTTCGACAATACCTTTGATTGTTAGATGTTTCCCAATTACCTCAACCTTGTGATGTAATATATCTGAGTTATCCTTCCACATCTCTATTATTGCATGGGGAATGCTGTCTCTTAGCTGTAAGTAATGATATTCGAGGTGTTCGAGCGTGATTCTTGTCAATTCAAGTATGCTTATTTTGTATCCGAGTTCATCACTTATTGAAGTGACCTTCATATGACTTTCAAGAAATGAGGATAATGCTAACGAATCAACATTTGCATTTATTCCGATACCGATGATGGCATAGTTGATCTGGTCTGCCTCCATACTGATATCGATAAGAACACCAGCCACCTTTTTGCCATTTATCATGACATCGTTTGGCCATCTCAATTTTGGATTGAGGTGGGTAGTTTCTCGGATTGCTTCACATACCGCGATAGCAACAGCAAATGGGAGGACTGTAATCTTCGAAGCAGAAGTTGTTGGTCTCAAGATAACTGATAGCCATATACCACCACTGGGCGATAACCACTTTCGGTTTTCTCTCCCGCGCCCACCGGTTTGCTGGTCTGCAATAATTACTATACCCTCAGAGCTGGGCTTTTTTTCTGCAAGCAAAATTGCAAGTTTCTGAGTCGAGTCCGCCGTTAATCTGTAGAGGATTTTATCCTTACCTAGGAAGTGAGTGTTAAGAACTTTTGCCAGCTCCCATGGAACTGGAAGACCTGTCTTAGCGATAAGCTTGTATCCCAATCTGTTATTTGACTCAATATTGTAACCATATTTGCGGAGAATCCTTATGCGTTTTGAGATTCCGCTTATTGAAATGCCTGCTTCTTTTGCAAGGGCCTTAGCCGATACATATCCTTTATGCATCCTAAGTAAGGAGAGCACTTGCTCTTCTGCATGCATTTGGCATTGTTGCGCCTTAGCAGGTATAATTACCCTATGATTATTGCATCACATCTTTCTACCTACTCCTTGTATAACTATGGCTACTGAATCAAACAAATGTTATTCAAGTTATCAGTTATAAAGTGTTATAGCTCTTTTTCCGAGCGGTTCTCCTATGACTAACAATACTTCTGTACCCTGCTATCGGCTTAAATGTGAGTGATTCTGGAGTTAAAGAGTATATCTTCTCGGAACCCTCAGAACCCTTTCTCTGTATAGTGGACGCTTATTTTGTTATATCCTCTCTACCCTTCTTTACTTCGTTTCTTGTAGTTTGAAAGCTATTACATTTCAGCAGATAAAATACTGAATCGGATTTATCAAATTTATTGAATAGTATTGTCTGCAAAGTTGATTCGCTTCCGATTTATAGGAGGATTTAGAGGCTTGTATCTCACGTTAAAAACTGTAGTAGAACTGATATACTGCCCATGGTACCTGAGTCTGCTAATGGCGGAATAACCAAGACAAAGCTACTCACTTGTGCAAACCTTACGAGTGGACAGCTTTATGATATCTCGATGTTCTCGTTACAAAAAAGCTGGTAGTATAGCTTGCCGACGGATGGAGGCAGTATATGGCTTATCGGACCACTGAAATAGGGATAAGATATCTCTCAATCTATTCATCTCTAAGAGGTATTGCAGTTTTCTAGCACGGTCAAGGCTAAATGGCCTCATTGTTATTGTTCCATTTGTAATAGACTGTGCCACCACGACAGACCGAGTAAACATTAGATTTGCCTTCTGTCAGTGAGCTTGCAACTTCAAGCTCAGCCAGCAATTCTTCAATTTTGTCCCCCCTTCTTTTTAGGATAAGGAGGTTCAAGATTTCTTCCCTGGAATACATCTTTGAAGGGTCGTGGCGCAGTATATTGTATATATCCTCCATCAGCTCTGTGTGTGACATACCCGATCACTTTTTCTTTGTCCTTGCGGATACTATGGATAAGACATCACGATCCTTTAATTGGTAGTTCACGGGTAATCGGATACCGTCTCTCCCATCGAGAGCATATAATACACCCTTAGCCAACTCGGTATGAATTTCTTTTGCTAAATCCTCAATTGTAGATCCTGATTTCATTAGATAGACATCTGGCAATACATTCCCATGCTTGTCTGAGAACTTTTGGATGTCCGCAACTGGATATACAGCATTCATCTTGAGCATCTTAAAGACTGCCACATTTATTGCAAATTGTACGCCAGTACGCATATATTCACCCAAAATGTCCTTGCGTATGAAGTTAAGTGCCCACTTTTGCTTGTCATTGAGCTTTGTCTGATCATTTATTTCGAACCGTTCGTCTCCGGGGATATATCGAATGATGCCCTTGCTTTCAGCGCGCCTTAGTGTAAGTTCCGCGTCTGCACTCGCGGGTATTATTATAATGTCACGGTATTCTTCGCGTAGACGCTTAAAATTTTCCGTTGCTGTCGGAAGGTCGACTTTGTTTGCAACTATCAAAGTTGGTTTGGAAATTTCACGCAGACTCCAGCAAAAGTCCTTGCTCTGTTGTATCCCATAATTGTCAAATGAAGTGTCTGTAAGATTGTTCTGCGCAAGAGCAAGTTTGACATGATCTTCCTTCACGCCGATACCGCGGAAGACCTCTGTTATTCCAGCAACTGTGTTCACGCCTGAGCCAATAGCCCGTGAGATCTTGTCTCTGTTTGCCTCAAGGAGCTTTAGGTACCACATGACAAGCTCTTCTTCAATATCGGCGACGTCTGCAACCGGATCACCTGTGCCTGGCTCAGCAATCTTGCCCGATGCGTCAATGCTTCCTGATGCGTCCACTATATGTAGCAATGCGTCAGATTGTGCTGCTATTGTGAGGAATTGGTTACCTAGTCCCTTGCCTTCCCATGCGCCCTTAATAAGGCCAGGCAAATCTACAAGTTCTACAGGTATAAAACGCCATCCATCTACGCAACCGGAGTTCTTAGGATTATCAGTTAGGTTAAACTCCTTGTGAACACAATGGGTTATGGCGTGAGCGTTTCCCATTGTAGGCTTCTTTGTAGTAAACGGATAATTAGAGACCTCTGCAGACATCAGCGTGGCAGAATTGAAGAAGGTCGTTTTACCTGTGTTCGTTTTGCCAATTAGGCCTATCTTCATCATGGTTATCACTCTCCCTTTTCGTTTATATACCCTATATCAGTGGAGATGGTGGCAGATGGTCGCAAGATACCCTACTAATCCCAGAAACCCTCCGAGCAGTGATATGTGGATAAATAAATCCTTCTTCTCAACTAGTGAAAATTTTCTTTGCTCATAGACGCGAATTAAGACCCTCATCTGATCGTATTAGTATAGAATTGCTAACGGATAAGACTTGCTGCTTGTTTGTCAAGTAACAACTTTCTAATGCAACTTCTTACGTAACCCTAATCCATCTATCTTTATAGGATAATGTTTGCTATTGTTTTGGTTTTTAGCCTTTGTGCGGCTCAATCGCGATAGCATTATTTAGATGAAAATTTGCTTGGTTTTCCTCAACCGTTATTTTTCTTCGAAAGTTCTAGGAAAATAATAATCTAGAAAGAACTCTTTTTACGGTAATTTTATAATGATTAAATCCTTATCTCATTAACCTTTCCAATGCCATCTTGATCTCGTCACAGCGCCAAGATATTTCACTTACCTGGTTATCGGTAAGATCCGATTCCCATTGGTCTAATACGGTCTTGCATATCTCTGTCGCATTATATAATACTGCCCAATATGGGTGGTGTTCTGCAGTCGTGTATGCTAATTCCATAACTTCTCCTAGACCTGAAGATGCCCGCTTAATAGACTCGGATCCTTCACCATAAATTCTCACCATGTTGGCATCCTTATCTACACTTAGTTTGAAAAACATATTTTGCTTCTGAAGTTCTTCGAGAACGCCTTTGGTAGCGTCCAAAAGTTTGTCTATGCTGGACATGGAGTAATAATCATCTATGAGTGTGTGTATAATTTAATTCAGTCTCTAAACAGCCTTCTGTGTTCTGCCATCATACACCTGTTGTATACTGCGGAAATACCTTTTTCCTTAGCCATCTCTTCGGCTTCTTTGCTATAGATCCCCTCCTGCATCCAGATAACCTTGATGCCTTCCTTCTTCAAAGCATCCTCAACCACAGGGGGAACGTCGACTGACCGCCTAAAAATATCTACGATGTCTACTCTATCTGGAACACTGCTGACTGAAGGATAGGACTTGTGCCCTAGTATTTCGGCCGCAGTGGGGTTGATAGGGATAACCTTGTATCCATGATCGATGAGATACTTTGGCACATAGTGGGCTGCTTTTTCCTCATTTTTAGACATTCCTACTACTGCGATATTTTTGAGCGTATAGATTTTTCTTATTGCGTCATCTGTGTGAGAGTCTTTTTCCATGAAGAAGATTTAATTTGCACATTATTTAAACAGACTAGGATCCAATCATGCCTGGTAATTTCCATGGAGTTCGATAGGACTGGACTATTTTGATGCTTGGCTCGGCAGTAATTGTTACGTGATCCAGCTGCACCCCCTCGGGGGGTGAAAGCGTTAACGTGCCGCCAGGAAGCAGGATATCTATTGGAGGCTCCATGTTACCTCCGTAATCGACAAGCACGTTTGTTAGAGGTAGCTTGCCTGTGTTCTTTATAATTACCCGAGCGTTTGTAAAGAGTGATTGTTCGTCCTTGAGAGCATCGACACTCAGGTCATAATCTTTTGTCGGGAGTGCAGAAGCAAACATTGTGACAAGCGCAACTGCAATTATACCAGCCGCTATTATCACGACTAGTGCTATACGCATTGGAAGAGGTTAAGTTTGAAAATATTTAAGCTCTTACTCGCCCTTCATTTGCACCCTTGTCTTAAACACTGGACGTATGCCGAGGGGCGCATAATTACCTGTCGAGCATGTAAAACAAAGCTCCTCCTCAGGCAATCCTATTGCCATTGCAAGGTTAGAGGTGTCATTATATCCAACATTGTCCGCACCGACTTCCTTTGCAACCTGAAATCCTATCCTGAGGCTTGATCCTTCCTTATTTCCTTGACGATAGGCTATTAATTCCTCCTGAGATGGAAAATCGATGCCTGCATAGCATGGATAGCGAATAGGTGGATAGGTAACTACTAGGCTCACCTTTTTTGCTCCTACTAATCTAAGCGTTCTGATTATCTCAGCAGAGCTTGTCCCTCTTACAATACTATCATCTATAATTACTACATGCTTGTTTTCAACCACTTCTGGAATTGGGATAATCCCCTTGTTTATCTCGATTCTGTTGTTTTGATGTGGCTCTATAAAGCTTCGCATGGAGCCTCTTTTGCTATATCTGTCCTTTAGAAGTCCTTCTTCAAATGGAAGACCAAGCTCTTGTGCATAACCTAACGCAGCAGGTCGTGCTGAGTCTGGTACTGGAACAACAACATCTGCATCTATTAAAGGAAATTTCTTTGCCAGGAACTGCCCAATTTTCTTTCTTGCGGCATAGATGTTGATTCCTTCCATTATGCTGGACGGGTGTGCAAAATATGTATATTCGAATGCGCAGTGGGCGTGAGGCCTTTCATTGGCAAATTGCTGAGAATTCAAACCACTTTTGCTTATCTTTAAGAGCTCACCGGGCTCTACATCGCGTATTAATTGTGCTCCAACTGCTGCGAGTGCACATGACTCTGATGCAACAATATAGGTATTGGTTTCTCTATGACACCCAAGGACTAAAGGTCGAAAACCCCGTACATCTCTGGCTGCATACACAGAACCTTCGTCTGTCAAAAATGTAAAGCAGAAGGAGCCAACCATTTCTCCCTTTAAAATATGCATCGCTTCTACCATGTCATCTTTTTCAGCTAAATGCATAACAAGGCGCTGTGCAGCAACAAGGGTATCGCTCATTGTTTGTGGAGTAAAGGTGCACCCGCCAACCATGCCTGAAAGCTCTTCTACATTGGCAATAGTGCCATTATGCGCAACACAGAGATCTTTGATTCTGAGCGGTTGGGCGTTTTCAATTGTGCTCTTGCCAAGTGTGGAGTAGCGGACGTGTCCAATAGCCGTATGAGATTTGTACTTGTTAATCACCATTGGAAAGTCTGAAGCTGAAGAAGAGACCAGTCCAAGCTTTCTAAAAGGAGGTTTGCCTGGAACTGCAATGCCCCAAGCTTCCTGCCCTCGATGCTGTAGAGCTCGCAGAGAATCTATGGCAAAAGGTATAACATTATGTCCGTCAAGAGAAAAGATCCCAATTACACCACAGTTTTCATGAACCATTATCACCGCCAACCCCCATAGAGTAGCTTGAGCAGTAAGCTATTAAAAATATACCTTATTTTTGACTACATGTTGCTTTCAAGCAGGTAATATTTCGATTCTAACTGCTTTAAGGAAAGTCTGATAATTTTTCTCTCCTCTTTGCGAAATTCAACGTAAGTAGGTGTAGTTCTGCCTATCTTTGCAAACCTTATCCCTTTAGCTGAAAGCACTTTGTGGACTTCTTCTGGATCCTTTGTAGCAATGATATATCGAGAATGTGTCTCAGAGAATAAGAGCTCGTCCATTTGTTTGCAAGAGCTTGGTATAGAGTCAAGTTGGACCTTGAACCCCGTTGAGCCAGAGATCGCCATCTCTGCAAGTGCAACTCCAATCCCTCCTTTTGAGCAATCATGGATGCAGCTTACAAGGCCCATTTTGATGAGCTCTAGAACCACTGTCCTATTCTGCCTATCCGACTCTAAATCCACTTGTGGCACGGTCCCACCCGTAATTCCATGGAAATACTCGTAGTATTCAGAACCACCCATTTCTGGTCTAGTATGCCCGACAACAAAGATGGACTCATTTTCTGATAATGCCGTTTGCATAAGAAATCGTTTATTCTCTACGAGCCCAATTGTGCCTATGACTGGGGATGGCTTGATAGGACCCCTCGCAGTTTCATTGTAAAAACTCACCTTGCCTCCAACTACGGGAACGTCCATAAACTTGCAATAGTCCGCTATGGCATTTACAGTCTGAACAAACGTCCAGTAAATTTCTGGATCCTCTGGACTTGCAAATTGAAGATGATCCAATACTGCAATGGGCTCAGCGCCTCCACAAACCACATTTCTAAATCCTTCTGATAGACAGCCTAGTGTTCCTTGGTAAGGGTCAAGGTAACAATGCTTTGAGTTGCCGTCGAGCTTAAGAGCAATAAACTTGCCATTATCAAGTCTCATTATAGCTGCATCTCCACTTCCCGGCTTGATGACTGTTCTTAAACCGACCTCGTGGTCGTATTGCTGATAGACCCATCGCTTACTTGCTATTGTAGGATTTGCCAAGAGCGATATTAGGGCTTTCCCAAGGTTTGAGGGTTGCACCGGTCGATTAATCGCCTTCAGTTTATCTATGTAACTAGGTCGCTTCGCTGTCCTCTCTGCAAGTGGGGCATGGGCTACTAAATGCGAGGGCATATGCATTACTATCTTTCCTAAATGTCTGATGATAAGGTCCTGGTGCTGTTGTACAGTACCTATAATAGAATATTTTATTCCGTACTTTTCGAGAATGGACTGCAATATTGACAGTTTTGATTTGTCTGTAATGTAGAGCATACGCTCCTGCGACTCAGATATCATGAGCTCATTTGGCACCATGTGACTTTCTCTTACGTGGATTTTTGTTAAATCGACGTCGAAACCTCTGCCAACATTGTCTGATGTCTCGGATAGACAGCAGGCAAGACCTCCACCGCCCAAGTCCTTAATACACTTCAGTGATCTCTCTTTGACTGCTTCCATGGTTGCCTCAAGCAACAATTTTTCAAGGAATGGATCCGGAATCTGTACTGCTGATCTATTCTCCGCTTCAAGGGTTCTTGAAGCAAAGGAGGCCCCCCTTATACCATCTCTACCCGTCGGCCCGCCTGCAAGTATTACCATGTCGTCTGCTTCAGCCTCATTTTTAATAATTTCCTCTTTCCTACCGAAGCCTATTGCTGCAACGTCTACCAAGCAATAATCCTGGAACGAGGGGTCAAACTCAATCTCTCCACCAACCGTAGGGATCCCAATGCAGTTTCCATAATCTGCAATGCCCTTCACTACACTCTTAAAAAGCCACTTTGATTTTGAAACAGAATGGTTAGTTTCTAGCAATGGTGCAAACCTCAGGGCATCAAGAACGGCAATTGGTCGAGTTCCCATAGAAATGATGTCACGGATTACTCCGCCCACGCCTGTTGCAGCTCCTCCAAATGGCTCTATTGCTGAAGGATGATTATGACTCTCAATATGGACTGTCAAAACGTAGCCATCTCCAACATCGAGTATCCCTGCATCGTAACCAGGACCGACCACTATATGCTTGCCTCTAGTGGGAAGTAAATGCAGATATTTTTTGGATGACTTGTACGAGCAGTGTTCAGACCATTGAGCCCCTACCGCGTCAAGTTCGATATCATTTGCTTTTCGCCTTAGTTCTTGCTCTAGGTATTCAAGTTCTTGATTCGTGAGTGTACTCAAAGCTATGCTATCGCCTTTTGATTGAGGTTTGAAACCAGTGATTTGAAGATTGTAATCGCTTCGCTGCCCTTCCAGATATTGCCCATCTTTTTGTTGTTTTCGTTGCGATCAAGCCTGAGAATATTTTCACTTGCTCTCTCTGGATGAGGCATCATGCCCATGACATTGCCATCTTCATTGCAAATAGCTGCAATAAAGTCGGTGGATCCATTAGGATTGTCACTAGCATATCGCAGGACAATCTGATTCTTTTTTTTAATCTCTTTCAGGATGTTGCTATCTACCACATAGCGTCCGTCGCCGTGGGCAACAGGGATACCAAAAATCTGGTTAGATGCATACTGACTTGTAAAGGGTGTTTTGTTGTTTGTAACTGTCACGTTTATCCATTTGCAGACAAAGCGTAGAGAATCATTCATCATTAGGGCGCCTGGTAGTAGTTCTGACTCTACGAGAATTTGGAAGCCATTACATATACCGAGCACCGGCAGGCCATCCTTAGCCATGCGCTTTACCGCCTGCATTATAGGGCTATGGGCCGCAATTATTCCTGGACGAAGCCTGTCACCAAAGGCAAAGCCTCCTGGAATTATCATAGCGTCATAGCCGTTGATGTTATCCTTGGTATGCCAAACAAAACCTGCATCGACTCCTATTATATTGTTAAGGATATGATGAACGTCTCGGTCGCAATTGCTCCCGGGGAAAACGGCTATCCCAATTCTTCCTGCCATTACTTTGCATTGAAATCTTGCCTGTGCTTCTATTAATATCTTCAGGGTCGCTTACTTCATCGTATATGAGTAAAGTGATAGTTACAGTATTGTTTTTATCATTGGTTGATTCTGGAAAAATTGTTTATGGCAGCTAGTGTGGTCCGGGACATCATGACAAAGAACATGGTTATGATAGATTACGATAAGAGCGCTTTGGAAGCTGCCAAGATTATGGCGGAGAAAGGCATAAGCTCCCTATTCGTTGTCAAGGATAATCGTCCAGTTGGCATTGTTACTGAGCGTGACTTTATAAAAAAAATATGCGCGGAGGAACTGCCCGTATCTGAGGTAAAAATGAGTGATATCATGTCAAAGATACTGACAACTGCTGATCCAGATACGCCAATCGAAGTTGCTGTTCAGAGGATGGTTAATCACAAAATACGACGGCTTCCTATAATGGAAGGTGGAAAGCTAGTGGGCATAATAACAGTGACCGATTTGGCAAAGCATTTGAGGACTACTTTGTTAGTTGAAGGTGCCCTCAGTGATTCTAACAACTTTGACAACATGATCGCAACAATGGATCGAGACAAATATTGATATTTCTTGCCATTTGATAAGTCGAACTAGTCAAAAAACAACAGCTTTTCATAAATATGAGGAGCAAGATATTTATCATATACCTACTAATTTTGGGTATACATTTGATTTTTTCATGTATTGGCGATATTAGTTGTTTTAATCTCAAAGCCTATGCAATTACTAAGTGTCTATAATACGCAGCATTACAGACATCCAGAAAGATATTCTAGCGTATACTTGTTACCTTGACTGTACAGTTGCTGACAACTGGGTTGAAGATACGCAATTCTTGGCACAAGCTCTTCACAGTTGCTTGAGCATCAACTTCGGTTCTTGAAATCACGACCATCTTCAACATCTTTGCAGATCTAACTGACTTTACGTTTGGGTATCCGCCTTTCACAATTAGATCCTTATGGATTGTTTCACCTTCTGGATCGTTGATGTAGGGCTTATTTTCAATTATTACCTGAACAATAAACTTTGGCATAAGGTTCCCAAAGTGCTTCTTTTTTAAATATATTTTTTAAATAAATCTGCCAAGCACTCTTGTAAATAGCAAGAATGTTGATATTGAAGGCGGTACCAGACCTAGCATGAGCATGTTTGGTGCCATATCTGCAGGAATCTTTATCGCATTAATAGCCGTAATCACGATGAAAAATGAAATGAGCAAGGCTACACCAAAAAACGTGGCAGTGCCTATCATGTAGCCCAATAGTTTTACTTTTTCCACTATGTTGTGTCGAGCTGCAACATCTACGTTAGTATGCCCCAATAATCTTATAGGGAGATTTCGAGCTAGATAATCTTTTGCAATAGACTAAACGCCGTTTAATTAATAAAACGCAGTATGACTACAGCCGCTGGGGTCATGTAGCTCAGCCTGGTCAGAGCGGCTGACTTGTAAACCTAACCAGGAAATCAGCAGGTCGTGGGTCCGAATCCCACCATGACCTCTTTCTCTTACGCGCTAAATTAAATCCTCAGAACGATTTTCATTGATCGAGTCCCAGGCAACAAATTTGAAGATTAGCAATACAATCATAATAGAATTGAAAGATTTATTCTAAAATAAAATAACACAATTGTTTGAAATTGATGACTCTTTTGCATGATAATGTACCCAACTAATGAAAAGGTATGCCCTTATTATTCTGAAAACAGATCTACCGCAAATCACTGAAACAACTCGGTTCGATACCTCATTGATGGTGCTTTCCTATAACAATATATTGTAATTTTTCACAATGCTAAAAGATGTGTATATGCAATTTATTGAAAATATTCAAAATCAACAGACTCTGCTAAGAACGGTGCGAACAAATAGATGCTCACATTTCCTCCCCGTAAATCAGAACATCGACCCTCGAGAAAACACTGCAATCTTGGATTCAGCTTCTCTTTCTATCACTTATCTGTGTTTGTTATACCGATGCCGAAATTACTACACAAATATAGGAATAAATCCCTCTAGTATTTCGATTGACTTCGATCGGTCTTATCATCCTCAACGAGAATGCAAGTTTGGATGTCTATATTTCGATCGTTTCTTGTATTGACAATTCCGGTAAATTTAGTGTACCTCCTATTATCGTAGCAAATTATTCCTGGCTGACAGAATAACCATTGAAAGGTCTGCAATCGCTTCAACATCGTCTACTAGCTTTCAAAGCGTTCACCTGTCATCGTGACTTCCAAGGCTCACAAACTATTTCCTTTCATAGTTCGAATGCAATTATTGAGTCCGATCCATTCATAGCATTGCTAATTCTCTCGCCATAACGCCTTCGTCTTAGCCAACATGATAAATGCTAAGAGGTATGCAACTTGGACAGCAAAACCGAATTCAAGTGACCAGTCTGCTGGAGTAGGTATGCCCATAATCTGTTGCAACATCAGTGATGCATGAGTTGTCGGTACGGCATAGGCCAGAGGCCGTAGCGCGTCGGGCATCTTGTTCATGGAGTAAAATACCGGTGGTAACACCGCCAATATCACATTTACAAATGATATGACCTGTGTCGCATTTCTCATATGGAGCATATGAGATGAAAGAAAAAACCCCATGGCTGACATGGCCCCCCAGATCAAAAGAATTGTTGTTATAAGCAGAGGTATGCTGAAAACAGATCCGAAGTACACAACAAGCGTTGCTAGGACTATTAGAGCCGGAAGTCCAAATAGCAGCTCCGATAGAGCAAGGCCAACCATATAGGTCAATGGCGAAACGGGCGATGCAACAAATACATCCTGTACCTTATACTCAGTCTTGTAGAATGAGATATCTTGGCCAAGCGCAAGGCCATAGCCCACAAGTGCCATCACTAAACTGCCTGCTACCGCAAAGTGGATGTATTGGCCACCACTTACAACAAAGAGTACAAACAAAAGCGAGAACGGACTAATTGCAGTGAACACTAATGACATAGGATTCCTTCTTAGCCAGAGCACTCCTGTCATGTAAGCAATAAGCAATATCTGCCGTGCAGGCAATATGTTATTCTTTGAGTTCTTGATCATTTACTATACCATTACCCATAATGTAAACGAATACATCGTCAAGCGTAACGGAGGAGACCGTAAAGGACAAGTTGTGTCTCAGGGCAAGGTCTGATAACTCTCTTACAGCAGATTCGAAAGTGAATATACGAAGCATCCCGGCCCCGGTGTCAACTACTGAGCCATAAGATTTCAATGCGTCAACATTTAGCGTGTCGCGAGCTATGTCTACTCGAATATTCTGTGGTATTATTCTGCGCAACTGCTGAATGGTACCCTGACCAACTATCATCCCCCTATCAATAATTACAATATAATCAGACAGCATTTCGGCCTCATCCATATAATGAGTTGTCAGCAAAATTGAGCCTCCTTTACGTTTCCAATCCTTGATGGCTGTCCAGACTTGCCGTCGGGACACTGGGTCGAGACCGATAGTTGGTTCATCAAGGAAGAGAAGCTGCGCGTCGGTGGCCATAGCCATAGCAACAAGTATTTTTTGCTTCATTCCTCCCGAGAGATTCATCGCAGGCGTGTCTCTTGATCCATAAATCTCGAGTTTTCGCAGCATTGCCTCTGTCTTGTCTCTTGCCGTACTCTTGGTCTCACCTCTTATCTGCAGCCAGTTGTATACATGATCCCAAGGGGTGAGGGCTCGCAGGGGCCTGCCTTCTTGTGGTACAATTGATATCAGATCCCGTACATGCTTTGCTTGCCTAACAACATCATAACCGAGCACGGATACTGTACCTGAATTCGGAAGTAGTTGAGTTGCGCATATCCGTACAAAAGTGGTCTTACCTGCCCCATTTCTACCAAGCAGTGTAAAGATTTTGCCTGCCTCTACCCTCAAGCTAAGATCTTTGACTGCAGGCTGACTTGAACCACGGTATATCTTAGTGACACCGACAGCATCAATGGCGAGCATATGCATACTGTCCGCAAACCTCTAATGTAGACTTTCTGCTAGTAATCTGAGAATCAAGGGACAGTTTTAGATATGCAAATAAGTCCCCCATGCTAAAATCATCTTGTTAATGAGAAGAGAGTTCATAGTAGCGAGAATTGAAGCGTCTCAGGATGGCAGCCCGTATGTATACGTTACATTTAACGACCCAAAAGAATACAAACCCGACAACAAACCTAATATGAATCCCTTTGGCCAGAATGTAACATCTATCGAGGATCTTATGAAAAACATGCCCAAGGTAATTACGAATATTGGCTTTATGGGGCCGGGGTTAACTGATTCTCCTACAATAAAGTTGAGCATGCACGAATATCAGGACATGGGCATAAAGGTTGGCGACAAGGTAAACATCGAGATACAAAAGACCGACACTAGCGGGGGTATATGAGACCCTCTAGTAGTGACAGCAAGTCATAGGAAGCTTGGATTTAAATACAGAGGAAGCTAATACTAGCCAATTGGAACAGCAGAAGAACAGCAGGATGCGAGTGGAAGTAAAGGCACTAGTGCTTATACTTATTCACACACCCTTTGGCCTTGAATTCTTCGATAAGGTCGCCAAGTGGCGGATTGCAAAGCTATATGCTAGGTTTAACGCCTATATGATGCCCGCAATAACAGCGCTTGCAATATTCCTTATTTTAGGTTCCCTGATGGTAATGTTTGCAGATGCTCAAGCAAGAGAGGGGGTGCGGGGTGTCGGCCCAGCAGCCAATTTACTGATTCCCGGCTTCAATCCGTACTTGCCAATTACATACGGCTTAGCAGCTCTTGTTATCACCATTATTATCCATGAAGCAGGACATGGTATTGTGGCGCGTGTGCATAATATCAAAGTTGATTCTACAGGAATTGTGCTATTTCTTGGTATACCAATTGGCGCCTTCGTAAATATTGAAAGGGACGAGCTAAACCGAGCTTCTCTAAAGCAAAAGAGCTCAGTCCTAACTGCTGGTCCGCTCAACAATATGATATTAGCAGCTGCTTGTCTGATTGCAATGTACTTCGTGGTTTCTACCCTCACCCCTCTACCACCTAATCCAAACGCTCCGCAATTTGGCGTAATGGTTATCAGCGTAAATGGGGGATCTCTTGCTGAATCTATAGGAATTGAGGATGGATCCGTCATTCAGTATGTAGCAGGGCAGCAAATCGTCTCGCTTGATGATTTGAACCAAAACCTTAGAAGTAACCTTGGGAATACCATCGACATAACATGGATCAACAATGCTGGCGAAACCGTGTCACGACAAGTAACGCTCCCACCAGCGGTAGAACCAGGCAAGGGTACCCTGGGAGTCAGTGTGACTGTTCTATCGCAAGATCCACAAGAGGTCCTCAACACATACAAAAACCAATTTGGCCAAAACCCATTAGCTCTTCTTCTTCCACCAACCTTTCAACAGGGATTTGTTCCATTCTCTGATCTCATGGCTCCAAATTATACTTCAAGCGTCTTTGGGAACTACTTCGCTCCTGTTGCCAATATGCTGTTCTGGCTGTGGTTTATAAACTTCAATGTCGGTATTTTTAATGCACTGCCATTAGGTCCACTTGACGGCGGCCAGCTTTATGGTGCATTGATAGAGAGCAAAGCCAAATCCAAAGCTATTGCAAGGAATGCAAATATGCTCTTGACTCTGGTAATGGCTGCAATTGTATTTGCTGTACTAGTGCTTCCATACGTAGTATTCTAAAAAAGCAGTATGCTTTTATAGTACAATCTCTGATATAGATCGGCTTATTACCGCTTTATGCCTTATGAAATTGATTGTTGTCTAAAGGCATACAGAGCTGCAATATGGTCGGATGAACTATAATGGAAGAATTAGAAAACAACCCAAGAATTAGCGAGACAATGTTTCCATCAGGGCAGACGAACGCTTCTTCTTCTAGAAGGATTAAACCAGGGTCATCATCATCAACAACAACTGCAGCATCAAAAGGAAGAGGATCTGGAGCCAAAGAAATTGACAATGGTATTACAAAAGTTACCACCCAGTGCGAGGAGGCAGTGAGCAAAGTAATACTCAAGTCCATTCCTTCTGATTCTCAGATATCGTTCGTAAGATTTGAAGGGCCTAACATTGCCCTTTATACCAAGAACCCCAGGTTTGCGCTCACCGAGCTGACTTATTTTTTGTCATCTCTCTCAAAGACTTTGAAGAAGAGATTCATTATTCGTACTGATCCGACTAGCAGGCTACCCGAGGATCAAACTAGACAAGCAGTAGTAAAATTACTTCCAAAAGATGTGCAGGTGTCAGCAATATTTTGCGACGATGCTACGGGAGAAGTGGTTCTTGAAGTAACCAAACCTGAGGCAATAGATCCTAATATGCTCGTTCAAATCGCCCAATCAACAGGTTGGATAGCACACACGCGACGCTCTCCTCATATTCCATCATCTAGCATCAATACACTTCATTCTACGCTAAAGAGCTCCGCAAAAGAGAGGACAGAGTTTCTGCAAAAGCTAGGTAAGCGCGTATTCCGTGAGCCACTCATCGTTAACAGCATCAATGGAAATGATACTATGTATCAGAGTCGGCAGCAGCAACAGACTATTGTCAGTGCAGTATCCGCAAACGAGCCTCACTCTAACAAGCCTCAATCCTGGTCAGCCAGCAGGGAAGAAGTTATGCTATTCTGTCTTGGAGGGGTCAAGCAGGTCGGCAGGTCTTGCTTTATTGTGGTCACCCCTGAGACGAAGGTTATGCTTGACTGTGGCATAAATCCAGGGGAAATGTCCGGACTCGACGCTTATCCTCGTCTTGACTGGTTCGATTTTGACCTCGATGAACTAGACGGTGTAGTGATAAGCCATGCACATATTGACCACCAGGGTTTCTTGCCAACACTTTTCAAGTATGGCTACCGTGGGCCTGTCTACTGCACTGAACCAACTTTGCCTTTAATGATTCTGCTTCAGACTGACTCTGTCAAGATTGCAAACAGCAATGGAGCGTACCTACCATATGCTGCGCGGGATGTAAATGAAGTAATAAAGCATTGTATCACTCTGCCTTATGGCAAACCTACGGATATTTCGCCAGATATGACCATTACCCTCAATAATGCGGGACATATTATGGGCAGCGCTACTGTTCATATCAATATTTCTGGAGCCCATAATATTTTGTACTCTGGAGACTACAAGTATGCCCGAACACAGCTGCTTGACAGCGCAGTATCTATTTACCCAAGAGTAGAGACTCTCATAACTGAAAGTACGTACGGTAACACGACTGATGTAATGCCTGATCAGCAATCGGTCTATCGAGGTTTTACTGAGTCTATCAACAAGACTCTGATGGATGGTGGCAAGGTGCTTGTTCCTGTTCCTGCAGTTGGCAGGGCTCAGGAAATAATGCTTGTCATGGCAAAGGAAATGAAAGAAGGTAGACTAATTGAATCGCCAATATATATCGAGGGGATGATTTCTGAGGCAAGCGCTATACATATGTCATATGCTCACTACCTAGGATCTGACGTTCGCAAATCCGTATCGCAGGGCATAAATCCTTTTCAATCAGACTATTTCACAGTCATTAGCGGATATGGTAAGCGAGATGATATACTCAACGACGAAAGTCCCGCAATAGTGATGGCAACATCTGGAATGCTTGAAGGAGGTCCTTCTGTTGAATACTTCAAAGAGCTTGCACCAAACCCAAAGAACAAAATTATGTTTGTCTCTTATCAAATAAACGGTACACTTGGCAGACGCGTGCTAGATGGAGCAATGTCTGAAGTTAGTATGATGGATAAGTCAGGCAAGGTCAAGGTTGTTCCTGTCAGGTGCCAAACACAAAAAATAGATGGATTTTCGGGGCACTCTGACTTTAATCAAATTTTGAATTTTGTCTCGCGCATCAGGCCAAAGCGCGTTCTGGTTAATCATGGCGAAAAGAGCAAGTCGGAAAATGTGGCAAGTGCTGTTTATTCCCGTCTCAAAATCCGGTCTGGTGTCCCAGATAACAGAGAGATTGTGCGATTAAGATAAGGTGGAAGTACTGAAAGTCTTATGCTTTCAGTTCTGTGGTTGCCATGATGTCTTAGCATCAGTCAATGACAGACGTGCAAAGTAGTCTTGCAAACAAATTTCTTGACTAGCTAGAAAACGTCAATAAAGGGATCTTCAGAACAAAGTGAGTGTACAGTAGCTGATTTTGACCATCCTATCAGAACGAAATATCCTCAGAGGTGTGCGTATAGTTGATGCAATGACTGAAGAAATTGAATCTCCAGAATAACTGGCTGATTGCTTGTTTGATTGAAGTTGAATCGGTAAACATTATTTCATCTGTTGCTTTAGTTCCTCAGCTAGCAAATCTTTTATCTCAAAGATATCATATTACTCATTATCTCTCACCCTGGTGTCATATGATATTCACCAATATTGTGCCTCATAGAAGTATACTATCACCCCCATTACTAGACCTAGAAAGTCTTGGCATTTCTATCAATCATCTAGATCGTTTGAATAATGACAGAGAACTTTACTGCCTCGCAGAGAATCTAAAACAAGAGTTTATAAATAAAATAAAAAAAACCGAAGAACAGGGACTTTTTGTTAACCCTGGTGGCGGATAATTTGTCTACCTACGTACCCGACTAAATAAATGATATGCATCTCTCTCACATACACACACAAATATCCAAATAGCTGATTAGTCTGACAGGTAAAACCCGGTACTCTAATTTGTCTAAAAAGGAAGGCGGGGAATAAGTCTGCTTTTCTATAACTGATCGGATCATCCCGGCTTATGTCGTTTGTGCTATATCTGAGGCCTATTATGGGCAACTATCTCGACCTGCCTATAGCGTGGAATCACCATATAGGACAGAATCATAAAATAGAGAGGTGTTCGATATTTTGTATATTTGATTAATTTTGTTTGGTGTATTCCTCTGAAAATCACATTTAGAGGTTAGTATAAACGTTCTAGAAATAAACCATAACCTTTAATTCGTTATTATATTACACGGTACAAAAATGGTGAAAAATTATGTGAAAGAATAAATTGAGCGAAAGAGGACAAACACTATGGTATTTCCTGCTACTGCAATTACAAGACTTACGGATAGACCTACTTCTTTAGTCTCTGGATTTCGACTTCTTTTGGTATCAGTGCTGGCATTTGTGCCATTACACTCAATTATTCCAATAATGATATAACTCTCGATTAGCTATCTGAGCCAACAAGGTTAAGCAATCACCATTTCATCGAGCAAGGAAATAAACAGCATGATCGTGTTATATTAATCGTATCCACTAGCAGAAATAGAAATTAGTAAAATAGTTTGAAAACTAGCATAAACAACCTTGATCCGCAAAATGGAATAGGTTCAAAATTAAATGCAAGGTAGAAGATTGTCTAAATAGACTCGGCAGGAACCAGTGGCTTTTAATTCGCCCAATTTTTTGGGCTGCACGTTTGACCCAGAAATATTGCATCACGCACTGATCAATTGCTGCTTCTTCTGTTATTGCACGTAGTAGAATTGCAGTATATAGGCCATTATGTACCTACATCCGAGCTCTGTAAAAACTATGTTCAACCAGCCAGTTATTATCCTGAAGTTGGATAGATGTACCAAATTATCCTATTTCCCGAAGAAAAGCAATCAACTGAAACATTTTGGCCCTGATCTGTGGTTAATAAAATATTCGTGCAAGGCAGTCCACCTATTCCGTCCTCCACTACCTTGTTTATTTGCTCCTCTAGCTGTTGAGATGGTGCCAAGCTAATCTCTTCTAAAAATTCTTCCTGTATTTTCAGAGAATTATTACCTACAATTGAGGATACTATTTTGGTAGAATTATCAATATTTCCTACAGTTCTTTGCCCAAATATCAAGATGTAAGTTTTTTCCTCTGCGCCTGCAGTATTCGCCACTGTACCTATAGTGGTGTTTTGGGAGCCCAAAGGAGAGGGAGAGGACGATGAAGTTGTTGATGATGTCTGATTCTCCACTTGTGCATTCACAGGAGTTATGAAAATTGTTGTCATACTCACTCCCGCAGCAATTATTGCAACCAAGGAAATTTTTGAAATAATACCCTTATTATTCATTAACTTCTTTCACAGAACATCATATTATTTAAGTTGTCCTAGAATAGATATAACTGATTTAGAATTGCTGGTTTTAGTTTTTTGCTCTGATTGACCTTTCATATCGAATCCTGGACATATGCGCTTCTCTACGAAGCAAAATCTTGCTTATGACGCAACATGAAATTCAGACATGAAATTGGAATTGATAGCGAAAGTTTCTCTGCTAATTACTGATAAATTTGGATAGATCTGATCGACGATGCAGCCACGCTATCTGGTAGATGTTATGTAGACCTACGATTATCTAGACGTGGCTTCTCTGACAGAAAACTTAATCCAATGCAGATACGGCTCATCTTTGAAGTACCACAAGTATAACTATCTGTAAAATTTCATTTTATCGAACCAAAGAAAAAAGGATGGCATCAACTCATGTGATGCTAAACGTCTGACCTTTCAGCTTATTTCACTTTTATTGTTCATCTCTTGGTTAGTATGTACTTGTTATTTTATGATGTAGATGCTTCCGATGCCTTTGGAAGTACTATAAGCTCTCCTCTCATGGTCTGGGGATGATATTTGCAGTGGTATTGGAAGATCCCTTCTTGATCTGCTGTAAATGTTGAATTTCCAATTTCGCCTGCTGCAGTATCTATGTCCACGTTATATGGCTGGGCATCGATTGTGAATGAATGTCTTCCTTCTGTAGTAGCTTCAGCTCCGCCTTCTGTAGATCCTTCTGTAGTAGCTTCAGCTCCGCCTTCTGTAGATCCTTCTGTAGTAGCTTCAGCTCCGCCTTCTGTAGATCCTTCTGTAGTAGCTTCAGCTCCACCTGACTCTGCAACATTGTGAAGGCTTACTGTCACACTGTCGCCGCTATTGGCTACAATTACAGGAAGCGTGTAGATGTAAGTATCGTCCAATCCCTCTACCTCTGTGTTATAGAGAGTGAAGTTCTTATTGTTTGAAGCTGTCGGTGTCATTGACTGATTCGCTGTTGTCGTTGTCGCCCCGGTTTCATTTTGCTGCGCATTTGCTTGTTGTCCTGACGGAAATGTTGTAAGGACGCTCATTGTTGCCGCAACAGTAAAAATAGTGGCTAACGTTGCGACCACAAATGTTCCAGTAACTCCTCGATTTATCATCTTGTTCAGTAAGAGGACATATCTATAAGAACACCTAGACAAATCCCATGTTTGAGATTCAACCCTGGTATTAATGAAATCCTAAGCCCGGTCGTAATACATAGATATATGACCGAAATTCTAAAATATTGATGGTAGGAAGATATTCTTCTACTAATATATTTTAAGTTTGTAGATTAGTTAAAGCTCGTCCTCTATGCTGTATGGACTGATAGTGGATTATGTAATGAGAAGAATATGAGGTAACTAACAGATTTGAGAGCAAATAACGAAACACACACTACGGTTTTTTCAAAATGGTATATTGCTTTCAACATACCTGCCGTCACTACATTTAGTCGCTATGAGAACTATAGGCCTAATCAAATAATTTTAAAATATAAAATGATAGACATTTGCAACATCGATATCTAAAAATGATCAGTTCCCGCATTATTCACAAGCGTATACAAATCGATTGATCTAAGTTGAATATAATAATGAGTAAGCGAAACCCTCTAATTTAGAATTGCAGGGTTATCTCTTTACGTGGGGAAATACTACTGCTAAGAATTGTGCCTTTCCTGTAATTGGCGGTCTAGTCAAAGGAGCCGTCTTGCAATCAATAACAAAATAAGTAAGTGTTAACAATTGTTATGGTTAGTGAAATGACTGAAATCGTCACGCGGGACGGGTTCAAGCATGCAGTTCTTACTGCCCTAGCCGATGGCGAAATGGTAAAAATATTAGACTGTGCAACCTTCCGCCCGACATCCGTAAACGAGGTAATTAGAGAAACAGGAATCTCTCATAGCACAGCGTACAGGAAGATTAAGTGGATGCTTGATGAAGGGTTGCTCTTTACTGAGAAGATATGTATTACTGAGGATGGAAAAAGATTCAGCCTGTTTAGGAGCACTCTAAAGTCTATCCTTACACAGTACGACCAAGGAAAAATCATTGTTCAAGTTGAACGTAACATTAATGTGGTTGAAAAGACAGCTGAACGGTTGTTCTCCCTTTAAATCCAACTACTGTCCTTCTTGAAAGGCGTCTGCCATTTTCCTGCCCATCCTTTTTGAAGAATAGAATCTTATCCAAAGCATAGCACTAAACATTGCCATGGCTAAGACATGAACATAACCGCCTATATCGCTATTTGAAATTAGCTCCATACCTCCTTCCTCTCCAACTAAGTCTACTATTTCGCCTATTATCCATATCATGATAAAAACTGATATTTGGAACTGAAAACTTTTGATGGTCCTTGATCTTGCAGTCAGCCATACAAATATGCCAAGGGCTACCACAAGCAATAATAGCGTAAGATTTTCAAAGGGTATAGGAGATAGTACCGCTTGAGTCATTTTCCGGTTGCCTCTTGCCTTTTTTTGTACGACACACCAAGATATGTTACACCAAATGCAATTAGCACCATTATGGAGGCAGGCTCAAATACACTTTCAGCGGTGGATTCATATCCTTGCATCCTGACTACATGGTAGATTCCGTGTACCACAATAAAGGCTGTTAGTGCGATAGTTACCTTTCTAATATCACCTTTAAGTTTGAGACTCAAATAGGCTGGGATTATAGCTGCAAAAAAAATCAATATCGCACTGACAAAATCAAGCCAGCTTTCAATAGCCAATTTTACCTGTTTTCTTAGCATAACCTGTTTAATATTTCTAGTATCGATTTCAAAAGTGGAGTTTAGAGGATCCCGCGTTTAATCAGGGCTAAGGTTATAGATTACATCTTCAGCAACCATGAACACAAAAGAGGGTTTAAGGGCTGATCTACCTGCGGTAGGAATAGCGCCTTTTTTGAGAGGCCCAGCCATATCTATGCGTTAAATATCGCGATAGAAATTCTTTCGGCAAGATACTCCATAACCTATCAAAGGGAGATCACGTACTCTAAACGCCGGATCCAAAATGACGAATCTGCAAAGCACCTAAAGAAAGATATCACGTCAGAATATCAAATGATCCGATTATCGTTGTTGGTAATGTTTAAACAGCTAAACTGCATCCCAATTTTTTGGGTGACTGAGAGAGACCATAGTCATCTTTGAATATTAGATTGGTTCTCTGCATTCACCAATTAGCATAGATTATCTCTATGCCCTTGCATGTATAAAACTCGAACGAAGGGGTACAATTTAGTCAAATCGAATTCCATTGAATGCAGTTAATCTTTGTTTGGCTTGGTTTTTCACTTTTTTAAATATATATATTTAAAAAATTTCTGTCCCATGGCAATATCCAGTCTAGTGATATTCCCCTCTAACATCATTACCATGCTTCAGGAGCAACTTTCGAACCTTGGGTTGGATTACGAAGTTGCAATATGGTGCATTTTGATTGTTATCGTAATAATCCTTGTGATAATCCTCAGCTGCATAAAAATTACTAAACGGAGTAATCTCTGTTACAATAGGATTCTCATAAACGCCCTCTTTTTCAAGCTCGCTTTTTGATCTCTCTGCGATCTCTTTTTGTCTTTGGTTATGATAAAAGATTGCAGATCGGTATTGCGTACCAACGTCATTACCCTGTCTATTTGGTGTAGTGGGATCATGTGTATGCCAGAAGATCTCTAATATCCTTTCAAAGGAAATGATTTTTGGATCGAATTCTATCTGGACTGATTCCGCATAACCTGTTTTTCCTGTACATACTAAATCGTAGGAAGGATGCTCTATTTTTCCTCCTGAATAGCCCGATATAACAGATTGGACACCTTTGAGTCTTTTGAAGATTGCTTCACTGCACCAAAAGCATCCGTTTGCAAGAGTCGCGATCTCCATATTATCGTTCATTTATTATTTTTGGCAGCTCCTTATGATTTGGAATGAAATGTATGGACAAAGAATTGACGCAATTACGGGTATTCTTGTATGTTAAACCTTCACCTATAAATTCATGTCCTAAATGTGCTCCACAGTTTTTACATTCTATCTCTGTTCTCATCCCGTCAGGATCAGACACCCGCTTTATTGCATTCGGAAAGCTATCGTCAAAGCTTGGCCACCCACAACCTGCATTGAATTTACTTTTGGATGAAAAAAGAGGGCTGTTACACCTTCGACAGATAAATGTTCCCTCATCATAGAAATTGTCATATTCTCCACTGAAGGGCGCCTCTGTCGCTCTATGTACCATCACCCTTTCTTGTTCTGGAGTCAGTTCATTATAACTCATATATACTCTATAAACTCCTTGACCTATCTTAAATGTCTCTTCCATCATATATCTTCTGTGCCGCTTCTATCATTACTTTGTGACAGGAAATAATCAAATTCTATTTGAAAGTTGAAGGACTTACTGAGTGATAAAAGCGAACTTCAAATTCCTTATACTATAGTACATCTAGGCAAGAGGACGTTACCGTATTTCCAAGGCTAGTTGGAAGGAGCAATAACACTGCAAGGTGCACCTGCTCACGTCTCTTAATCTCTTACCCACTCGACGAGTTTTGATTTGGCTCTCCGATTTTGTTTCTTATTGAATATCTATCCTACTCTTGATACGAAGAATAGTATCACAATGGTAATTCTTACAAAAGATGTTATGCCCTCTCTCCGCGTCAATCAATTGCCTGCTAGTTCACTAATTTCTCAAAATCGAATTGTATAACCGGCGATCTGATTGCCTCATATCTGAAATTTAGGCCTTTACATCTTTTGTGAGGTTGTTCCAATATTTTCTATGGTTGTTGCTCTATGTAAAGCATCTTTGGGCTTGGTATCAACGGGCTCTATTACAATAGCACATTGAGGCCTTTATTGTTCATTACCCATTGACTGGTTGCACTATATGCACACCTAGCCTGAGCTGATCTCTAAGAATCATAAACGCCTATTAAATCTATTATTCTAGTAAAGTAATCGCTATCCCACATTGTTAACTCGAAGACGAAAACATACGACCTTATGCAAGTTATCGCCTAGAAAGGCTCTGGACCTGTAAATTATTCGTAAATAATCGTCTATTTGTCGGTTTCAACAAGAACACGAGCATAATGTTGCGCAATTTCAACCTTAACAGTATTAACTGCCAGCGCCGATTTTCTATATGGTTATTTCCATACAGTTTTTAGTCTTGTAGGTGCAATACCTCTTGCACTTACAATATGGCTATACGATATAGATGTGTTCACTGCAATATTGTCCTCAGCGGAGAAGGCGCTTCTAGGCATTATCTTGCCAACCCTACCCACAAGCTTGAAAAGCTGCCTCCTCCAGCAAAGCCTGTGAAAAACCCCAGCTGATTATTCCCTTATACTTTCCAGAGTCGAGACTACTTGCCACAACATTGTGCGTATGTGCGACTGCATCTGGGGGCTCTGAGTCGCACTGTCTAGAAGACTTATTGCGTTTGCAGCCCTCACCGAAAGGCTTCCTCCTTTCTCATCTTTAAGTGCAAGCAGGACTTCTTTTATCATATTTCGGATGCTCTTCTGGATATCACTGTTTCTCGTAATTGAGTCTAGGGTTTCGATTGCGCGAGCAAGGCGCTGTTGATTTTCTTTTTCTTTTATCTCTTTTTTTGATGATGTCATTATGCTGCTCTCCAAACGGCTGCATATCTACCTGCTAGTTGCTTTTGAATGTTTTTGTGGGGGCTGGCTGTATATGCATAGCACCTTGCCTTCCCAGCATCGCAAAGCTTGACTCTCTTATTTATTTTTCAAACTAAAATCCGTTCCCTTAGACCATTCTCACGCTGACTGACTAAGAAATAACCTAACCAGTTTTCAGGCTTGTATAGATGTTAGAGAGCTGCTTATCCTAATTTTTCGCACGCTCGGCCAGCGAATTGGAAACAAAAGGAGGGGGCTATGACCCCCGCAGAGCATCAGTTGACATTTTGTGCTTGCCTTATCGATGGATAATTACACAGAACTTATATACTCTAATGACCTAGTTTGATCCAACCTTCTCTGTATCTAATATATTGAATTTCTGGAATTCAGAAAACTCAATATTTTAAATTGCTTTCTGTTCCATGTATTATCAGGAGTTGACGGCTTAACATACATGATATCAGAAGAACAAGTAAAGTGTAATATTTGCGGAGGTCTCAAGCTAAACGGAAGCCAAGCAAAGCAACACGCATCAACATCTTCTCATGAATTAAACAAGTCAAAGCTAAAGCGACGCTTAGATCTAGTAAGAACAAAAAATTATCAAAATGATATCTCTGCTATTATGAGTTGGAAGGAAGAAGCCACTTCCTGAGAATATGATTTCAATATATCAAAGATTACTCCTTGAAATCATCCGCCGAAGGAAAGCCAGCGAGCTTGCCTAATGTCCTATCCATCAGGCAGCCGTCCAAAATGTTTATGTTTATTACATAAATTGGATACATGCTTGATCTATTCTCCTCTTGCTTTCTTATATCAAGAAATTTAGTGAGGATGATATGGTCGAATTTTAGTAAAGTTTGATTTCATGAACTCCTCCCAAGCTTCTGGTAGAAGACAATTTAATAGCTGTTAATTGGCAGTATGGCCAATACTGATCGATCGATTTGATTGCAAATGTTGTTCACATTAGTCTGAATGCTGTAGGAGGCGGTGAGCGTCTTGCAGTCTACACCATTAAAGCCTTATCATCTATCGGGGTCGATGTGGATCTGTTTACATTAGAAAATCCCGATAGGCACACGCTACAGGATGCCTACGGCACAAGCATGGACGCAGAAATCAAAAATATAAGAAGCCTCAACATCTTACAAAAATACCTACCTCGTAATTACAGCCTTACAGTCAATACACACGGGGACATGCTTCCGTTCTACCAAAAGGACTTTACAAAAAGAACCGCAATCACATATTGTCATTACCCTATTGCAATCTACCTGATCGATAGTAGTGACGCTGATTACTCGACTGTCCTACAGAATCTTTGCCCTTCAGGTATGGCACCGGCAGTACGCAATGGATATTACCGTGAGGCACGGTCCGCCTACATTAAAATGATGTTAAAATCGACTGTACTTACTAATTCCGATTTCAGCCGCAAGGCTATCTTTAAGACCTTTGGTGTGGACTCAACGGTCCTGCCCCCGCCTGTGGATGTCGATACATTCCGCAAAGCATGTATAGCTTCAAACGTCCGGGATGACTCTATCCTCGTAATCTCCAGGTTTCACCCAACTAAAAAGATAGAGAATGCGATACATCTGGCTAACCTTTTACATCAAAATGGTCTGGGCACATGCATGAATATTGTTGGCAATATGCCACCTGACGGCAATGAATACTTCAATTATCTAAACCATCTTGTAAAGCACTATGGCTTACAGGATTTTATCAAATTTGACACTAACTTGAAGTTTAATAGATTGCTGAAACTCATGCGCAGATCAAAGGTCTATGTTCATCCACTCCCTGGAGAGCCATTTGGCATCTCTACTGTAGAAGCAATGAGTGCAGGCATAATCCCCGTCGTTCCTGATATCGGAGGTCATACAGAATTTGTCCCTCAAAAATATCATTTCCATACCTTTGGGCAGGGAGTAGAGGCTGTTGCTAATGCCTTAGCGGCACCAGCATCAGAACGGATCAAATTAAGCAACTCAACACAGAAATTCTCTGCTGCAAGCTATATTAAAAATTTCCAACAGATATTGGTAGAATGCACAGATATTGGCAAAAGATATGCTGCCTCAAAACCTATCTTATCTCTTCCAAAGAGGATGCCAGAATCAACAGGTGTTTGAGTCGAGTCAGCAAACCTGAGTATATACATACGCAGTATCAAGTATCTGGTCCGTCGTCCAAAGTGTAGGCAACGACAAGGTGCAGATAACCTGAAGACCAAAACTTTCGATGATGCTACCCCAGCCCCAGCCAGTGCGGTCTCTCGTGAGGGGCTTGAGGACATGGCTCCCCATAAAGTTAAAGCCAGCATTATGATTTATCTTGTCAATTAACAGCACCTGACTTATGACGCTGTTTGCAAGCATTTCTCCCATTTCTGGCAGACCTGAGATGAAGAATATTGGACTTGATAGATCTAGGCTGCTATAATCAAAGGCTGTTGCGTCTGCCCTAATCGCGTGATATCTGATGCCTGTGTTGGACAATATTGTATTCTCTAATTCTACAAGCTCATCATCGATCTCTATGCCGTAGGCCTCCATTCCAAGAAGACTAGCGCAATAGGCTATTCTCCCATCACCTGATCCAATGTCTAGCAGCTGATCGAATCCAAGCGACCTTGCTTTTAGGGCAAGTGTAAAGGCAGATAGCATCCAGGTCGGGTAGAATGGTTGGTAGCTTGTGTCATGCTTTTTGCTGCTCAACCAATAATTATTGATGTCTCCTTCATAAATTCTACATGGGACCTCGTTAATCTCTGCATCATATGAGCTCACGTTTATCAAATTTGCCCGAGCAAACTTATGTAATGATTCAAGCATATCATTTCCAATGGGTAGAGCTTTAGAGTAGCACAAAGGCATTGCTTCACTTAGCAGATTTCTTCTATTCTTATGTCCTTCCACAAACTGGCTCTTCAACAGCGATACCCCAGCTGCTATGGCGTCAACAATTGTCATTTTTCTACTCGCTTACTTTCTTTTTTCTCTCTGTCTTTTCAATATACTGATTCTGCACTTGGACGCAAACCCCTTCTGAGGCTTCTATGCCCGCATTCCTTACACTGGTAGTGGCGTCTGCGTTTATAAGTGTAGATAATTTCCTCATCCTCAATTACCCTGTGTTGAGTTTTCACCATACAACGGTCACAAAAACGGATCTCTATTGACAATTATCTATGGTAGAGAGTTCACTTGAAATATATAACGTGGATCCTTTTAGCTTTTAGTTTTATGAGGATAATAAAGTTCAATATAGTCGAGATGTCCACTAATAGCTAGTTTGTTTCCATATGATTTTTTGCATTTTCTGAATATGCTATGTCTGCAGTAGTCTGGTCTTTATTCAAGACAAAAATTGAGGACAAGAAATCATGGCTACAAGTCTCCCGTGTACGTACCTTGGTTTCGGGCACAGTAATAATTCTTTCAAGTAAATTTTTATAACTCAATTAACCGACATGGCTCAATCGACATGTGGTCAAGTGTAGTGCTTCTTATCCTCACTTTTGCTGTCTTTGGGCTCCTGCTAGGTTTTGCAGCCGTTCACGATACAAATCAAGGGCGGCAGAGCAGCGAGGGCTCCCCTGTGCTTGGAAATGCAACCGACACTCCAACAGAAGAAGGACAATCCAACACGTCAGATATCGTGGTTAATCGGTAAAATTGATACTAAAAAAGTCTACTTTCTCAATTTGTTCGCCAAAAGCTCAGGCACTTCTGCTGGGCGTTTTGCAACAGGTACATTTGCCTTTGCATAGTTAGAAATTTTTGATTCTGCAGAGCCATAATTGCCATAAACTATTGCACCAGCATGGCCCATTCTCTTCTCCTTGGGAGCTGCTCGTCCTGCAATATATGCTATAACAGGCTTGACAAAGCTTGTTCTTATAATATATTGGGCCAACTGTTCTTCAGCGTCTCCACCTATCTCGCCTACTACCACGATTGAGTCAACATCCTTTCTGTCTCTGACAAGATCGAATGCTTCAATAAGATTTGTTCCATTAATAGGATCTCCTCCAATTCCAAGACATAGCCTTTGACCATAGCCCTTACTTGTTAGGTTGTATGAAACATCATACATTAGCGTCCCGCTGCGGGAAAAGACTACCGTAGCTCCGGCCTTGAATGGTTGTGCGGGCATGATGCCTACCTTCATGATCTCCGGCACAATAACGCCTGGAGTATTTGGCCCAATCATTCTTGCACCATTTTCCCTAGCGTATTCTAGAACTTTTATTGCATCCCTGATTGGTATATGCTCCGGGATTGCGACTAACAGCTTAATGCCACTCTCGATTGCTTCTAATGCGGCCTTGAGGAAGAATTGTGCAGGAACAAAGATTCCGGATATCTGTGCACCTGTCGCCTCTACAGCTTCCCTCATAGTATTATACACAGGAGTTCCTTCAAATCTCTGACCTCCCTTTCCTGGGGTTACACCTGCGCAAATATTTGTTCCGTAGGCCTTCATCAGCCTGGAGTGCGTTGATCCATAGCTCCCAGTCATTCCCTGTATTACTACAGGCTTTCTCCCAAAGTCTTTGTCCCTCTCAGTCCCAACGAGTATATCAAATACATTGAATGTTTTTTCTACTGTTGTAGTCATCTTGATCCCTTGCTATTGCTTAGTGTGGATACTGCAGCGTGTATTGCCTCCTCTACTGTATTATAGAGCTTTGCCTTGCTGCCCTGAAGCATTTCCCTTGCTTTCTCCGAATCGGCTCCTGAAATTCTCCCAAAAACCGGAACGTTCATGAGGTTGTTGTTATAGGCATCAAGTATTGCTTGTGCTACTAGGTTGGTTCTTACAATGCCACCAAAGAGGTTTACCAGTACTGCTTCGATATTTTTTATTTTGCTTATTACTTTTAGCGCTTCATAGATGGTCTCCGTGGTGGCTCTTCCTCCAAAGTCCAAGAATGCTCCTGCTTTTCCGCCTGCATCCGAGACCATGTCCAGGGTGGACATTACCAGGCCTGCTCCATTGCCAATAATTGCAATATTTCCGTCAAGTTCGACTAAAGAAAAGCCGCTAACCTCGGCCTGCTTTTGAATCTCTGAGACATACTCATACTTTTTGAGCTCCGGATGTCTGAACATTGCATTATCATCAATTATCACTTTTGCATCAAGGGCCATGATCGAACCATCTTTTAGGATCGCAACTGGATTTATCTCGGCAAGCTCTGCCTCTTTTTCATTTACCAGCCTTGAGAGCTTTGTTGTAAAATCAACATAAGAAACGACAGTTTCACCTTCTAGGCCGAGTTTATCAGCAGTGTCCTCGGCGTCCTGAGGGCTCAGACCTTCAATTGGTATATCAACCATTACTTTTGCCCCTGTATTTTCAATGTCAACACCCCCTTCTGCTGATGATATTAGCGAATAACAGCGCTTGCTCCTGTTAAGATACAGCGAAAGATACAACTCTTTCTTAATTTCGGCCATTTCCTCGAGCAGAATGCTAAGGGGCAATTCTCCTTTGACTTCTTTATGCAATAGTTCATCAAACTTGAGCTCAAGCTCATCCTGACTTTTGCACTTGACAATAGCTCCTGCCTTGCCCCTACCGCCCACTGTAAGCTGCGATTTTATTACGAGCGGATAACCAAGTTTGTTAGCCCCCTCTCTGGCTTCATCTACAGTGTGAGCAAGATGAGATCTAGGTATTCTGATTCCGAATTCATCAAAAAGCTCCTTTCCCTGGTACTCAAGCAGTCTCATATTTTGAGCAATCAATCAATGATCACTATTTATAAATCAAATTATTGTTCGTTGTTGAAACTATTATGAAATTGTGCTAATTCACGATGCAGTGATACCACGAAAGGAAAGCCCTCCTGCCAACTTTTCTTTTCCAAAGAGTTAGGCCGCAGCTCGAGCCGCAGGGCAGAATTATTTGGTCAATCAAATAAGTGGTATCCTAACTCTCTTTGGTTCTCAGATCTTTATTTTCTTAAATGTATGGCGAAATCACAAAAGTCCTATTGTAATTAAAATGACTTACAGGTTATCCGCTAAATGTTTAGAGCTTTACTTCAAGATAGAAACGAAAACCCTAATCGATATTGTGAGCTATTACATCGTAGATTCTAATGTTTTTCCATCTATATTTGCCATCAGGGGTGGTGCTGCTGCAATGTCTAAATAGATGGATCTGTTTGCCTATTTGGAAGATTCGGATTAGACAACAGTACCACGACTTATAGATTCTGCTGAGTTTTTCTTTGCTCGTTTTTTCACAGTTTAACTTTTTATTTTAGATTTTAGTCTCAACTCGACTTTGCTGCCTCCACATGTAAACTTTTGTTATTATCAGATAAATAACTGAAGAGGCAGCAATGCTTGGTATTGTAGCACCTATGGCTGGCAGTTGCGGCATGTAAATGGGAGAGAGCGGAGACAACGTATAGTTTAGCAGTATGCCTATTGTCCAAGCAATTATTGCTGGTAATCCTATGCCTAGTCCTTTCTGACTCCCATATAACATCTGCTCTGTATATTTTTGCCTCTTTATGATGTAATAATCTGTGAGCACCACTCCAAATAGTGGAACGAAGATTGCTGATATCAAAAGCAAGAACAGCTGGTACTGCTCAATTGACACAATCATTGCTAGTACAGCACTGAGTGCAGAAAAGCCGATAATCAGGTGCTTTTGGTTTACCTTTGCAAATATATCCTGCGTTGATACTGATGCAGAATAAACGTCTGCAAAGGCATTATCAGCTTCATCAACTATCAAAAGTAGCATCAGAAAGCCAAAGAACATGGCTTGAATGGCCGCAACAATTGCGAAGATGTCAGATGTGCCAAGCAAAATGCCGCCAAAGTAAAACAGAATGTTTGTCATCGTAAAGCCAATGAATGTTCCCCATAAGGCACTTTTGCTTCTCCTAGAAAACCTGTTGTAGTCAGCAACCAGGGGCATCCACGAGACCGGCATTGCTATAACGAGGTCAAGTGCAGGAAAAAACGACAAACCTTGTCCCGGTAATGATATAAGAGTTGCAATGTCTGATGAATTTATTAGATTCACAATTATTATCGCAGAGGTTCCATACGCTATCCACACTGCAAACTTGCCTATCCATTGCCTTACAACATTGAGCGGACCCGCAATTCCTAGAACTGCGACAAGGACACCAAATATAGCCGCCCAAAAGTAATAAGGCAAAACGCTACCGGTCAGGATATCTGCTGCCCGTGCCATTATCATAATTTCAAATGTTGTCCACCCGACCAGCTGTAGAATGTTAAGTGATGCTGGTAGATACGAGCCTATGATGCCAAATGCCGGCCTCATTGTTACGAGAGACGGTATTCCATGATCGCTCCCTATCTTGCCTGCTAATGCAAGCAGAAGGGATCCTGCTGATGACCCGACAATAACAGCAAGAATTGCATCAAGAAAGCTTGCTTTGGAAAGGAATGAGCCTGCAGAAAGAACTAAGAGCCCTACACCTAGGCTCGACCAGAGAATGAAATAGTCTATCCCCCCAAGCGTCTTGTGACCCTTCGGAACTGGCATTATACCCCATTCTGGTGTCCCCAATAGTACCAAGCTTCATCAATCACAAAAAACCTGGCATAAATAATAGTCTATTGTTTGAGTATACCGTTAAAGATTATGGAGAGTCTTACGAAGGATGATAATAATAATAGTAATAATAAGCGTCAAACTGCGTATTAGGTTCCTCATGCCTTTGTAAGGCTTTTGTAGACGCTGAAGAGAGATTAAAAGCGCAAAATCAAAATCAAATCATTCCACCAATATGCCACTTTGGCCTGGACTGAGCAGCAAGTTCTTTTATCAAAGGAATGAATACTTTCATTATCACGGTAGAATAGATATAAGTATTGACCAGCATCTCATCTGCTGTTAAAAATTTCATAGAAAAAGCAAGAGTTGCAAGACTTGCAACAGTAGATTCAGAATCCATACCTCATTTGGTTCCAGTAGTATTTGTATTTGATGGCTTCCATCTCTTTATACCCCTAGACGAAAAAAGAAAAACAACTACGCCTGCCAAACTGAAAAGGGTAAGGAACATTCAACAAAATCCTAACGTTGCCGTGCTGATAGATAAATATAGTGAAGAATGGACAGAATTGGCCTTTGTAATGATACAAGGGAGAGCATCAATTGCAAACAAAACAGATGGAAACATTGAGGTCATGAAAGTTTACAATATGCTAATGGCAAAATATACCCAATATGAGAGAGTAGGCATGGGCCAAATGTACATCATAATAAGGCCGGAGAATGTGATCTATTGGATAAGTTCCAAGCAGGAAATGAATGATGATTCTTCTTTCCAGTAAATGGACCGTGTTATCTTGCAAATCTAGCAAGCTGCTTTGTTACATCCATCATCCTTTTTGCATCTCTGCCAATTGCGGAAAAGGCATAACCAAAAATTATGTGCTCTGCGCCCATGGATTTAATTCTGCCCACATCATCTCCGATCTGATCAATAGTTCCACTCATGGGTTCTCTTTTCTGATCCGAGGATGAACTCTGAGAAGAATCTTGCACATTTGGATACGATAAGACAACTATATGTATATCTGAAGAGTTCCTCTTTGCCTTATTTGCAGCTTCTCTTAAACTGATTATGCTCTGTTCAAGCTGTTCCAACGATCCAAATCCGGCGATAGGCAACCACCCATCAGCATAGTTTGATATACGCAAGAATGTTTTTGGACTAAAACCTCCAAGTAATATTGGAGGATGAGGATTTTGCTTAGGTTTGGGACCAATTTTTGAAGCGGGTATGTTATAGAATCGTCCTTTAAACTCAACCACATCATCAGTCCAAATTCTTTTTAGAACTTGTACGTATTCATCTGCCCTTGCTCCTCTATCTTTATAAGGTATACCTGAAGCGTCATATTCATCTTTTGACCATCCAATCCCTAAACCTGCAATAGCTCTTCCACCCGATAAGTTATCTAGTGTAGCAAACCTTCTTGCAAGCGTGACAGGGTTATGAAACAGCATGTCTATGATAGCAGTTCCTAAGGAAATTCGCTCAGTATTTCCTGCAACATATGTGAGTGTCTCAATTGGATCAAGTACATTTTGGTATTCTGCGGGTATAGGAAGACCTGGTACTCCAGCATAGGGTGTCTGCGGTTTGATAGGCCATAGTAGCCGTTCAAATACCCATACGGAATCTAGACCTTCTTTTTCAGTCTCCTTTCCAATATACAGAACATTTTCTCTTGTAGCTGATTCTCCAGTTTGTGGCAATAGGATTCCGACCTTCATAAGAAATACTAGAAAAAGTAGTCTCAGGGGGTATTAAAGGAATTCCAAAAATGCTTCTGGAGATTTGTTGATATATTCCTGAGTGATTTGTTTTGCCTCAAGGCAATTAAAGAACTCCGGTTATGACCCTACTAACCTCGATAGAATATGAGTACTATGTAGATATCGCCGCTACACGTCAATCTCTTCATATTTGTAAATAGATCTCGATCGAGTGATGATTACGAAGGTCTTAATCATATAGATACTTTCAATAAATGTTCTGACCAAATTAATTTGAAGCATGTGAAGCCACCTTATGCTGTAAGGCTACAGCAATAAGCTAATCCCAAATAGCATAAAGATCCAAAGTCCAAAAGATTTGCAGTAGTCTAAATAGCAGCTGATGTAGTTATTGAGCAAAGATAACCGTAATGTATGCCATATCATCAATCGGATAACCAACGTTAACTAACTAAATTCCTGTAAGAAAAAGTTCAATTTTCGATTATCCTGGAAAGATTGAAAAACCTATGACTTTTAACATTCTTTGTTGAAGATTGCCTTATCTATTGCGGGGAGCGACTCGGGAGCGGGAGCCGGGATTCAAGCTGATTTGAAGATGTTCTCTGCGCTTGGTGTATACGGTTGCACTGCCATAACCGCTATAACTGCACAGAATACTAAGCACGTAGACGAGATTTTTGAGATACCTTCATCTATAGTAGAACAACAGATAAGAGCGGTAATGGATGATATCCAGCCAAACGCGATCAAGATAGGTATGGTATATAGCAGTTCTATAATAGAAGCAGTGTATCATTCACTTAAAGAAATACCAAATATTCCAATAGTGCTTGATCCGATTCTTGCAGCTGGTACTGGATCCAAACTACTTCGCAATGATGCGTATGAATCATTTACATCAAAACTCATACCATTATCCAATCTGATTACCCCAAATAGAATGGAGGCGGAGAATCTCTCAGACATGGTAATTAAGACGGAAAACGACGCAATTAAAGCTGCTAAAAAGATCAGAAAGTTAGGAGCAGAAAATGTTATCGTCAAGGGCGGTCATTTTATGTCTGCATATGTAACTGACTTATTGGTTGACGCTAAGGGAAATATCAACAAGTTCAGAAATCCTAGACTAGATACAAAGGAAATCCATGGATCAGGTTGCAATTTTTCCGCTGCAGCCACAGCAATTCTTGCAAAAGGTATGACCGTTGTAGACGCATGCAAGCTGGCAAACGAATATGTCTATACTGCCATTAGGAGTTCGATAAAAGTGGGAAAAGGGTTGCCAGTAGCAAGTCCTCTTTCAGCCACCTATAGGGATGCCAACTGTTATCGTACGTTAGTGGAATTACAACATGCAGCAGATCAAGTTAGCACGCTCGATGGTTTTTATAGACTCATACCCGAAACGCAGACTAATTTTGCCTATGCTCTTCCAGACGCAAGTAATATATCTGATGTAGCCGCGGTGCGCGGAAGAATAATCAAGATAGAGAATACTACTGTCAGTGCTTCATACGTTAAGTTCGGCGCCTCCAACCATGTAGCATCAGCTGTTATAGCATACATGGGTGTTAACCCCGAATTTAGATCTGCAATAAACCTCAAGTTTGATAACCGGATTGTTAATGTATGTAAATCACTTTTCAGGGTCTCAAGTTATGATAGAACTCAAGAACCAAAAAAGACCAAAAGAAGAGAAGGATTCAGCGTTGAATGGGGAGTCCGTGGTGCACTTTCAAAGAATCCCACTGCTGATGTCATTTACCACAGAGGAGATAATGGAAAAGAACCAATGATAATGCTCTTTGGAAGAGATCCCGCGGAAGTAATGAACAAGATCAAAGCGATATTGAAGAATTATGTGATTGTTTAGTTCAATTTATGTTATATATAACAGGATTAAAAAAGAAGAGACAAAGTATGAAAGCAGTAATTCTGGCTGGCGGATTGGGTACGAGGCTACAGCCTTATACGTTCTTTATCCCAAAGCCTATGCTTCCACTTGGTAACAAGCCTCTTCTTGAATATATTGTAGACTGGTTAAGGAACACTGGAGATATCGATCACATTGTTATCTGCGTCAGCTATCTTCACCGAACAATAGAAGACTATTTTGAGGATGGCAACAGATTTGGAGTAAAGATCGAGTATGCAAGATCTGAGCGTCCCCTTGCTACCGCCGGTCAGCTTAAGACAGCTGAGAAGTTACTTGAAGATGACTTATTTGTGTGCGTGTATGGAGATTCTGTTTATGAGTTCAACTTAGGCAAGATGATAAAACAGCATAAAGACTCAAAGGCGTTTGTAACCATGGCTCTTCTACAGTATTCGACTAAACTAAAGTATGGATTTATCGACATCAACGGGTACGATAAAGTCACTGCATGGCGAGAAAAGCCTGAGATAAGTGGGCTGATAAACATCGGCTCCTATGTTATGGATCCTCAGTTTCTGAAGGTAATACCCAAGTCTGGCTCATTTGGAATGGATGATGCAGTAAGGAAGGTGTTGGGGCAAAGGAGATCTGTCAGAGGGTTTAAGATCGATGGTGGCTTTATGGATATTGGTGACAAAAAATCATACTTGGATGCATATAGGCAGTACGTAAGTAAGCTGGGCAAAATCTAGATGAGCATAACTCTATTTGAGGATTCGTATTGGCAGAACTTGGATCCACTCTCACTTACAAAAGCTACTTTTGACATCAAGGTGGGAGCGAAGAGTTTTTTTGAGGAGCACCAGCAGGCTCCAGAAATTTTACTCACAAGAGAATACCTTGCATCCATCACAGCGGAGCGTCATCCTAATTGTATGGTAAATCCCAGTTCACTTGGTAGCGACACAGTGTTTGTGAATGGGCTCCTTCATCCTAGAGCAATCTATTCTGACCAGCTGTTGAACATCAACCACACTTTTGCCATAACCGCAGATAGTGGCAGAAGGCTACTTGTGGCAAGACTGAACACAAAGGACATAGAATATCTAATGGATTGCGTGACCGCAGGCAAAAAGCTAGATGTCAAAAGACTAAACGTTGAAAAATTGAAGAATTTGGAGCACCAACACACTCAGGGAGTCATTTCACATCCTTGGGATGTGATTCAAGTTCTTGAAAATTCACTCGCAATCCAGGTTTCTAGCATGAAAAATGAAATACAAATGAGTCAAGAAGTCACTATTCTGGGTAGTAATAATGTAGCCCTTGGAAGAGAGGCTTCAGTAGAGCCAGGAACGGTACTTGATGCAAGAAATGGGGGTATATACGTTGGCCCTGGCGCATATATTGCAGCAAGCAGGATTGTAGGTCCTGCATATATTGATGCTATGGCGCAGGTTAAGCAATTCACCATAATTGAGGCGAGCTATATTGGCTATAACTGTAGGATAGGAGGCGAGGTAGATCACTCTCTAATCTCTGATAATACAAACAAAGCACATGCAGGCTTCATCGGCCATTCATATGTTGGAGAATGGGTTAACGTTGGTGCCATGACGACAACCTCTGATCTTAAGATGACTTATGGAAGCATCAAGGTGCAGAGCAGAAGAAATAACACGAAAATTGACACTGGTCAAAACAAGATAGGTTCATTTTTTGCAGATATGGTCAAGACCTCAATTGGCACGCTGATCTACAGCGGCAGACGAATAGGCGTTTCTGCACACTTGCATGGGCTTGTTGCACAGGACGTCCCAAGCTTTACTATTTATGGCGCAAGCATAGGATCAAGAAATGTCGAGCTTAAACTTGATTCCATAATAGAGACACAGACCAAAATGATGAGGCGACGTAACCAGACAATGACCAAAGCATATGAGCAAATGATAGAGGATATCTTTGCTATAACCTCACATGATAGAAAGCGGGTTGGTGTAAGAAGAGGCAAGTTTGCCATATAGTATTACATGTAGTTAAGCCCTTGACTTTCCTTCCAAAGGCCCAGTCTTTGATGTAGCCAAGGGTAGAAATTGGCATCGCCATTTTCAAATTCCTTCTTAATTATCTTGATTATATTCTTTGAAACATCCCCAGGAGTACCGTATATCTGCCTTTTGTGTCTAAGCTTTAATCCTAGACCTTCCTCTCTATTAAAAGCCTCTTTAACCATAGAGACTATCCAAGCTGGGTTTAACGGAGGAACGAGCATGTTACTCTGGGCATCAAATATCGTTTCAGGCCTGTCAGTATTAAGCCTGACTGTCATAGATATTACATTGGGAAAGTAGAGGAGCTCCTCCTGCATCGAGCCAGAGTCTGTCATTTCTGCCCAACAATGTCCACTGTCCAGATATTCTATAACATGCGCGTATTCTTTCCACAGGGGTGTCAATAGTAATTTATCTGGGTGTTGCTCTGCAAGATTATGCAATTTGAATTCAAGGCCATACTGTTTGAGTGCAGATACGGTTGCATTTAGCAGTACCAAGACAATCTTCATGTCTGTGTTCTTGATAAGATCGAAAAGCGCCCCGATGATCGACATGAATCGCTTCCTTGTCAAATTTTCCCTCCTGTGAATATCCATTCTTATCCAATTATCTTTTTCAAGCTGAGGATACAGACTAAATATACTCTGCTGCGGCTTTTCCTTTCTCTTTATGTGAATTGCATCTACAACCGAATTCCCAACAACGTAGACGAAGTTCTCTGGATACCCTTCCCGTACTAGATTATCTTTGTTAAGTTTAGTTGGAGCAAAGAAAAATTGTGTGCCTGCTGAGCATATCCAAGTGTCAATCTGCTCTGGAAATGGTTCTTCTCTTGCGATAAACCATTTGCCGTCTAATTGACTGCTCACAAATTTGTATATCTCCTGTGTAGTGGGGTCTCGTGAAGGTTTTAGCAATTTTATCGCTTCAGGACTCATGGAACGAAGCCCTGCTTCATTCTGCCCAACCTTTTGGCCCATGCCAAAAACCCATGCAAGAGGAGCAATGCCTGCTACGAGTGTATCTCCGTGTACTATCGGAAGTAGAGATTCGGTCCCAAAGTGATCTTTGCAGTATCTCCCAAACGAACCGAACTTTAGTATAAGCTGACTTGCTTTCTCCATTAAATCCCCTCGTATCTGAAGGTTGCAACCGACGAACTTCTGCAGATTGAATTCCTCGATACCGAACCGAAGTACCTCATCGAAATGTTGACCCGTGTCGACTACAAAGACTGGCAACTTCTCCTTTACTGCTTCCAGTACAAGCGGAGCCTGCTTGTAAAAGTCAGGCTTTGTTCCAGTGACAACAGCTAGAACTGGACTTTTATCACTATGAGCCTTATCAAAAACTGAGTGTAGACTTTCTGACACTTTTATAGGCAGCGGGTTTGTTGAAATATTGATTTCCCTAGCGCCACTATGGCTACTAAAACTCTCCCTCAACGAAGATCATCTAGGTCTCTACTGTGTATGTGTCTTCTTTTCTTTGAAACCACAAGCATGTAACCGCCAAGTACTACTATGATCCCGCCAGCTGGCATAAAAATGAATGTCACGACTCCGACGCCTCCAACTATATACTGGCTAGGGATCCTTGGCACCATGTTTAGACCAATGGCCATGCCTACAATTATTATGACGCCGGAAGTTACGAGTAGCGCCCCTCCTATTGGAGAGCCATACGACTTGGCCAGAACAAATGCAACGCAAGCAAGTATTAGCGACGGGACTCCTGAGATGAAGACAAGTTGTAGAAGCAGACTTCCTGGCTCAATGACACGTTCAGGGCCAGTTCCTCCGGGGCCGATCAAAAAATTATAAAACGATAGCAAAAGCACAACAAACATCGCAGCCAGGCCCAGCGATGCAAGTGAGGTCCAACCCTCAAGCTTTAGGTTCATTGCTAATACTTGATTCTATAATTAGTTGATAATTAAATGATATGGTCTGTCTAATAATATATTGTCTGAGCACTTCCTTTCTATTTGTAGCATAACTAAGATAAATTTGATATCCTGCGGTATCGTCATTTTATTAGATAATTCCGACAAGCCCTGCTAGCTCCTTCCTGCATGACGAACCCAATATTTCTGCAGACTTTTCTGGTTTTACGTTATTTATGAAAACACCGAAACCTCGCTCAAGGCCGGACCATGTATTCAATTGTGGATATACTTCGATATGCCAGTGGATTAGGCGGCTGTTCTTTTTCTCGGGAGATAGGTGGAAAACTAGGTTAAATGGTGGATCTTTGAGTGCCTTTGACATCCCACCTAAGGTAGCTCGTAGCATCAATGCAAGATCATTAATCTCCTTTTGTGTTATCTTTGAAAAAGATGTTATGTGCCTTTTTGGATATATCCAGAACTCATAAGGATACGTAGGAGCCCAAGGACAAAACGCAATAAAATTGTCAGTGGCAAGAATTTGCCGTGGTCCACTTGATTCAACCGCAATGAAACTGCAAGCAGGGCAACTGCCGTTCTCATTCATGAATCTATGAGCGCCTTCTGCCTCCATGTCAATAAGTGGAGGTATGGTGGAAAAAGTGACGATGTTTAAGTGAGGATGCGTCAGCTTGGCACCTGCATTGACACCGCTGTTGACATAGATCGAGACATATGTAACACTTTTTTGAGTATAAAGCCATCTCAAGCGGTCTTGGATAACAAGAAGGACATTGCCCCACTGCTCGACAGATATATCCGAAAGACTTTGATTGTGCTCAGGTGAGGCAACTACTATCTGATGGTGTCCGTAGGCAGGCTCGCTGTACAATGGTTTGTCACTGTAGGTTGTAGCAGAGCTAGTGACAACTACTGGTCGTTCACTTTGAAATACTCTCACTGACCAATCGTCTATTATGCTGTCCTCGCTGTCTGAGAGACGCTGCAGCATGCCCTCCTTGACTACAAGTGCAAGAATTGCTGGCTCAGTCATTGATTCGTTACCCGGACAGTATGGGCAACTGCCTTCGTTGTTAGTTCTGTCCTCGTCCCTCTCCGAGGCACTTTGATTATCTTCAGTCATGACGACAAACTTGTCAAGGACATAATCTTTACGTAAATCCCCCAAACTTTTCAGCCTACAAAAGGCTCTAATTGCTTTTAATTAAATGTTCTGTAACTTTTTAGCCTCCAAGTGAGAATTCGAAAGCCTTCAGGCAATGAGAGCAAATGTATCTGCCCTTTCTAATTATGCCAAAATCTTCGGTCCTCTGACCGCTAGAGTCTATTACTGTGCGCTGGCAAAAGGTGCATTTCTCCTCCAATTACACACATTTAAAGAATTTGGTTTGGCAGTATATACTTTATTGCAGTTTCAATAGCTAGCTAACAGTATATGTGTGCCGACAATGCCTCTGCATATTGCATTGGACGCCGATATCAGAAATATCATTGAAACTGTTATTGAAAATGACATGGCAGCACCTAAGGTTCCAAAAACACGCGTGCCAAAACTAAAACGTTTGTGGAAATGTAAAGAGGTACACGACTTTCTCTATGGACACAGAGTGGGATACTACAAGGGTTTGGCAGAGGGCATAATTCTTGAGCGGTACAGGCGCCGACTATCCGAGGAGGAGGATAGCGAGGTTTTTGAAATAGTCCATACACATACCAAAATATTGAGAAAGTACTTTGCGTATTATAAAGAAACGCGGACAAAAAATTAAATTGATCCCGCATTCCTTCGTCGCTATGAATGATATCCGACTAGTATATGTTTTGCTTGATGGTATTGGTGATCTTCCTCATCCATCTTTGAATGATTTAACGCCACTTGAGGCTGCATATACTCCTAATCTTGACACGCTTGCAAGGAATGGCGCAATGGGCCGTGTAATTAGTGTAGGTAAAGGAATAGCACCACAATCTGATATTGCAGTTTTCAATATGCTAGGCTATAGTTTCAAAGATGGAAGCTACGTGGGTCGCGGAGTCATAGAGTCAATAGGTTGCAACATTGATTTTCGCGAGGGTGATCTAGCACTGAGAGGCAATTTTGCAACAGTAGATGACAATATGAAAGTGGTCGACAGGCGCGCGGGCAGGGTTATTAGCCTCCAAGAGGCAAAGTCTGTATGCAAGACACTAAGCGAAAATATTAGGTTCAGCGACGTAGATGTCTCGGTGACCTTGGAGCCTACCATTGCGCATAGGGTCGTCATAAGGTTCAGACATGCCCGTATGAAACTATCAGACAAGATCACGAATACCGATCCTGCTTATGATAAAGTAGAGGGTATGGGAATAGCCAAGGCACTCAGTGCTGAAGACATATACATACAGGAATCCGTGGCGCAGGAAGATACAGAGCCAGCAAGAGTCGCTGCAAAAATGGTAAATGAATTTACTACCCAAGTAGTACGTCTGTTAAAGGACCACCCAGTCAACAGAACAAGAATAGCAACTGGCAAAAAGCCCATGAATTGCATTCTGGCACGTGACTCTGGAAACAAGTATCCAAATGTCGAACCGATCAATAAAAAATACAACTTGACTGTTGGAGGAATTGTAGATATGCCAGTTGAGATCGGAATTTCAAAAGTATTGGGAATCAAGATGTTCCAAGCAGGTGATACTGGCGATTATGAGCAAAAAGCAAAAGTTGCGGCACATGCCCTCAAATCCCTAAACGCAATTTATGTTCATATTAAAGGTCCAGACGAATTTGGTCACGATGGGGATGCAAGGGGAAAAAAGAAGAACATTGAGGATATTGACAAACGCTTTTTTGGTACATTGATGCCTGAGTTGAATCAGATGGATGCCACGATAGTGATCTCTGGTGATCACTCTACCCCATGCATAAAGAAGGGGCACAGTGATGATCCCGTTCCGCTATTGGTTTCTGGTAGGAGAGTAAAGCAGGATGGAAGCGCAAGGTTTACTGAAAACTATGCCCGACGCGGGAGACTAGGCCTCCTCATGGGAGCAGATGTGCTTCCTACCTCTATCCAGATTGTAAGCTAGAGCTGCGAGATTCCCAGGATCTGCCATAAGTATTTCCTATAATAAACAATGAGAAAGAGGCCGACTAGTACAGGTGTTATTCCATATTCAAAAAAGCCAAATACTATCAAGAAAAGTCCAATGATGAACATTGCAAGTCCGACCATAGGGTTGACATACTCAAACTGCAATTGCAGAAGGAGCTATTAGGGACAAATCTAAAAAAGCCTTTGCCCTCCGCGTTGACCTCTCTTCGCTAGCATCTCATGGAAAACTTTTTCTCTTATTTTTTGGCTTATTTTTAATTGGGGCGGCGAAAACCTCTTATGCGCTCGCGAGGTCTTTTGGCAAAGCCGCCCCCGAAAACTTTAGATCCTACAAGCCTGCTAGTTCTGTCGGTCATAGTTATAACAGACGCATATGGCGTCTGGACTGGACCTAACAATTCTACAACCTTGCCGATCTTCCTGCCTGATCCATCGATCAACAATTCGCCTGGTTTGATCCTTTGAGCGCCGTCGGCATTTAGTTTGACTATTAATCTGCCGCTTCTCGCAAGGTGCAAAATTTCGCCCACTTCATTATTTTTCGAATCTGGCATATAGATTGGTTACTTCTCTGTCCTAAGATCCTAGCCCAGATATTTTACTGTTATTTACCAACAATAAAATCCCCGGTTGAAAAACTACAGGATGAGGGAAGAGAAAGAATAAGAAATAGAAATAATTTATGACATAAGCGCGCTCACTTTCACCAATATGTGCCGATTTGTCATTTTTTGCCCGGTTTTTGAGAGCTCCTTCGCACCAATTTGTTCGCTACAGCCTCAATTATCTGAGACTTTTTGATATTTTCGCTTTTGGCTACCATCACATAGCCAGATTTGACAAATGACCTGCGAGGATATCTTGCATCGCTGTTTATATCTTGATCCGATAATTGGAAGCCTGCTGCTCTAGTGGCCTCTGCCAAGTCTTGTACCGTAGGGTCAAAGATTGCCTGATCACGTTTTACCTTTCTACCTTGCCGCCTCTTCAGGTTCTTATTAAAGTAGTCAAGCCACAGAATGACATGTTCGTAATCTTTCAAGAGATTTTTCCGATCCTCACTGTGTTATGATTTTCTAAAAAATATATTGGTTGTGTGCGCCCGTCTGTATGTACTATGCTAATATAGGGTTATCTGGACCTTGCTTGCCAGTGAAATACATCGTCAGAGGAAAAACGAGCAGTACATCTATTGCTATTGTCTAGCGTGTAAGTTATCTCAAGGATATAGATGCTTCTGCCATCACTTTGGGGGGTGGCCGCTCCTGTCTTTTCATGAGTACTTGTGGTGCCTTCTAGCCAGCTTGATGGGATGCTTAGTTTGGCTACCCATTTAGAGGGATATTGACTGTCTTGTGCAAATATTGTAGAAAGCGAAGTTTGACGCTTTGTATTGCTGCCTCTCTCATGTACCTTGTCAAGATTTTCCAATTTAGCCTTGTTAATAAGTTGGCAGGTAACCGATGTTACGCCTGTTCCTAGACCAACTTCTAGCAAGATTCGACCTGATTCAAGTGAGTTTAGTGCCTCTGCGGGGGATGGCTTGGAATAAAACTCTACCGTATATGGACAAGCATCTTTGTCCTTTGGATCTGGGCCATCCCAAGTCAAGTCCATAAAAAGACCCCTTTGTTTGTTTACTTCACGGTTACTTTTATGGTGTGATAATCTATGCTATCTGGTCTTTCTTCCAGTTGTTGTCGTTGTTGTTGCTGCCTCCGACGATTGTGATGTTGTATTAGTAGTAGTTGTTTTGATCATGATGGCATTGACCACTCCGTCTTGTCCTGGCCTAGACACAACTCTTGCCGCTCCATTTTCAACCTCAATAATTGCACCTTTACTGACCACGCCCCTCCTTTCGTAATCTCTGTTTGCTGGGTTCTTTGTAACCCTCAAGATCTTGGATTTAGTTATCTTTTTACTCTCCTGATCAATCACGTTTGCAAAGTCTACGGTTTTGAAAGCGACTTTATTGTTATTGCCCCTAGTCCTTCGCACAACGATCTGGATTGGGCCTGCAACAGCTTCATTCGGATATCTGTCAATTTCAAACTTGCGTCTTCCTCTCATAGCAACTTTGCGTCCACCAGTTAACTTGCGGCCGCCTAGATTTTCAATCGATTTTCGCATAGGAGTGCAGTAGGTAACTTTTTCTTTGCTATAATTAAGTCTTTTCCGTTAACTGAGGCCGTTTTGTGGGCCTATCATCCTTAGAGGACTCTGAGGATGTTGCCTGAGTATGTTTTTTTGTGGTTGAACGCCCGTCTAGTTGCTTGCTTGGTTTTGATATTGATTCCATACTTGTTGTGTTGGTATTACTCACCAGCTTGTTTTTTACAGCATTGAGGTCTGTTATGCCAAAATAGTTCTGAAACTTGAGCGTGGTCCTGTACACTTTGAGCCTGCCTAGGTTTTCATGGTCGACAAACTGTAGCTGCTCCAGAACCTTAACGTGGGAGTACACCTGACTTCCTCTTATCTGCAGCAATCTCTTTGAAGTCACCGGTTGCTCGTATGCAATATAGGAGAGTGTCTTTAGCGCACCTGGTGGAAGCAGAGGATGCTGTGCGAACTTGCGAATAAGAGGAGTATATGCAGGTCTAAGCTGAAATACATATGTGCTGTCTTCAAGTTGAGCTATTTCAATCGCCTTAAAGGTAGAGTTAGTTTTCTTTGCAACTTCATTTACGACTCGCTGTGTCTTTTCCTTCGAGTTGGTACCAGATGCTCTAATGAGCTCATCTAGCGATAGAGGTCTGCCTGCAGAGTATAAAGCTGCTTCTATTCTGGCAGCAATTTCATTTTCTGGTAGAGGCTGCTGGCGCAAGGTTTGTGTATCTCCTTTTATTCTGAATAATCAATTTATTACTTTATTGATTTCCTGCTCTCTGCTGCCAAGTTCCTATTATTATTATTATTATTATTATTTTGTTTCATTGATTTTTTGTCATTCTCATATTATCCCAATGTCATGACTGCCTCTTTGTGCAATTTGTCAAGACTGAGCAACAAGAGTCATTCTGATATCATCTGAATCCTGTTCTGAATAGTCAAGGTTGATCTTACGTTTCATTGCAAGGTATAGCATGGCTATAAAGCATCTTGCTATTTCGATTGGACCCATCCTCCTAACAAGGGTCTTGAATAAAAGTACGCTATCGGCCGTTACAATGTCGTAAATCATGTCCTCATAGCCTTGAATTATTTTCTCAAACTTGATAAGATATTGATCAAAATTAAAAGTCTCAACGGGCTCTATCTCTAGTTCTTGTTTCTTTCTTTTAGACCTAGGATTTGCAAGCTCCATTACCATATTTTCGAGCATGTGAAGCAAGTCTTCTACGGAGACTGGATAAGTTGGTTCAACCCTAAAAGGTAGTTCGATTGGGCTTAGCTGCGGTATGGGTAACTGCTGTTCTTGTTGGTCTCCACTTGAATCGTTTATGCCTTTTTTCGTCATCGCTATTTTCTCAAGCATAAAAATGCTCTCCACTTTTAATCGATATATCATGGATGAAGATACCGCCGCTAATCCACAAATGCGTAAGTCTCTATTTCCTGTCGCATTAAGTATGCGCAAAAACATTTCTAATAAGCGGGCAATGTCTATGTTCCAGACATCTTTTCTAATAAGAAGAGATGGATTGAAAAGCAAATTAAGTGGTGGCTGGGCAATTTGCCTTCTCGTGTCTGGTGAGTATGATTGTACCTCTTCTTGTTTTCGTTTTTGTTGTTGTTGTATTTCATCTCCTTGGTCCTGATGCTGCGATTCATCTTGCCATCCCTCATGATTTATGTCCGCCATGTTTTTTTGAACCTCACATTTCTTATATTATTCCTACTGTCTAAAATTGAGTGATACGCTATCATTTATTACTTTTTTGTAAATACTCTTTGCTTTCAAGTCCAGCACTATTTCTTGGTATCTGTGAATCTCTTGTTAACTTGCAAAATATTCGAGTGATTCAAACTTACAATTCGATCTTTTCTAACCTACTTCTTGTTATTATGACCGACATTTACCAACAATTCTTAGCATTTGAGAGCGTAATTGTTGTTGCTATTGTTGCTGCAAGTACTTCTCTGTTACTTTTCTTCGATTTCTGTTAAGATTTATTATTATCGATTCATCCTGAACTGGATTTGATTTTCCATCAAAAGCTTGGAAGAGCTCTACGCAACTGTTAAATTACATAACACACTATCAGAACAGTGCCGGACAGAAATCTACCATGTGGCTGTACCATGCAGTGGGACGAGGAAGGGACCACACTTGTATTTTGCAGCCATCATACCCTTGAGTATTTCGACTGGGATGGTACAGACAGAGAATTTGTCAAAATGGTTGCCACACCTAAAAGAAATATCAAGGCTGACAGAATTGCCCTAATTGAGATGCAATAATAACAATGCAATAACACAACAATAAATGGAATTTTCTTCATAGCACAGCATTTTTATTTTGTTCATTAGTATTGTCTGTTTGGAATAGAGATAGACTGAAGAGGATGAATAGGGGAGAGAGATATTCATAATTGCCAATAACCAGAAAGCAGACGAGAAGATTAATCACTTTTGGTGGCATCGCTATTATTGTGGGACTGGTTGCCTTTATGGTGTTTCTTCAGTTAGAGACGTCAAGAAATAATGACTTTAAAAGCGCATTTGAAAAAATAGTGGTTGATACCAACGCTCTGACACAGCAGTACACAGCAGAAGAGGACAAGTGGCTCCCTAAAGATAATAATACACTGGTTCAGGTCATTGACCAATATCTACCGAGATATGACCAGCTAATAGATAGGGCCAAGGCATTAAACGGTCCTGAAAAATACAACTCTGCAAAGGATTACCTCATTAGCACCATTCAGTTAGAACGGGACAGCTACGAGCACTTTCGCAACTATCTAGTTACGGCCAACCAGACCGAGTATCAGCAATCCTCTGACTTGATCACGATGTCTCTGCAGCAGAGCATTAATGCTGATGCTGCAATTAAGCAAGCCGGCTAGTTATTCTAACTATCTATCTATCTTTGTGTGTATATGTAGCCTACACGTCTCACCTAGGTTTTAATTGAGGTGTATAGAACAAGGAAATATTGCTATTATGGCCTTACTGATGTGGTCATAATCCGCACGCCACGTAGTTGTTAAAGAGAGATCTGGTGGGCCCATAGTTCAGCTTGGATAGAATGGCTGCCTGCGGAGCAGCTGGTCGAGGGTTCGAGTCCCTCTGGGCCCGCTAAAAAATCCTTCAAAAAGTGGACTCTATTTAACGGGACATGTTCATTATGAATACTTAAGTCAAATTTCGATTTAAATTTCGTCTTGCACAGCATATATATGTGCACATCCTGTCCATTGTTAATGTAGTATCGATTTTCACTTTTGCAGATGTCGGTGACTAGATTATTGGTTCTCTTTGCAACTTGGGAGATGCAGCATGCAGCAATGACTCCTGGTCAATATCCTGTGTCTTTCAATATGCGAGGCTAGGATAAATCCAAACTTTCTCTCAGCTCTTCATATTGAGCTATTGTGAGCTCCCCCTTGGCTAATCTGGTCCTCAGAATAGTCTCCAGTTCGTTATTGGAGTCATTTAATTCCTCATTGAAATAAGCTTCTGAAGCCTCCTCTACAGCTCTTTTATGCTCGTCCTTGAGGTTCATTTTTGTCCTCTCTTTTTGCTCGTCCTTCTCTTTTATTTTTGTCCTCTCTCTTTGCTTTCTAAAAATAGGGTCATACTTCTTGGATAAATACATAGAGAATGGCTTCATGTCAAACTCGGCCATATAGACACCATTTGCTAACAAAATGAACGCAAGAATATATAGTAGTAAGTGCACCCCGTTGTCAAAAACTGCACCGCTTGCTAGATGATAGGTCGTGATAACTATCACTGCCAAGAATGTCGAAATACAGAATGTATAGAGAGCGCCGCCATTGTCTTGTGCTTCTCTTTCGGACTCAGAAGACTTCGACCTGACATAATAAGCTCCGAAAGGTACAACAGAAGAGTAAGTCCTTATCCCTTTAAATTGATATAACCACCCAGATTTCAACCAATAATACAGCTGGAAGACGACTGACAGAAATTGTCCGTGGACCTGACTCAAGACTGCTCCAATGGTAGGACCTGCGACGATAAACACTATGGCAGCAAAAAGGTCCGCAGACAAAGATTGACCTTTATCGAAAAGTAGCTGAGGTTGGAAGAGAGCCAAGTATAGCGACATAGCTACATATCCTGGCAAGAAAGTACCAAAAAAGGTCGCAAAATTGAGAAAGGAGTGTATTTCCACCATTTCTGATGCTTTATCTGAAGTACTATGAATGATATAAGAAGATCGCTCGAATTCCATGATCATAAAATTCGAGAAGTCTCAATGTAATTCGCAATTAAGGACGATAACCTTGAAAAATTAGCCTTTAAGATTAATCTCTGCAAGACACAACAGTTAAAACCAAATGGATCGCACTCCTTGCCAGCCTTATCCGGCAAGTGTAGTTGTCGTCATATTCGCTGTAGTCATTGGCATCGCTTCGAATGAATCAAAGATTTGTTTTGTTTCTTGTGGTATTGTTGTATCTTTGATAGGTTATCAGAGTTGAAAAAGGAGAAGCAGGCGCAGTTAAGGGATCAGTAAAGATTATCTTTTGAAATAATTGGTAAGAAAATAGTATATTGATCCATGACAAGTTCAGAACCACGTAAGAATGAGATAAACAATCGTAAAGAAAATGAGGATAGCAATGTGCTATATAAAGTTGAAAATTTACGTGAGGAAAAATTAGACAATGCGACTCATAAAAAAGACTTATCTCTTTATTTTCGTGACAAATTTCTAGAATTAATTCCTTCTTATCAGCCGCTGTTTAACATGATTCTAAATCATAAAACTCAGCATGAAAATGAGGAAGACATGGAAGAATTTATGCATGCCATAGCAGAACGTTTCGAGCAAGTTTTATTTGCATACGACATTATGAATTGCATACTTATCACTGGGAGGGCTGATCCCTGTGTA
>JBJMEA010000029.1:0-6326 GCA_045809625.1 Nitrososphaera sp. | reverse complement strand
TATCTTTGATCCTATTACAGAAGTATCTCGCAACTATAGTTATGAGAGGTCCCTCGATACTCACACTTTGTCCTTAGCTTGAAGAGAACTTCTAGAAAATTAAATTTAGTGTTCAAAATCTTATCCGTCTTTGCGCGAGATGAAGACTATGCGCTTCATTTCCGGATACTGTTTCAGGACTAAAGATGCACAAGCAACACCGACACACAAAATGGTAATTTCGAACCCACTCTGCTTGAGAAGGAAACTTTTGATCTTTTTAGTTTAATTTTAAGCGACATCAGATCTGAAACTCTTTTCTATGGATGCTTTCAAACTATATCTTATGCTAGTTACACATTGACTTATAGGAAAAATAGGGCTATGCCCTGAAGAATTGCTGTTGTTGAGAATTCCAGTACGATGTCCAAGCCTTCAATATGTTATTGTTGAACTCTGTGACTGCATCTACCGTTCTTTCATAGATGTTTACATGCTGTCTTGTTGAGTCCATTGCGGTCACCCCTAGTTGGTTGAAAATGCCAACGGAACGAATTATGCTATTTGTTATTTCAATAGACTGATTTGAACCTGCTTCTAATCCCTGGAATGATAGAGGAATGTTTGGGCCATGCACGATAAACTGTTTGTGATTGGCAAAGGCAGCTTGAATCTAACTTCTTACTGTGTGGATATTGTCTAACTGTAGGTTTGATATTCCTTGAGCGAATTGAGGCTGAACCTTTGCTACCTCGTCAATTATGCGCAAAGTATTATCTCTCAGTATGTCATAGACATCGTTCGCGTCGACCGTAGTTGCTATTGTTGTTCCTTCGTCTCTACTTGTTCTTTTATCTGACACAAGAAGGAGACATCCTCTCGACTATATAATTGTTGGTAATAACTGGTATTAATTACCATATACTGACAGTAGTAGACACATTATTCCCATCCATCACGTGTAACGTGACCCTCATGGATAGAGAACAAACTTTGTAGCAAGGTAAGATATAACCAGATTAGAATCCCTCAAAGGACCAATATCGTTTTAGGGTTCACCGGATACGAACATAGACCAAATACTAATTCTTGGTTTTGGCTGTAATGACCCATAATAGCATTTTTTAGATATCAAATACACAAATGTCTATGCTGAAAACTGAATTATCCCCAACCGACTGACTATCATCTACTCTGTTCTTTTTGCTGTATATCAATCAATGGCAAAAAGGTTATTCGATAAAACCTATTGTAATTAGCAAAAGTAAAGTGTCAGGAAAATGCTACATTTAGCATATGCCACCAAATAACAATGATATACCTAATAAGCAAAGAGCACTCGTTCTTCAAGGAGGAGGAGCACTTGGCGCTTATGAGTCAGGCGTAATAACTGTGCTTTGTAAGGAACTTGCTCATGAATATAGAGAAGGACCATTATTTGATATTGTTGCGGGTACATCGATTGGTGCAATGAATGCCGCAATCTTGGTATGCAATGTCGTGAATAGAAAGAAAACATGGGAAGAAGCAGCAAAAGAGCTTGAAAATTTTTGGACAGATGAAGAGAAAGGTTTATCGTCCACTCCTGGCTTTAGCAATTTATGGTGGGATGACGCAAAAAAGCAAAAGAAGCTCAATGCATCATCAGAGGCTGCAAGAAGATACTATTCCGTAAAGGAATACCTTAAGCATGGAACACCAAAAGTCTTCTCCTCTCTGCCACCCGAACTCGATTCCAAATTCGCGGATCCAGATAACACATGGTTTGTACATGATAGCAGTCCATTACAAAATACTATTGAACGATACTCAAAAGACGAAAATAAAGAGAAATTAAGTATAGCTACTAGCTGGAACAACAAGGAGCCTCGACTACTCGTCGTTAGTGTTGATGTGGCTGAAGGTAAAACAGTAGCATTTGATAGTTATCATACAAAAGCAGAAGATCCTGAAAATACATTATATGAAGATGATGGCATTACCATAGATCATGTTATGGCAAGTGGTACACTACCTGTATTCTATAAATTTCGAGAGATAGGCGGACGCCAATTCTGTGATGGTGGCATTTTAAGCAATACACCTATCCGAGAAGTTTTGCAAGCTCATAGAGATTATTGGAAAGGAGTAGTGGGTGAAGAGCAAGATAAAATTCCAGATCTAGACATCTTTATAATAAACGTGCATCCTTCTAAGCAAGATAAAATCCCCCGAGACCAAGATGCAGTGAAAGATAGAATAAATGATATAACGTTCTTGGATAGAAATTCTCATTATGACGAAATGGTAGCAGACTTGTTAACAGACTACGTGGACTTAGTCAACACTTTAAAAGAGCTTGCTAAAATCCATTTCAAAAATATAGATAAAAAGGAAGTATTCCAAATTGAATTTGAGAGTCTCCTAGAAAGTATAGAAGGAAAAACTAACGGGGACTCGAGTAAACCTAGAAAATACAAAGATTTCATAAAGGGTCGATTTAGACTAACTAAGGTAATACGAATAGAAAATGAAAGCTATGAGGACAGTATTTCTGGTAAAGGAGGAGACTTTACCTCCAAGAGCATTAGGAACCTCATAGAAAAAGGTAAACAAGATGCACGAAGAGTGCTTGAAGTATGATAATTATATAACTCCGTCTAAGTCAGTTATCACCAATTTCTTGCATTTTCTCTCGGATCCCGACATATAGATCACTTTGGTGTAAACTCAATATCAAGGACCGAAACAATATGCTTTAAAGCTAATGAATTGTATTCCAGTTAATAGAACCCTTCAAAAGAACCGATATCATTCTAACCTCCACCGAACCCTCATCGATATCGCTCCTCTTTGTATATTCTTTCAAAATATAGATGATATACAAAGAATTTGATGTAATACAATGCGTGGGACCTGAGAAATACACAACAGCTAGCACGACACTAGAGACTAAAGAATCACTGATCAGCTTGACACGAAGAAAATCGCGGTAGGTCTAGTCCGCAACTATGCGAAGAGCGTCAAGCTTTTCTGCGATATGGCTGACTGATCTCCACACACCTTGGACATAGAAAGGTGATGTAACATTCATCAATGATGCCTAAAGGCTGAATTTTTATATCTATACTTTGTTGAATACCTTGAAGATCACTTCACAAGTCCTTCCAGAAATGAAAAGTCCATATCACCATCGCTATATGCTGTGATTTCCTTATGCCAGCAAATAGGACAAAATGCTTCATCAACTACTATTTTCTGCTCAAATGTAATATCTTTGGTATCATAGACCCCCTTGCACATGACACAAATGTTTTGGCTCATCTGATTATCATCTGTCTCATATTTTTTTGTTGAGACAGACTCAGTAAATCAGAACTCATCTGATCGCTTATCTGATAGGATACTTCGGTTGTAGTACCCTCAAAAGCCTTGTTAGCTTTCATCAAGTAAACTCTGAGTTTGTCCACTGATACTGATCGCATGCATCATATAAGATGTTTGTCTATGGATCTGATATTAGTCGAACTACATATATGATATCGAGACGATTTCTAGACCAACTTTCGTGCAAGCCGGACTCCCTGCCTTGGGAAACATCAGCGTAAAAGAGCATTAAGGCAAGAAGTACTCTGTCGTCATGACACGTATGTTAAGGAAGAACTTGAAATTAAGCAGATAATATCAAACAGGCTATGTTTCAGGATTACAAAATAGCATATAGTGAAAACGCGAAGCACATAGAGAAGAAGCACATTCGGCTGTTACTATTGGATAATTATATTAAAAAATTTATTTTTTCTTTATGCCATCTCGGCACTCTTCAATTTTCAGCTGCATCCCACTGAAGTTGCAAATTACATGACTTCTCACATATGGTGTCGAAAGGAAATTAGATGTGGAAATTTGGATAATCTAAAGTGCTGAAAAAAAGTAATGCTGCTGCAGAATATGATATTAGACTTGGTTGCTCGTAGTATCTTTCAAAAATCTTAAGTCATGCGAGCCCCTATGATAGAATGAGGCCTATGCACAATGGATATGTCTGCTGCCTGTGGTGAATGGGCAGTAAGGCTCAAGACTATCCGATTTACTGTTACATGTGTGACGATTACTATTGTTCAGAAAACTGTCATCTTAAAAAGCATGCTAGACTTTGGCAGAGGTTCTAGCTGTATTCTATCTGGCAATTGTCCATCTGTCATTCCGTCACATGTATCTCATAACTGCTACAACAAATACCTGAGCTCCTTTTCTAGGATTATAACCAAACATTCTCAATTTCTTTTGAATTCATAATGGTTATCAAATTCTTCATGTTTTCAAGTGACCTCTCGTGTCCCTCTTTATATGGTGAGGAGACACAGTCTGAAACTACTACAGAATAAAATCCTCTGTTAAAGGCATCTCTAGCACTGGATTCTACTCCGAATTCTGTAGCAATACCTGTAAAAACTACAGTAATAATTCCAGCGTTTCTCAGCATGCGCTCAAAGCCTGTATCGATGAAAATACTTGCTGTATGTTTAGTTATTACCATTTCATCTTGTTTAGGTTTTATTGTAAACTCTATATCTTCAGTCGTTAACTGCTGAAATAGCCGGTCAAATCCTAGCTTGCCCAAAGTGTACACGATTGCCGAAGATTCAAATCGTTTTGATAGCATTTGATTTGATGTAAAGAATATTGGAATGTCTGACTTGCGTGCAGATTCTACAATTGAATTCAGATTCATACTAAATTCTTCTTTATTAAAAATCATTTTCGTAAATGCCTGTATTACATCCCATACTACCAATGCTGTGTGTGAAGGACCAAGGATTTCTTCAGTAGTATTGTAGACTATTTTTTTGTCTTCGCTCTTTTGCATATTGAGCACTATATTATGCACACTATGAGAAAAAGATAATGAAAGTATTTGTTGAAGATGGTAGATCAACTGCATCAATCAGCCAGAATTTGGAGTTTCAGTACGTTACTTTTTATTGTCATAGATAGTAACAGCAATAACAATAGAGGGGACTAAAGTGCTGCAATTCCCTCAGAGGTAGATCTAATCTCAAACAGAGTACAACATTTAAGTGGATTTATTCGCTTGAAACCAAATGGCTAATTGCTCAGCGGCACATTGAAAATTTATATCCCCACTCTTCAGATCGGTATCTCTTCGAGCTAAGAATGTTAGGAGAGAGCTGAACCAAAATGCGTTAGTGAACTGAGAAGGGCTGATTACTATTAGACGTAGCAAAAGTATACCTTTCTCCTTTACCCAGCCATAGGCTGGCTGGCTGCCTGGCTGAAGTTTATCGGTTCATCTCAATTTTCAGCTTCGTCCACTAAACCCGTCAATTAGAGCCCTTATGCCAAAGTACCGAAGAAAGTAGCAAAAAGAGGAATTACATTGCGCTCGAGCAGTACCATAATGGTGAACGGTAACGTAACAACCAAGATTCGACCGACAGCAGAGCGCATTCATTTGACTTTTGCTTTGCATGAGATTTGTGAAACCACCATCCTACAGTTAAGACATTCTATCCTAAAACACGTCCTAAATATTCATGGAACGGAGGTCTGAAATGGCTGTTTCATCACCCCCCAATCTATCACGCATTATACGTATAGGTTATAGAAATGATGGCGATATCTGAACGAAAAAACAATAGAGGAAGAATCCGGATAATGGGTGACGTGCTAGCCCTTGCCACCTCTGGAATAAAAAAGACACACATGATGTACAAAGCAAACCTGAGCTATGAGCAAGTGCATCTTTATCTTGGAGAGCTAATCGGTAAGAGACTGATTGAACAGGATGTGTCCTCTGATGGGGTTGTCTACAGGATAACAGAAAAGGGAAGGGAATTTCTGCTATATTACACACGTTTAACAGAATTCCTCGAATCACAAAAACAAGAAATCGAAGTTGAGTCAAGTTCAGCCTATATGCATAGTAGAATCTGGATGCGTTAATATGAAAATGCAAATAATGGCCAACGAACCAGCCAACCAAAACTAACAAACAGCCCTTTTTGAAAAGAAGATGATAATAGAAGCGACAAGGACAAACGTTGGTAGTCGTGCGCTTTGGGGTGCGATATGACTAGAGAAATAAGGCTATCATTAACAGCGAGGTCACTGCCTCTATTACTCCAACCACTTGTCAGGTGTAAGATTTGCAAGAAAAAGGCTACGTGCTGTTTTGCGACTAGTGAGGGTAGATTAGTACTATTCTGTGAACCGTGCTTTGAGACGTTTAATGTATGCTATAAACGTGAAATAAGAAATAGAGAAGAGCAAGGCATAATAATTGAAGATGAGTTGTAAATTCCGCATAAGAACTGGCAGCAGAACTAAACGGAAATGATGGTCTA
>JBJMEA010000028.1:0-22551 GCA_045809625.1 Nitrososphaera sp. | reverse complement strand
TATCTGCGCAGAATAGGGACCAGAAGGAGTGGTAGTTCCATGTGCATCAAAAGTTAGATCAGCTGAGCCAGTAGCTGGTGATAGTGTTCGGAAGGTCATAGGGGTTTGAGCTTGTACTGGTATAACGTTAAAGAGTATAGGAGTAGTCGTAAGCAGCAGGAGCAACAGGGTTGCAGCAGATAATACGAATAAAGTCGATCTATCTTTTCTGAAATAGAGCAGGATATTATTATTTATCATCTCGACTATCTATCTCTTGTTTGGTTCCCAGTCGCATTAGAAGAGGACTGCTGTTGTGTTGTTGTATCTCCTTCTTTGAAGCATTTTGTGTTAGAATTATGAGCACACCTGTCACTAGAGTCAGGTATTCCATCTCCATCACTATCTTGCGCGGTTCCAGTCGTCATAGAAGAAGATGGCTGCATTGTAGCATCCGCTGTTGTTGTATTTCCTCGTTCTCCTTGAGAAGAAGTACATTCAACTGGACCTTCATAGGATTGTCTCCCTAATGAATTTGATAAGGTGATTGAGTTTGTTTGAGATGTACTGCATAGTGAATTTGCAGAATAGTAGACATTGTCTATCTTAGCGTAAAAAGTAAAAGACCCTCCTCTCGAGTCATTGGTAAAACTTCCAGAGGTGATTTCGCCAGTATATATTTGGTGTCCTGCTTTCAGCTGAATTGTTCCATTAGTTATCTGCGCAGAATAGGGACCAGAAGGAGTGGTAGTTCCATGTGCATCAAAAGTTAGATCAGCTGAGCCAGTAGCTGGTGATAGTGTTCGGAAGGTCATAGGGGTTTGAGCTTGTACTGGTTGAAGAAGAAAGTTAGAGAGTACTAGTGGACTAGCTAATAGCAGCAGCGCAATTGCAGCATATAATGCAAGTGAAATCGATATATTGTTTCTAATCAAATGCGGTATATTATTTATCATATATTCATCTCTCTACTCTATCTTGTTTGGTTCCCAGTTCTATTAGAAGATGATGGCTGCTGTTGCTGCTGTGTTGTTGAACTAGTATCTCCTTCTTTAAAGCATCTTGGGTTAGAGGTATCAAGACACCTATAACTAGAATAAGGTATCCCATCACTATCTCCATCTCCATTTTGTGAGCTCGCAGCCATAGACTGTGTACCTCCTCCTCCTACTTGAGGACAATCAACTGCACCACTGAAGGTTCCAAAACCGTCCAGATCCTGACCGAGTATGCCAAGGGCGATGGCATTCACATTAGATGTACTACAAGGTGTAGATATTGTAAGGGAATCGCCTGTAGAAGCACAAGTAGAAGTATCATCTACTTCAGAAGCATCATTTACTTCGGCGTTTAGGAAAAGACCCCCTCCCACGCTGCTACTGCTAAATCTTCCACTGTGGATATTGCCCCTATGCAATTCTTCCCCACCCGTGGTAGAATTTATTTGAAATGTTCCACCAGTTATATTCACACGTTGGAGATTAGAAGAAGAATTAGTTCCTTGTGCATCAAAGGTTAGTGTAGCCGCGGTATGCGAGCACTCAACAAAGCCACTGGCTGGTTCTGTTGTTCGAAAACTTAAACTGCTTTGAGCTTGTACTTGTTGAAGAATGTTAGAGAGTGGTAGTGAACTAGCTAATAGCAGTAGTAGGATTGCACCAGAAAATGCAAGTGAAATCGATAATTTGTTTCTCAAACACAGTACATTTACCAAAGTATTGCTGCAATATAGTTTGGATTTATTTAACTATTCTTCATGGGATTCAGTCAGTTCAATATCTCACTTGGATCTATTATGAGCCGATAAAGTGACAGAATCTGGCCAAGCGTAACAATAGTTGCATGACTAACCATATGGCAATGATGATGAACATGATGATGGGGACGGGTCGTGGCGGAGATTACGATGGGTATCATGGTGGAATGGCTATGGGACCAGAAATGGTGACGGCACCCGACATGATGATGGGATCAGGAAAGATGATGGGCGACATGCATTCAGGGATGATGATGATGGCTACGGCAGGATCAGATACAGGTAGCGCTGTAGTAAATATCGGCTGGCAGTCAGGAAACACCGCAAGCATAACCCTCGAAGGAGATAGATCAGCTCGTGATGCATCTGACATCTGTGTGATGGTATTCCCTCATCTGACATAGAGAAAATTGAATTAAAAATCTCACATCTCATCCTTATCTTTTACTTCTAAAACTGTACTATAATCGTTATATGGTACAAATGGATTCAAAGCCGAGGGTAACTTCAGTACATCTTTCGCTGATTTTTAAAATAGTGCTGATGGAAGTTAAACTTTATTTCATACCTATCAGCATCATATCTAAGGCTTTGGCATTAGCCTTGGTTTCGCCGCTGGCATAATAAGCGAGATTAAACCGCCTTTTTCAACAAAGACCAAGAGGAGGTGCCGATAATGCCTACCAGGTATTGAATCACAAAACAAACCACATGGTAGTGGTGGGCATGTGATAAAACAATGAAAGGTATCATTGAGTTAGTATTGGTCGCTATTGGAGCTGTGGCAGGTGCGTTTTTGAGGTAAGAGATAACGTCCTGGGAGCCAGCGCTCTAAATAATTATATATATACATATTAACATATCATTAATTGATGATATGTCTTTACAAATGCAGAGGTTAGGGCTAAAAGCAAAGCTTTTCAGAGGTCTTGGAGATTCTACTAGGCTTTCTATCTTGGAGTCATTGCGTAGTGGAGAGAGATCTACGTCGCAAATAGTTAAAGAAGTGGTTCAGAGCCAATCTAACGTATCAAATCATCTAGCATGTCTTTTAGATTGTGGACTTGTAAAGAATAGAAGACAGGGGAGGAATATCTATTACAGCTTTAGCGATAGTAAGGTCTCAAAACTTTTGGAAGAAAGTGATGCCATCTTGTCTGGAATAGCTCAGGGAATTTTCGAGTGTGTCAACTACGAAAAAGATGATGATGATGAGGATAGAGGATGTGCCAACTGTAGATCAGAAAAGATCTCACATGAAGAAGCTAGATGACAAAATCGTCGTAGAGCAAGAAGAACAGGATAGCAGCAGCTGCGGATGCAGCTCCTGTGGATGTTCTTCTTCAACTATGATGGAGAAAGAATTAGAAGAATATGGAAACGAAGAGCACGAAGAAAGGGGATTTCTGGTTAACGCCAAAGTGCTGATAGTTATTGGTATTGCTCTAACAGTACCCATAGTCATTTTTGAAGTCTTTTTTGGTGATTTATTGGCGACTGATTATATTGCTTTAGCCTTAGCAACGACTGTTCAAATTCTCTTAGGTAGACCATTCTATATTAGATTTTACAAGGCAATACGTTACAGAAGGTCATTTACAACTGATACCCTCGTAGTATTGAGTACAAGTATAGCATATAGTTACAGCCTGATTTCCATAGTGACAGGTTCGGGTGTACTGTTCTTAGAAGCATCCGCATCTGTGCTGACTATATTTACTATAGGCGAATATCTTGAAGGCAGAGTTTTGAGAAGCACTTCTGAATCGATAAAACGACTGCTCACCTTAAAGCCAAAGACTGCAAGACTAATTAGAAACGGCAATGAAGAGGTGACAATCGATGCTGATGATATAGTCATTGGCGACGTAGTTGCGGTAAAGCCTGGCGAGAGCATTGCAACAGACGGAATTGTAATCTATGGTGAGTCTTCAGTTGACGAGTCTATGGTTACAGGGGAATCTACCCCCCTCGACAAGAAAGCTGGTGATAATGTCATAGGTGGAACAGTCAACAAAAGTGGCTATCTTCAATTCAAGGCTACAAAAGTAGGAAGAGATACAGTCTTGTCACATATTGTCAGGGCAGTACAAGAAGCAAGGAGATCAAAGGCGCCTGTACAGAGGATAGCAGACAAGGCTGTACGTTACTTCATACCCATAGTTTTTGCTATTGCAATTGGGTCTTCTCTATACTGGCTGCTAGTTGTTCAGCAGTCAATTTCATTTATTGTAACTGTATTTGCTACCGTTTTGGTAGTATCATGTCCCTGCGCTTTAGGAATTGCAACACCTATGGTGGTATCGCTTGGAATAGACAAGGCAGCAAGGGAGGGCGTGTTGATAAAAGGCGGGCAATATCTCGAAAGCTTGGCTTCCATTGATACAATAGTATTTGATAAAACGGGTACATTGACAAAGGGCAAGCCAGAGGTCATAGATATAATCGCCACTGATGAAGGCCCCACAGAAGCAAGTCTACTACAGCTGGCTGCGTCTGCTGAAGCCAAATCAGAACACCCAATAGCTCAAGCTATAGTACTTAAGGCTGCCGAGCGGAAAATTTTCCTCTTTGAAGTTTCAGGCTTTCGTTCAGTGACAGGTCAAGGAGTGCTGGCATTGCATCAACAAAGACGGATTTTCGTAGGAAGCCTAGCAGGAGTCAAAGACAAAGAGAAGATTATCATTCCAAAGGAAGTATCAGCAAAGATAACAGAGCTAGAATCCGAAGGCAAGACCGTAGTTTGTCTTTTTATAGAAAATAGGCTTTCTGGTATAATTGCAATATCAGACACTCTGCGGGATGGCGCTGAGCGCATGATTTGTGAACTAAAAAGAATGGGTAAAGAAGTGATACTGATGAGTGGCGATAATGCAAGAACGGCTCAAGCCATAGCAAGAAAAGTAGGAATAACAAATGTATTATCAGAAGTATCACCCGAAGCCAAAGCTCACACAATTAGAAACCTTCAAACCCATAGCAGCAGACGACTACGTCGTCGGGTCGCAATGGTCGGGGACGGCATAAATGACGGTCCAGCTTTGACTCAAGCAGATGTGGGAATAGCAATGGGCTCAGGCACTGATGTAGCCAAGGCTTCAGGACATGTAATAATGATGAACAGTGATTTACAACATGTTATTTTAGCACTAAAGGTTAGTAGATATGCATTCAAAAAGATAAAGGAAAATCTTGCAATCTCTTTTGTTTATAATGCTATAACCATGTCTATAGCTGCTGGAGTGATTTATGGAGTTACTAACTCACTCGTCCTAACTCCTGCGGTAGCTGCGCTCGGATGGATCATAAGCGACTCATTGGTATTTGGAAATTCGCTTCTGGTGAGAAGATTTCGTTTTTCCGCCAGCAGTATTAGTTCAAATTAAACTGATTTTAGCAGCGGAGAAACAAAACTGGTATAGTCCTTACCCTCTGCGATAGATATATTCATGCATGCATTTTTTCATCCATTGAAAATGAGAGGTAAAAAAAAGATACAGGCAATATATTATTCTGTTTAAAAAGCAACGTAGTATAAGGTTAAAAATTGCATATGTGAAAAGAGCGTTATTCCTCGTAGTAGTAGTCTCTGCGGTCGCCACCTGGAAAAGGCTAGGAACTTTTACTTTAGTGGATTTTCTTCCTTTTTATTGTTAAAATTAATAATAACACTCTTTTTCTTTCTTACAATCTTCGGTGTCATCGGATCTTTTCCTCATTATTCTCTATGGGGCAATAACAAGGCGTATGGTCACCTCACAGAGACCCCCGGGTTGCAATCAAATGTGGAGTCAAAAAACATTGGACGCTACGTCGTTTTGTTTCAGAGAATTGCTCCAACAACAACACCTTCTGCACAGGGGGGAGACAATTCCACTCTGCTGAGGTTTAGCGTAATGCAAAATAATCAAGATACCTATGGCATATATGCAGCACTGTTAATTAAAGAAAAAATTTCTGGAAACATATCGGCACAGTTTCCTTATAGGCTCTATGAGTTTGGTGACATTGATTATAGATATACATTTGAAGATGCTGCCATTCCTCATGAAGTAATTTTACAAGCGAGAATACCTGACGATCCACAGTATCAAAATGAGCCGCTTGTTGCTAACTTTGATGTACCAGCAATAATTGGAGGCACAATAGGCATATTTGTACAAATAGTAGTCATCTTAGCTGTTATAGGTCTTGCAGTCGGTATGGTCGTTTTAGTTCTAGATTTTAATAAAAAAACGCGAAGAAGATCACCGTCATCAATTTAGTAATTTGATTGACCTTTTATTGCTTCATTATACGAACAAACGGAGTGATAATTCATTTAAGATTCTTGGACTCACTTCTATCGATACAAAAGAAGGAGGAGCATCACTTCTATCAAAGCTGACTCCTAGGCAAAGACAAATGCTCCTTACTGCATACGCTTTAGGTTACTATGATGTCCCAAGAAGAATTTGTTCAGATGAACTCTCTAGGCACCTCAAAGTAGACAAGTCTACCATTGTGGAGCACCTGAGAAAAGCTGAGAGAAAGCTTATTGGCAGCATTATAGCAGTTTCTTAAGGAACTACCTTAGCATTCTGAATTAATGTTAACTACTTATTTTCACCTTCAATTTTGATTCCTGACGCTTCAGCAGGTGTTTTGCCCTTCAAACTCTCATGTGGTCTGATGTAATTGTGGTAAATCTGATATTCTGCTAGAATTGCTGTATCTACCTTCTTTAGTCCTTTCATCGTCTTTTCTCTGTCTCTAATTTCGCCATTGAGTCTCTCCATCTTATTGTTATTGTGATCACCTTGTAATCTCACGTGTGAGATGTGTCTAGTTCTTGGGTTCTTCAGAGTAGTTGTAACAAATAAAATAAAAGAGAAGGTTTTGTTTGTTTTTGTGCTGCTAGTGATTAGTTCTGAGAGCTCGGCCCTTCTTCACACTGCTGTCCAAACCCTGGTCCAACAGTAAGCCCATGTTCTCCTGGAGTCCCTTCTGCTTGGTTACCTACTCCAAGTCTTGGTGTTTCATTATCGTCATCTCCTGGGACTGGGTCTGATGCATGCTCACCAACACCACCAGATGATTGTGCAAGCCCTGAGTTTATCTCTCCAAAACAGTTAGGGTCAGTCGGTTGACCTGTGCCTGTAGGTGAGTCTGTCCTTGGTGTTCCATGTCCACCATTGCCTAAAGCTTGTGCATAGGCTGCAGTTGTTGTGATTCCACCGATTGATGCTATCGTTCCTATTGCTGCAAAAGCAAGCATTGCTGCTGCTCCTATCACAGCCATTCGGGCTATAGATATCATTTGTAAGAAGGCAGAATGATGCCATACTATATTTGAGATTCTCAATGTATTTTGGAATGGACAATTAAGAAAATCATTCCATTTAGGTGAATAATATTTCGACAAATGTCTTGATAAAGGAAACCTACTACTACCTTACTGTGGCGTTCCAATCCTATCAAGTTCGTTATTATTTTATTTAGTTCGATGTTAGCCACGCTTTAACCGACCATGTATAGCTTGAGACTATAGTGGCTGTAGTGACATATGCAAAGATATTCCTGAAGACAAGAAAGAAGAAGGAGTAATTAGATATGAGACAGTGCCGTAGTTTATGCGGTAAGAAGCTAAGTTTGATAGTAGTAGCAAATTTCCCTTGGCATGTCGGCAGTATATGATAGTCAATATGTAATCCTAAAAATGTTCATGCTTGCCATCGGATACACATACCTTGAAGGTTGTAAGGCCGCAACAGAAAATGAGAGGATAGAATCACATTTGAAATATTGCAGACCAAACTTTGCAACGTATCTAGGAAAACATGGAATAGAATCGAGAGGAACTGTGACATGTACCAAGACAGAGTGCCAGACAGCTGCATTTGCCGCTCATTATCTAATAACAAATATCAAGAATCATGGACAGAGAGTCCTTTCTGCCAAGCCTTGAGTGTTATTATGGATAAAGCGCTGACAGGATAGGCATTAATGGTCAGCTTTCTCCACTACTAGGGCAGAGTATATTTCATCTATCATAGCTCTAATTATCAAATAATATGGCGAGGAACGTTTGTTTAGTATGTCTTCATAGTCCTGCTCAATTTGGTCCTTCTTTTCCTTGGCACGCTTGCAATTTTCCAAATACTCGTTCTTTTGTTCTTTTAGAAGTTCACCTTTTAGTATATTTCTTACCCGTTGAGGAGCTGAACGTGAAAAACGTTGGTCATCATGACTTTGCAAATATCCCACCCTGAAAAGATGTTCAAAGAAAAACCTTAAATGCATAGATTTCTCAGAATAGGACAGTGTCTACTTCGTTCGTTTACACTACATAATTTACCTCTGTAGTGCTTGAACAGCGAATGTAGTGTTCGTTTTTGTGGTTTAGGATTTTTCTATAACCGCTGACTCCTATTCATTCGCTGTCAGAACTAACTCAGATTGCGTAAAACTGTGTGGTTGTGGATGAACGTAGAGACGCATGAAGGAGTTGAAAATAAAAATGGTAAAAGAAATTAGAATCATAAAGAAAGATAATCACAAGAAATTTGAAGACTACACGTTTATAGATAACAACGACATTGAGCTGAAAAAAATAGATAATGAAAATGATAGCAACTCGACTACTTCCTCAACTGACAAAAAGCACAAAGAGCATGACTTCAAGCTTAGAAACAATCCAAAGAAGGATTGGAAGGCACACGAGAAGAGGGCAAGGCTAGTGGGAGGTCATAACACTCAATCGCATTCTTCAGTCTATGAATAATTCTATTGGATGATAATTCTTGCAATCAGTTTATCGATAACATGGGCTAACGATGGTACGAGGAGCAGAAATGATAACACAAGAAGACACTAGAGAGATGGCAACAAGCAAGCTATATCTTCTCTCATATTCGCCATTTTTCAAGACCTTGCTGCTGATTTTGTCCGACAACTACCAAAAATGAACTCAAACCAATACCGTAGTTCTATAGCAGATAAAAATGGACCGGGTGGGGGTTGAACCCACGACCTCAGCATTATGCCTTCTATTGTAGTCTCAAAAGTTGTCAATTGAAAGCTCGTTGAAATTCCATCCGGTCAACCTTTTTCTTTGCAAGCTCCGTAGCCCTCACAGCTAAGCGAAATTTTGTGGAAGCCGGCGAAGTGAATAGAAAAGACAAGTACGCAGCAGGTTAGTCTTGGTCGTTAACACTTTAAGACTAAAACTGAAAGGAAGATTTAGTCATCAAGATAGTGCCAGGAAGACGAGAAAAGTCATTTCTTATTCTTCTTTTCATCCTCCGCTTTCCACGCTGCATAGCCACCATCGATAGTCACAGCCGTAAACCCTTTCTTGTTAAGTTCATCAGCACCGATGTTGCCTCTGTATCCTCCATTGCAGTAAGTGCAAATGGTCTTTCCTTTCAGGTTGTATTCTAACCCATCCTGTCTTGCTTTTCTTATTAACTGTCCCAGAGGTATATTGGTAGCACCTTCAATTGTGCCATCTTCAGCTACCTCATCTGCTTCTCTTACATCTATAATTACAAAATCGGATTTCTTCTCCGCAAGGTCTTTTGCTGTTATCTTGTCCGCCATTGTGTATCAAGTAACAAATTTGCAATTTGAATATTTTGACGTCGCTTTTGTGTGCAGGTCTTGCGCACACTCCTGCTCGAACCATGACAAAAACAACTTCCTTTGCATTCTTATCGAACAGCCATCTTGCCATTAGCCAGCCGTTGAATTATCTCTACTGCACCAACTTGATATTAATGGGAACAATCACAGCCAAAATGGCACAAAATGACACTAATTTTGAATTTAGACCCCCAAGGTGCATGTAGTGCATCAAATTCCTTTTATATGCGATAGTGCGGGTTTGTCCGACAACCACCCAAATACAAGGCTCAATTCAATACCGTAGTTTACTAGATTGACAAAAGAGGATTATGTGAGATTTGAACCCACGACCTCAGCCAACTTTGTGGGCTCCACTCTTTTCATCTAAAGTGTCAGTAATTATGGAAGGAGAAAACTGTACTGTTCAAATCCCACCCGCTCCCTTTTTTCCTTAGTGTTGTAGAGCCATACGGTCAACAGAAATTTTGAGAAAGCAGACATGTTGGTGTTGCTGCTAGTGATTTGAGGCTGCTTTTATCGTACTTCGTTTTTACTATTGCTATCAGTAGAGTAAAATTGTCTTCCGTAGCGTGTTAATTATGGTTACTACTTCTATCCCTCGCGTCTACGTGTGTCTGCTGACGATTCATACGAAGCACCTATTGACGCCATACTACCCATGTAAGTTCCTCTAATCTCTATTACCTTTGGATGGTCATTGATGTACTTTAGCACATCATAATCCAGTTTATGATTTACAACTATGTGAGTCCCCTTATCAAAGAACTGAGGAGCCATTCCTGTCTTTTGGATTATGTCATTTCTAATCTCTTCGTTGTTAACTCCCTCTTCTGTGAAAGTTTCAATCGTATACATGGGTCTGTCATTTGGATTTTCTCGCAGACGCAAAAATAAGTCGATTACTAATCTGCGGTCAACCTTTGGAAGATACTTTTCATGCACTTTTTCAAACTGCTCCATTGCCGAAACTATCTCTTCTTTCCCACTCAAATTGTATCGCTAAAACTTGTTGTCATTGGTTTGGTTATAAGAGTATTCCTTGAGGAGTAGACTGAATAAAAGCTTCTGTTGTTTATCACAACGCGTACGCAGAAGGGAGATGACGGTTTTTCTTCTCTATAGCTACTTTTCTAGTCTCGCTGCCAAGAACAAGAGCAATAAAGATAAGATGTCTTTGGAAAGTTAAAAAAGGAAGAGACAATGAGACAATAAAGGAATCATAATTGTCAGAATTTTGTCCGACAATAATCCAAATTGTGCTAATTTAATACCGTATTCTACTAGATTGATAAAGATGGACCGTGTGGGATGATTTGAACCCACGACCTCAGCAATGCTGACTCAATCTAATCGATGGTCATAGCAGATAAGAAAGAAGAGAGGACAATGTTCTGCAGCAGTCAAATCTGCATGATATATGATTGTGTTATTGGAGAAGGAAATATGCATTAGGCACCAATACTCGTATTTCATCTCATGAAAGATTAGCTAAACATTGATATTTCCCCATTTTATTCCCTAATTTTGCGAGTTTGAATGACTACGTAAATATAAGATTAGTATTTTATGGCATGAGGTATAGCTAATTTGCTAAATAAAAAAATCTATGTGGTATTCACTATTGTATTACTTCTTTGGTCTTTTTCATTTCATTTGCCTTGGGGCTCAGGATTTACTGCTAATAATAATAATTTTGTTCCTTATGCTAATGCGCAAACATATAATCCTTGTAACTGCGTAATCTTCAGACTGGATGATATTGCGGATGAAGGTAATTCTGATAAACCCAATATTGCCATAATGCAGCATTTTATAGACAAAAACCATAAGTTAAGTGCTGAAATCATTGTGAATAATTTTGGCAATTTAGGTACCAATGGCAATGTGTATAAAACAGTCAAACAGGGATATGATGCAGGACTATTCGAGCTGGGCATACATGGCTTCAACCATGTCCACCATTCCCAGTTATCTGAACAACAACAAAAGAGCGATTTTTCAAAGGCAAAGAATAAGTTAATATCATTATTTAATGATCCTAATTTGAGACTTTTTGTACCGCCTTTCAATGATTATGATTCAGATACTATAAAGGCGATGGCAGAAAATAAACTGGATATCATGTCATCCTCGTACTCTTCGGAAAGAACGACTACAAATACCTACAAGGTGAGCAATACTTTTGAAACCGATAATTCAATTATACAGCTAAGCGAAGTCACAGTCTTTGATGGCGACACTGGACATTACCTAAAGAGAAGAATTTATCACGTTCCCTTCGACATTTCACTTTTCAATATGGTTGAACCGACAGGCACACTTTCTGGACAGAACCTAGTCAATGCAGTGGTATCAAAAGCAGCTACTCAAATTGCCAATACTGGTTTTGCAGTGATAACGCTCCATCCTACAGATATATCTCCTTACAATTCTGCCACTGGAAGTTGGACTGATACGGTGGATAATGCTAAATTCCAAGATCTCAAAAACATTGTTACTGCATTAGAAGCCAAGGGCTATGGATTCTCTTACATGTCAGATGTGACGCCTGCTCCATCCTCTAAGGTTGTTTTGGGACCGTTAAAACCGGCGCTGCTAAGCCTCAACACTATTGCTAATGTAGGTTGGGGAGTAGACGTAACAGTAACTGGCAAACTTAGCGATTATGCCACGGGTGCAGCCATAGGGGGAAAAGCAATAACATTTGCCGACACAGGTGCTGCAAATCTCCAATCTGTAACGACCAATTCAGATGGTACATTTACAGCTAAAGGTAAAGCCCCCTCAACTGTGGCTACTGGATGGAAAGTGGAGGCACACTTTGCTGGCGACTCCACTTATGACGCAGCTATTAGCTTGCCAAGAACATACAATACAATAAAGCACTCTGTATTACTTTCAACTAGTTTCAAGGGTAGCACAGGAAGCACTAGTAGTACAGCTTGGGGTACACCGACTTCTTTCACAGTAGCTATGACAGATACAACAGCAGGAGTACCTGCTGGAACGGTGATAACAGGCAAGGCTATTACGTTGGATGGTACAGGCGTTATTGGAGTTTCTTCTAGCAAGACTACCGACAGTAATGGTAAAGCTACTTTCACAGGCACTGCCCCAACTACTGTACAAACAGGCTGGACATACCAAGCTCACTTTGCTGGTGACAGCCGATATAACGTAAAAGACTCTACAATTAGAACATACAGCACAACAAAGCATGCTACAGGTCTTTCAATTAGCGTTCCTACTACCTCAGTAGCACCGGGAGCAACTTACAAGGTCTCCGGAACCCTTACAGATACCACAGCCGCAGGCAAACAGCTAGCATCAAAGACAATAACCTTCACTGCAGATGCTCCTATAACAATAGCGAGCCAGACAACCAATACAAATGGATTCTATTCAGCAAGTCAGGCAGCACCCAGTACAGCAGGAACATATAACATCCAGAGCCACTTTGCCGGCAACAGCCTATACGGTGCAAAAGATTCAACGATTAAAACGCTGACAGTGTCGTAAAAGCAAGAATACGCACTCTGCCTCCCTTTTCTTTTTTGTTTCTTTCTTTTCTTCCATACACAGCCTTTCACTGACCCTACACACTCCCTTATATAGTAGAAAAGTTATTGAATCTTTGGCAACCATCATCACAGGAGCGGAAAATACTAGCTATGAATAAAGAACATACCTTGGCTAATACTTGTTTATTCTGCTTAAAGCTGAACCATTGATCCTTTGTAGTAGTAGGATACACCTATCTTTCTCGGATTACTCCAGATAGATGTGTTACTTTTGACAGCAAAACATGAGTGTTCATGTTTTTTGTTCATCGATGACTATCATAATTAATAATGATGTTATTTCTTATTGCTGATGCTGTTATTGCGGATCCATAAAAAGTCGGTTTTCTACCTCTTCTTTGGGTTCTCTATATCCGAAATCAAGGAACAAAGTCATCTGAAATATGACATTCCCCACATGCATCATCGATAGTAGACCCGCTAGAGCAGCCAACCCCAAAAAAGCCGACCCCAAATTGCCGAGATAGTAGTTATCTATGTCTGAATGCTTCAATTTGTTATAAGTATCCCACCAAACTATCTTTGAGGATTCATCCTTTAACATAGAGAAGGGCTTGATGTCCGTTTATGCCCGCCCTTGCGACTACGGGTCTCTTTATAACAGAGTTCTGCTCCTCTTTTTGGATATAATGACAAATGATACTACTGTATCATAATAGTAGCACTGCTGCTCAATTAGCCCGACACCTACTCAAAATCATGCTCAAACTAATACCGTAGTTCTAACACAGAGAAAGATGGACCGGGTGGGATTTGAACCCACGACCTCAGCCAATTTTCGGAGGCAGATATTTTTTTCTCCTATCTAAATGGCACACAATGAAAGAGAGATACTTACGTTCAAATCCCACCCGCTCCCCCTTGCTAGTTGATAATCATAGTCGCGGCTTCGACAAGAATTATTACTTCATACCAACCGCTAGAAGTACCTCATTCTCTAAGACTATGTTGCTTTTGTTTCCAGCATAGCTGGTAGCTGTTTCTGATATTGCATGTATCATTCTTGTCATAGTTCTTACACGTTCAGTGTCAGTGTTAATTTTCATTAACATCTGATTTAAGGGCGCGCTGAGCTCTAATGTTTTTTCTGCAAATTCTCTTGCTGAGTCTAATTTGACAACCAGCAGCATAGATTCAATTCTAACCTCCTTAAACCCTGTGCCCTGGAATATTCTTTTTAACAATTGTTCATTAGATAAACCAAATGGGCTTGCACGATTACACTGTGATATTAAGCAGTGCGTATCAGTAGCATAACTAGGTACTGTACTCCTCATTATACTCGTTGTTGCTTGAAATGGAATGGACAGCATAGGGACCCTTTCAGGTGGACCCCATACGGCTACTGCAAACTTGCCACCTGAAATGAGACAATCATATACTTTCTTCGTAGTAGATTCAATGTCTTGAAAGAGCATTAACCCCCATCGACATAAGACTGCATCAAAGTATGACTTTGGTAGCTCTGTCTTCTCAATATTTTCTCTCTCAAACATTATGTTTGTCAGCCCATATGCCCTAGCTCTCTTCTTCGCTATTGAAAGAAGCCCTCCTGATATGTCTATACCAAGGACAGAGCCGCTTGGATTAATCTTCAGCGCAGCAGTTACTGCTGGCTCTCCATAACCACATGCCAAGTCAAGTACTTTGTGTCCGCATTCTAATCTTGCCAATGCCACTAATCTCTCACTTACTTGCTGCGCCCCCTGATCCTCTAGATCCTTCCACCACTTTTCCCATCCAGACGCTACTAAATCTCAGTCTTCTTTTTCTTCCTCAAATGACTTTTGATCGACTTCAAACTGCTGGTTGTGGCTTTTGTTTTCGCTTCTTTCATCATTTATTGCTGCTGAATTATCGTTTTTTGTTCATTCATGGGAATTCCTAGGCTTGAGAATATCTTAAGCAGCTTTGTGGCACAGATCTGAACTTTCAAAATCAGTTTTGAAATTTAAGATCGGTTCCTCAAAATATCTTACATTTCAGTATTTCATTGCATTAGCCATGAGTGATAATTCCTACGATACAAACAGCGACAAAAATGAGGATGAAAATAAAAAAATGAGAAGGATTAGAAGACCATACGAAAGGAATGATAAGCCATCCATAAGACGACCAATAGGAGTATCGGCACTTGCTATCGTCTTAATAGCTGCCGCAGTTGTGATGCTATCATCTGGTGCATATTTTGTAGCATTTGCGCCTTCCATACATACCTACTGGCATACATCACCACATCAATCTTCGTACTGGTTGACAAACTCCGCAAACTTGATACTATCATCATTGGTGCATGTTACTGAAGCCGATATAGCTGCATTTGGTGCAATATCAATGGCACTTGCTGCAGTACCTGCTATTGTTTCGTTTGGGCTATTTCGGGGAAGGTCGTGGAGCAGGAATGCCTCAATAATATTTTTCGCAGTAGCTTCAGCGAGTCTGCTGCTTACAATCGGTAGTAGAGGAGGTAATATTATTATACAGTACAGGGAGAAGGGATATCAGCAAACACTGTAGTTCAGTCGCTTGTATATGCAGGCATGTCAATAGCCGTCTTCTACTATCTTACAAGATCAAGGGTAAAGACATTCTTTGAAAAGACTGCTACCGGTGGGAATAATAAAAGTAATTCAATGCAACACCAATCGCCAACTATGCCGTCTAGTTAAACATAATGAGCCAAAATCATAAATGCATACAACAACAATCATCTTCACAAAGGAGTCCACAGTTGGAAGAGCAACCCTTAGTAACAAAACAGATCAAGGCTTTCTGCAGATGGACGACAACTCTTCTTCTTTTGGCTCCTCTTCTAAGTCCAAAAATAATGATGATTCTACAATGCTTGGAGGAGCTAATGAAGAGCAGAAATCATTATCTAAACAACAACATCCATTTGAAAAGACTGAAAAGACTCTATTTGGACTGGCAAACGCTGATAGGCTGTTAATCTTGTCGCAATTACAGGAAGGGCGTTACACATTGTCTGGACTGTCAAGGCAGCTTGGAATTGTAGTTCAGGAAATTCACAGAAACATAAACAGGCTAGTTGAGGCAGGGCTTGTCAAAAAAGAATCTGGCAATAGTTACTCGCTTACTACCCTAGGATCCACTACATTAATGCAACTCGCATCAATAAAGTTCCTTGCAGACAACAGCAAGTACTTTTCAGAGCATAGTTTAGGTGAACTGCCAGCCAAGTATATCCAGAGAGTTGGTGCTCTTTTCGATTCTACATTTCTAGACAATCCAGTAGCTGTTTTTGAATATCAAAAGGATCTCATTGATAATACTGAAGAACACCTAGACGTCGTGCTGCCTCAAGTGCCATCTTATCTCATCGAATATGTTCAAGTCCTATTAAGTAAAAGGCGCGTCAAACTGCGCTACTTATTACCGCTTAATGCAGTGATGCCAAAGAAACGACATACAGCTGCGGCTCATCCTCAGTTCCACCAGCTTTTGCAAGAAGGGACAATACAGAGGAGGATGGTCAAGACCATAACATCAGGGGTTATGATAAACGAAAAACAAGCACTACTGATGTTTTCCAATCCAAAGGGCGAAGTTGATATGAGCAATTGTTTTTGCAGCAAGAGCGAACAGTTCCACGAATGGTGTGCAGGTTATTTCGAATATATATGGAAGAAGCAATCTCGAACATTTGATTCGAAGATGCTGGTAGAAGTATAGAATAATCTCATGACGGAGATATTTCGACGCCCAGAGATCGGAACATGTCCTACAATCACCTAAAACACGCTCAATTTAATGCCGTAGTTTACTCACAGAAAGAAATGGACTGGGTGGGGGTTGAACCCACGACCTCAGCAAGCTTTCTTAGATCACGCCTACCTATGTAAAGGTACAGGTATAAAGAGCTGTTCAAATCCCACCCGCTCCACTCTTTTTCTTTGATGCAAGTTCCATAGCTCTGACCTTCAAGCGAAGTTTTAAGAAAAAAGCTGGACAAGGCAGTAAAAAACGGAAAAAGTGTGTGGCAGGTTTTGTCTTATTCGTTTGGCAGAGGGATCATGGTCTTGCTTCAAAGATCAAGTTAAATGGCGTCTGGGTAGCACGTCGGAATTTTGAAAAGCCTGCCGATGAAACTATTTCCGCTATTCTTTCTTCACCTGCTTGTGCTCCAAGGGCAGGTCCATTTTCGTTTAAAGACGCAGGAACGCAGACCATGGTAGATGCAGAGTAGTTTACCCTTCCAAGCGGATTCAAATTATCCTCTACTTTATCATTGGCAAAAGGCTCCACTAGCATCCAAGTGCCATCTTTCTTCTTCAATGTTTGCAGCACATGCTTGGCTGTTGCGGATGGATTTCCCATGTCATGGAAGCAATCAAAGAACGCTACTAAATCATAATCGTCGCCAGGATAGTCAGTAGATGCTGCTACTTCAAATGTTATGTTCTTCAAGCCTTCTTTTTCTGCTTCCTTTCTCGCCCATTCAATTGACGGTCTGTGATAATCAAATCCTGTGATTTTTGAATTAGGATATGCTTTTGCCATCAGAATTGTAGAGACACCGTGACCGCAGCCTACGTCTGCTACCTTTGTACCTCCTCCTCTCCTAAGCTTGTCTTCAACGCCTTCTAGCGCTGGAATCCAGCTTGTTATCAGGTTTGCAACGTAGTTCGGTTTGAAGAACCTCTCTGTGCCTTCAAATAAGTAATGATGATGATCTCCCCATCCAAGACCTTTTCCAGTTCGAAATGCTTCGATGATCTTTTCTTGGTCTTTGAAAAGTCCTGCTAGGATTTGGTAGCCACCTGCTATGTATGCGGGGCTATTCTCATTTGTTAGTGCAAGAGCCTGTTCTTCAGGGAGAGTGTATGCACTAATAGCAGGATTGTAAGTAACAAAACCTCCAGCTGCTTGAGCAGCAAGCCATTCCCTTATCATTCGAGGATGTGTGCCCGTTTTTCTTGCTAGTTCTTCAGATGTCAATGCACCAGCTCCCGCCATCGCTCTAAACAATCCAAGCCTGTCACCTACAAAAGTAAGTAACGCGCCCATTGATGCTCCCCATTCGTTCACAGCCTTTTCAATGAATTCATTCAGCTTCGCCTCATCTACTACCATTATTGTTATATGAACCTCCTTTAGAGTTCATGGAAGAGAAAAATCCTTCTGAACTATTTAAGTAATTTTCCAGATTCTTTTCAGGTTCCATCTATATGCATGCAATCAATATTTGAAACAAGGGTACGCTTTAGTGGGCATCCTTATGCATCAGATGTCTGCTTCAATCGGGTTATTATAGGGGTGAACAGCAGAAATAGCAAGCTGAGCTGTAAAGCTTAGGATGCAAAACATCATCTTCTCATCAAAAGCTTCTTTCAATCTGATTTATCAATGGATGCGAAATGGAGGTTTTGTCCGACAATTATCTAAATTGAATTCAAAATAATGCCGTATTTCCAACGCAGAAAGAAATGGACCGGGTGGGGGTTGAACCCACGACCTCAGCAAGGCAGGAATACAGAGCTAGTAAAAAAACAAACCTTATCGGAAGACGTGAAAGTACCACTCCTCCTCTATCCTTTTGCTACCACTATTTGTAGTTGCCATTATTTTGTCTAAAAAGGGTTTGTTTGATATGGTTGTCTTTTTTATTTTCAAATTAACGTATCCAACTCCTACTACTGATGTAAGGTGAACTTAACTCCACTTCCGACTCTTGTTCTTCTTCTTCTTCGTCGCCATTGCAGCTGTTGCCGTTGTGATGGCTCGCAGCGATTTTGCTCTTTAGCTTTAGTTTTGATTGCTTATGATTATTTTACAGTTGTTCTTACTACTATTTGGCTGATAACGCTATTCGATGAATAATAAAAAATGAAATAGAGATTTTTGCAATTTCATGTGTCTAGTTAGTTAGTTGTTGTTATTGGTATTATTATTCTTGTCTTAATCATCATCGAAGTGGGGGTAAGATTTCACATCCGCCTAGTTCCTCTAATGCTTCTGTAGTGATTCCAACTGTACATAATGCCTGGTGGAATAGAACATCTTCCTCGCTTACCTGTTCGCCTTCTTCAGGTGGATAAGCTTCGTGTACAGCTTGGTCAGCTATCTCTATTGCTGCTTGTCGCGCCTCATCTGTCCCTATTCCTGACTCTTCCGACTGTGCAAAAGCTGTTGCTGTTGTCCCTATAGTTCCTACAGCCACGATAAACATCGTAGCTAATTTTATATCAGGATTCATTGTTGTAGTAATTAATTATAAATCACATAATTATTATATATGGAATACATATCTTAATTGCCAATTTATAAAAATCTTTTTAGTTAATTCTATACGGTTGACTTAGAAGAAAATCTCATGTTCCTTTTTATTGCATTTATCTTTCTTTTTTTCATTACGTCTAACATTTCTTTTCAACTCTGCAATTAACTCGTCTACAATAACCTCTTGCGTCGAGAAGTCCAAACTGCAGCTTAGGAATTGCTTTCTTGCTTGAGTTTTCCCATTGCTAACAATACCCTATTCTTTAGCGGAGCGTCAGGAGTTAGATAGTAACGAGTAAACACGGAAGTGCTTGTCCGACAAGTACTCACAACAAGCTCAATTCAATATCGTAGTTAACCAGATTGATAAAAATAGAATATGTGGGATTTGAACCCACGACCGCAGCAATGCCAAGGTAGCTGTTTCTTCTTCTAAATCAGAGCTTTTAGACCAAGAAATTCGGTACTTTCTTACTTACCTGTTATTATCTGAAAATGAAATAAAATTAATGGTAAGATTACTAATGACATGGGTAGGACAAGACGAAGAAAATGTGAGCATGGTAAAGCGCTTATATGATGTTTTTAAACGACGAGAGGTCCATTCAATAATGGATATGTTTGCAGATGATGCAGTAATGCATGGACCTGCACCATCAGGTGTGTTGCCATGGGGAGGTACATACAATGGTCGTTCTGGAGTTGCACAATTCTTTAAAGCTCTTGGCGAATCACTTGAGCCGCAACAGTTTGACCTAAACGACTTTATCACCCAAGACAACAAAGTTGTAGTGCTTGGATACCAAAAGGGGCGCGCCAAGCCTACAGGACGACCATGTGAAACTGAATTTGTGAATGTATGGACCATACGTAACGGCAAATTTATGGAATTCAGAGTATACAATGATACTGCTGCCCTAGTAGAATCCCTCCGCCCCTAAGAAGAAGGTATGTCAATGGATAGGAGGGGCAACAACAACAACAACAGCAATTGCAGCAATAATCTGACACATTGAATTATGAATAATTCAAGTTTTATCTGACAACTATTCGAGATGAGGTTAATTCGATACTGTAATCTACCAGATTTGATAAAAGTGAATTATGTGGGATTTGAACCCGCGACCTCAGCTCAGTCGCAGTAGCTTTCTTAAGCATCTCTAATTCTTATCTAAAGAGTAGAGCTATGGAACAGAACTATAGTATTCAAATCCCATCTGGTCCACTTTGGATAATCTTGAACTGTTGGTCTATTCTTCAGCCAACGTTTCTATTGACTCCCCTGTTGGCAACGGTGCATTTCTTTCTACTTTGTACTTCAACAGCTCAGGAAAGTCTATTCCGACTATAACATTTCTGCCTGCTGCCACTATCTCCGATTTTGGTATATCAAATCTGTAATCATAATGTCCAAATACCACAATCTTGTCATCAGTTTCTCGTACGACGTGTCCAACATGGTCTGCATTATCTGTCCTCACGCCTTTATTGAATAAGGACTTTGGATATTGTCTTTCATAAGTAGCAAGGTCTACATTCTCCGGTATAGTCCAAGGGTCCTTTGTTGCTTTTCCTGTTGGCAGCGGTTCTTCTCTGCTAGTCTTGTACCTTTTTGCAATTTCATACATCGGCAAATCAATTAGAACATTTCCACTGGTAAACCTGATTTCAGATTTTGGTATGTCATATCTATCATCTCCTCCGCCGAATACCACAATCTTGTCGTCTGTCTCTCTTACGACATGTCCAACGTGAGGCGAATCAAGTGCCTTGACACCTTTGTTAAAATATTTTCCGGATGTCATAATGACATTACGTGAAGAGGCTATTTAACATTTTGATATAGGTTACTGGTAACTACCCGTCGGTTTGAGTATAAAGCTGTCTCAGTATTACATGAGCCGACAATAAGTTAACAGAGGCGGACAAACGGTAGGATACGGCATTGGCATTGATGCTCAATCTGTCCTACAGTATCCTAAAACAATCTCATTCCAATACCGTATTTCTAACACAGGAAAAGATGGACCGGGTGGGGGTTGAACCCACGACCTCAGCCAGCCTAGTACCTAGGGTATTCCACTCTGCCATTTCCACAATGAGTGCAAGCCAGTTTCGTCTGTGTACAATTCACCACGACCTGTCAGTATCACACCGTCCAAGGGTGCTAGCAATTCAGTTGAATTTGTATGAAATAGTGCAATTGCGATACCTGTGCCGTTACCCGCTTCCATGTTGAACCGTATTATTTCATAGATCGTAGCCGTTGCATTCTCGCTTCCATCCTCTGTACTTAAGATTTCTTTTCCAGAAAAAGTACCATCCATCATTGATACGATTCCGCTTTTGGTGCTAGTAGTTCTGATAGTTTCTGTGCCGTTTGGCAAATTCAGTGTTCCATTTGTAGACACGACAAACTCCGCATGGGTCTGGTTTATTGGGCTCTGACTTACAAGTTTTTCCTGTGTTTGGTATACTGGTTGCGATGACAACTCAATTCGTGATGGAGATGGGGGAGGTGTTGTTGTGGCTAATGCTGGAGCAACAGCCATGTTTGATGTAGCCATTATTATTGCAAGTGTAAAGATGCTTGCTGCTACTGTTCCTTTGGTATTATTTCTCTTTTTGTTATAAAAAAGCGTCATCTTGTTCGCTTCAAAGCGCGAATACTAAGGCTAAATGCATTTTGCTTGGTAATAGTAATAGAACAACTCAGAAGAACCGATTGGTTGAATAGCTTTCTGTTGGATTTATCTAAAGCATTGCTGCTAGATTTGTCCGACAATAACCGAAAACATGCTCGAATTAATACCGTAACTAACTAGATTGATAAAAATGAATTATGTGAGATTTGAACCCACGATCTCAGCAATGCTTAAGTCTTACCAGATTCAGGAAAGCCTATGACACATCATGATGATGCTGTTAAAGTGGCACCAGATGTCTATAAGGTCTTGCTAGAAAATGACGAAGTAAGAGTCCTTGAAGCACGATTGAAACAGGGCGCAAAATCGGAAATGCATTCTCATCCTCGAAATGTGGTATATTTCTTAAACAATTCTCGAGCCAAGTTTACCTTCCCAGATGGTAAAAGTGAGAATGCTGACCTCAAACGTGGTCAAGCATTGTGGTACGATGCAGTATCACATTCTGTAGAAAACACAGGAACTGAGGATGTCACTGCGGTGCTCATTGAGCTCAAGAAATAGATCAAATAAAATTACAATAGAGATATCTCGTAATCCTTCCTGCAAAGTTTGACTGGTACGCAGATCGTCTTGAAATGTGAAATAAAGCTCTATTGGCATTTCTAATACTTTTTTGCCCACAACTCCTTAGAACAATCTCAATTCAATACCGTAGTATACC
>JBJMEA010000027.1:0-3095 GCA_045809625.1 Nitrososphaera sp. | reverse complement strand
CAATTTATAAGAATTTTATATGACGTATAATTAGTAAGCCGACATTGAGGTTCCCATGGAAGCAGATATATCCGTTGATGATTGGGGTCCTGAGAAGGTCTTGAGTGTATATGACCCAGATACCGGGATGAAAGGAGTCTTGGTGATTGATAATACCGCAGCTGGCCCCGGAAAAGGCGGCATCAGATTTAGCAGAACAACTAGTGCACAAGAGATCTTTAGGCTTGCGAGGACTATGACTTGGAAGTGTGCCGCAGCTGGCCTGCCATTTGGCGGAGCCAAAGCCGGCATTATCGGGAGCCCTGCCGAGACAGACAGGGTGAGTTGGGTTAAATCTTTTGCCAAAATGATTCGCCCCTATTGTCCTCTTCAATATATAGCGGCTACTGACATTGGCACAACTGAGCTTGATATGGCCATCTTTGCTCATGAAATTGGTGATATGCGAGCGTGCACAGGAAAGCCACAGGAGCTTGGCGGTATTCCTCATGAGCTGGGAACGACGGGCTATGGAGTGGCAGTGGCACTTGATTCAGCTATGGAGGCACTCGACAATACACAGACGACATCTCTGAGAACATCGGCGATACTGGATAAAAGCTCTGCAAGGGTTGCTATTCAAGGGTTTGGCAACGTAGGGTCTTTTACTGCAAAGTTCCTTCATACTAGAGGCTTCAGAGTAGTAGCCATCAGCGATGTCTCAGGGATGATACATGACGCAAGCGGTATAGATGTCCCAAGATTAATGAAGGATATGCGCGGCAAAGAGAAGTTTGCTGACCTCAAAAACGAAGAAGAGGACGCCGGTTCAAGATATACAATAAGGGATAAAGATGAGATTTTTGAAATAGATTCAGATATTTTTATCCCTGCTGCTGTAAGCGACTCGATAAACGACAGTACTGCTCCAAAACTTCTTGAGCACGGCGTTAAAATGATAATAGAAGCGGCAAACATTCCTACCTCTCCATCTGCAGACAGCTATCTTTATGAAAATGGTGTTCTCATTGTGCCAGACTTTATAGCAAATGCAGGCGGCGTAATAGGCTCTTTCGTAGAATACAAGGGCGGAACGGAAAAAGAAGCGTTTGACCTCATTGCATACAAGATCTCAAGGAATATCAAAAGTGTGCTTGCCAGATGCATCATGGAAGAACGAGCAAAGGAAGGTAAAAGTCCAAGGATAGTTGCCATGGAGATAGCCAAACAGAGGGTTCATCGAGCAATGCTTTTGCGGAGGGGTGCCCTGGCGATAGCCCGAGAAGCGTTTGCCAGAAAGGATATGTTTGAAGCCATGGCGTAATAGATGAATATTAAATGCAGTAGCAGAGAGGATATTCCGATATTCAATCAACATTTCTGTTAGTTGTCATGATGTGAAACTTAATACTAGTCGAGCCCACTTGGTTGTTTATTCGTGGAAGGAGAGAGACTCCTGCTTGGCATGCACATGGTTTTATTCGATCTGAATAGCTCATTTAGTGAATAACCATTACAGGGCATGGAGCCCTCTCGCTTACACTCCTTGAAACGCTGCCAAGTGTCTTTAACTTTGATATACCTGATCGTCCTACATTTCCAATTACTATTAATCCGATCTTCTCTCTAGCTGCAAAATCAACTATTGAGTTTGATATGTGCCCAGTCAGAAGCTTTGTCTTTATTTCAAGACCAGCCTTCTTCTGGATCTGTTCTTTTTTCTCATCCAATAAATTATTGGCGCTTTCCTTCATAAGCTCATAAACTTCTTTTAGGTATTGTGAAAGAGTTGTTTTCTCGCCAGTCTTGATGGAACGAGCTGGCCGCTCAATGAAATGGTAGGTAGGATATTCTGCTATCACGTGGAGCACGATCACTTCCGATCCGCCACCACACCTTTGCGCTATATTCACTGCATGGTCTAATGCAGTGTTGGCTGGTTCGGAGCCGTCATATGGGACAAGTATCTCACTATACATAGCTTCAGGTTACAACACTTTATGGTATCAATAGCCTAAATAAGTTCAGACAAGTGATGCGAGCAGTTGTTTGGTCATACCGTGGCACCACAACTATTGCATTACCCTTTTACGCTTAACAATTTGCCAGAACCCACTATCTTAGCATAGCCTGATCAAATACCTCTCAAAATTTTCGTCTATGTGTATCCAAATGCTCAAAAGTAACTTTCATAGTCTATGTTTGCCTCTATATTGCCGGGTGCGAAGAAATTAAATGAGTGGCCTCGAATCCATACCTGTTTCTCGCGTTATGACAGCTCAAGTTAAAACTATACAGGAAAACGACATACTACAGAAGGCATGTAAGACTATGATTCAAAATAATATAGGTAGTGTTATAGTTGTAACTGCTCATTCCTTTAACGCTCAGAATCCTGTGGGCATACTTACTGGAACGGATATTGTAAGGCATATGGCAGAAGAACCGATCTCGTTTTCAGCTCCTGTGAACCAGTTGATGAGTAAGCCTATAGTAACCATACATCCTAATGCTTCGCTTCAAGACGCATTGCAGACAATGCAATCAAGGGATATACGTAGACTTCTTGTAATGAGCGATGACGGCAACAACATGGCCGGAATTATAACGGATAAGGACATTTTCAGATTTATTACAAGAAATCAGCCTGTATCTCCAGCTTTTGTAAACGATGAAGTACTCGCAAGGTCTAGAGAGATGGCAGAGCGTTTCAATAGTAGTTTGTTTGACGATATTATGGGTAGGAGACAATAGTATAAAATTGATCGCGCAGTGATTATTTTTTGTATGCATTTTGCTATTTCATACTTTCTCTGTCAAAACCAAATCCTTCTCGCTTCTCAGATGCCGTATCAATATTTGATTGTGCTTGTGGAACTGCATCAATATCCAGTCAATCTTTAAGAATTACATGCGGACTTTTGATGCCGTCTCTTTCATTCGTGGGCGTTATATTACGGTCACAACAGGGCACTTGGCATTATGAATTACATTGTGTGACACGCTTCCAAGTAGCAGTTCTGATGCTGTGCTAAGTCCCCTCCTGCCCACTACTATTGTGTCCATTTTTTCTTTCTCGGCTAATCTTAGAATTTCTTCTCCAGCACTGCCCGATA
>JBJMEA010000026.1:0-9703 GCA_045809625.1 Nitrososphaera sp. | reverse complement strand
GCAATTACAAAAGTGGGTGAGTTTTACACAAGATTTGTTGATGCATTTGATGAGATGGGAGTGGATGAAAAGGAAATAGATTGGAAACAGAAATTAAAGAAATGGGTTGCTTCTGCAAAGGGAAATTAAGCGATATTTACTGAGGTAGACCTGAGTGGATGGAATGATGTAGGAGAAAGAAAAGAAAAGAACGGATAAAGGAGAGGGCCAGCCCTGCTGTGAAGTGATATCTTACTTCAAAAGGGGGATTCTTTGGTAGACTTTGGATATGATAGAGAGCTAAAAAGCTTTCTGCGATATAATGCCAGGGGGATTTAGATATAAATTTTCTTAACCTCAATAGTATTTCTTTGTCAGATGCATATACTGAAATGTCGTAACGCTTTTTTGGACATCTTGATATTGAAGTACAACAAGAACCGCAATGTTATGCTTTAGATCTGTAAGCCATTAGATAAGCAGTACCGCCGCATAAGACCCCTATACTTAATATCACAATAAAAAATGCTATAGGAGGTATAAAGGAAGTCATTATTGCTACGTCTTCATTCCCTAATTTACCTTCGGTAAAAACTGAAAGCACTCCAGAACCAGCTAGGCCTGCAAATATCATAAGTATGGTAGTACCAGCGCCTCCAATATTCATACCAAACAAGTGAATCCAAGCAAGAATATTTGATATCCTGGAGAACTTTCTTTTCAAATTGATTTCCAAATGGTTATAAAATACAGCAGTTGTTGCTATAGCAACAACTAGGATCAAATATAAAATGATCCCAATAAAGAACCATTTTGCAGGTCCTTCAAATGATAAGGAAAGGAATTGAATTATATCAACATCGCTAGTTAATAGTTGGAATGCTACTGTGACTAACGCCATTCCTGTAATTATTCCTCCCTGGATTATAGCTGCGATAATGAACCTATTTCCCCACTTTGTTTTGGGACTGTGATTGTTGCTATCAATCATTATTCTTCTTCTTCTCTCCCATCATTCTATGAAACCTCTGAATTCTCTTTCATGATATCACACTTAACTTAAGTTATCTTTGGACGTTAAGCCCATATACCCTAACCATATCTGACTCTCTTAAATTATCTATCTATCTCTTAACTTTAAACCAAAAGGTAAAAGTTAACTTCTCATCCTGTAATTGTAGGTGGAACTCCTCTAAAAAGAACTGATAAAGGAGCTGGCCCGTCGGGCCTTGAAGTGATATCTTACTTCAAAAAGGGGATTCTTTGCTGATCTTTTTGAAAGTACTAGGATAACAAGGGCTCGGTTCTATCAATGCCTTGGAGATAAATTTTCAACTTCTTTATTATTTTTTGACGCCTGAAGATTCAAACCTTTTAGGTCAAACCGAAAAGAGGCTTCAAATTCAACCGCTGAATTTGAGCCTTTCCATAGCGATTGCAGCAAATTTCGTTACTCTTTTTCTATTGTCTTGTCTCTTTGGGAGGATCATTCTTTACTGATTATCTCTTTAACACGCCCCACTGCTCCATTACTAAGCTGCACCTTTATCCCATGTGGGTGCTCATACGAATTAGTCAGGATTCTAGCGACAATACCGTCTGTTGTAATCCCTTCTTTTTGATTCTTCTTTTCCACTATTCTTACATGCATTCCAGCGTTAATGTCTCTTCTTTTACTGGGATCCGGCACACTTCTCTCATGATAAAGATGTTAAAATATCTTTATTATCCCGCGTAAGTTATTATACTGACGCGATATAGCGGAATTAGATTGGGATATTTCTTATTGCTTCTTTGCCGTCAGGCTTTCCTTTATCCCTCTAAATTGCTCAAGTGCTGATTTCAACATTTCTACAATGTGCAATAACATCAGGAGTGGCAGTTTTTCGAGGCTTTCAAGGTCCCCCTACTTCAACTGCAAAAGATTATCCTCCTCTTATCGCGCTGCTTAGGCTGGTTGTAAGTGCGAGCTCAACCGTCGGGCCGTGAAGTGATATCGCTTCAAAAAGTGGATTCTATTACTTATGATAAAAAAGTCAGGGCAAAAAAGTTTTGCAAACTAGTAGTGGCGGATTTAGACCCAGCGTCTCTGCGAGAGCTGTCATTCTTCTTATACAAACCTGGATGATTTGCTGACCTTTAGATTTTTCTTTTGTTTTACCCGTTTTTCTTCTTCTTCTACCCATCATACGTCTGGATGAGTTTCTTGTTGCCAGCAATGCAAGCAATAATTTCCTATGACCTGAAATATCTCGGCCTTCTTGTCGGAGCAGTACTCGCAACTAAGTTCATCTTGACCTTCTAGTCTACCGCCTGAAACTCTGTCAAGGGCTGTGGGCATCTCCCAGTGGATTCTAGTTTCGCTCATTGGTATTCCATCACTTAAGAATTGTATTACTATCATATTCACTCCTATTGCCCTTTCCAAGGTCCGTCCCGTCCTATCCTCCATAACCATGTCCGCAGCCCGGTTGTCAGTACATCAATGATTGACCAAAGAAGCCTAACGGCTTGTCCTCGGAGGTGTAAAGCACTTCACCATTTCCAGCGTCTATTACAGTCAGGTGCCCAGTCTGATTTGCGATGTTTGCCACTAATAACTTGTATACGAGATATCCTTGCACCCCGCCCAGATGTCCGCCTAGCACAGTCCCGTTTGTTACCTGTCCCTTTGCAGTTTGTGCGGCTGCTACAAAACGATACCTTTGCCCTTACATTGATAAAACTGCTTGTATCTTTTGCTACGCTCATAGATCCGTTTATCTGTGATGTCCCTTCGTCCGACCCCCTCATCAGCATCATTCTCTGGTGATATTGTTGATGCTGTTGTGCAGCTGCCAGTACTACCTATGAAGCTGCCAAAATGACAGATATGGCGCCGACCGCAAAGATGGTAACTATTAACACCTTCTTGCTCAGAAGTTTCGAATTCGTTGTTGACATGCCTGAGCCTTGTGAAGAATTATTTTTAAGCTTATTCACCCTTGACACGTAACGTAGTTATTCTACTACTCTTTTTCTCCCTTTCCTTCCTTATTATCATTATCATAATCCAACTTCTCGTCGATCTTTTTCTGCAGCTCTTTGTATATCTCATATCTCTGGGTCCATTTTGAAAGCTGGAACCACTGCCTTATTCCTATAACTATCCACGCGATGACGAATACTATTACTATAGCCCGTGCTATGCCAAAGGCAGAGCCATCTGGAGGTCCTCCACCACCTTCATGGGGTCCCCCACCCCATGGCGGTCCATCATTATTCCAGAATGAGCTTCCTCCAGCTAGTGCAAAGGTAATGATAAATGTCGCAGGGATAACAACTATGATAGAAACTATCATTATCAAGAACATCTTTTTGGTCTTGTTAAGCTGATGGACTATCTGGTCCATTATTTGGAATATGTTTTGAGTAGGCTTGTTGTCGTCTTTGGATCCTGCCACTAACTAATTCTCCTTCCTAGCATTATAAAGAATAATGTAACATTGTTACTTGCACTCATAATTATCCATCCCAAGATGATGCTTTATTCATTTCACTCCTTGGAAATAATGCTTCATACGGCTCTAATACCTCATTGAGAATCTCCCTGCCTTTCTCCGAAAGCTTGTATTTGATAATAGTTTTGTTACCCCATGGCTCCTCAAGTCTTGTCATAAGGCCTTTCCCCACCATATCATCAATGATCTCCTTGTGTTTCACATTGTTCAACCCGCAATAGCTCATTAACTTGGTCTGGTTCAACTCTCCGTATTCGGATAGCTTCAAGATTATGTCTTTTCTAATATAGACTCTGTCTCGATATTCGTGAACCATTTTAACCAGATTCCTCGGGCTTGATCATCGATATAGCATGAACCTATTATTGGCACAGATTAATAATTCTGCATTATGAGATTCCTTGCAACTGAGATGAGCAGACATGTATACCGTAAACATTGTGGTTTGTTTATTCTTCCTAAATAGATTTTTGATAGCTCTAGATTAAGAGTGAGGTAACTATGTTACATGACAAGGGTGAACAATAATTAAAACACTTCAGGCAGCAGTCTGTGCCATGACAAATTCAAAACTCGTAATCGGGTTAGGGCTGGCTGCGACTGCACTTGTCCTTTTCCTGACTAATGCAATAGGTGGCCCAACATTGCTGAGGACAGCGGGGCCTGGACTTGCAGCAGTACTTGGCATAAGCGCGATAGTGCTGGCAACAGCAGCGTTTGCTGTGTCGTGGAAGCACAGATCATTTCTTGTTGCAGGAATGCTAGCAGCAGGTGGCATTACCTTTGCGATATCTGGTTTGATAGCTTTGGCAAACATGAACTTTGCAGTCATAGCATTTCCCGGTCCTATTCTGGGAGTTATCCTTGGAGTTCCAATATTAGGGCTTGGAGTTGTAAAAGGCATAAGGACGGCGAGGACGATGCCTGCGGTCGAAGCAGAAGCAGCTCTCAATAGGTGATGATTATTTTCATGTCATCCAGATCAAAATATCCAAGCAAGAAAGTGCAGACATCTACAATGCCAAATGCGGCTGCTGCTCTAATTATAGAATTAGGAAACTCTTCCGCTAGCACTGTGCAGGCTACAAATAGTTCCATCCAGAAAAATGTCAGAGTCTTCACTTCAATATCTTCTCACGATAACGTGTCGGACTACTTAAGACAGAGAGAGATCACATAACATGAGTATCCAAGAATCTGATCGCATCAGACGAATTGTAGGTTGGGGCATAATAGGATTGTTAGCCGTGATAGGAGTATCAGTCGCCCTATCTCTCTATCTTGCACCTTGGCGGCCAGGAGGCCTCTCTTATTCCTTCTTCCCATTCCATTTTGGTTGGCTAGGGGGCATCTTCTTGATATTCATAGTCTTCGTGATAGCAAGATGGTTCTTCTGGCCCTGGAGAGGAGGACGAGAGTATTACTCATATCCGCACCAGCAAAGACCAGATGCGGCATCAATTGTCAAAGAGAGGTATGCAAAAGGCGAAATAACAAAGGAGGAGTTTGAACAGATGCTACGCGACTTACGGCAGGAGGGCTGACGGATAAAGCCGATATGATCACAGCCGCTACTATTCCCCACCTGAAGCAATGAGGGCAAATCGTGCTTGAAATTGCATCGGGATTGTTAAGGGGCGTGATCTGCGGAGACTTTTGCCAGCTTTACCTTTATTTTCAGGAGATCACATCAATCTTCCTGGTTTTTGAAAACATAACAAAGAATAGGGCTCGCTGGAGAGACGCAGTGACAAAAAAGAGAAAGCATAATAGTAAATAACTATTTACTCCGACTGATTTACTAGACTCAGAATAATAATTTGAGCGTGGGAAATGTTAAAAATGAGCACACTAATGTGAGTCAGCACAAGCCCTAGATGGTAAAATTGTCAGGAGGCTCCTCGATAATCAATTTTTCTAAGTTTAAAACTAGCATGGGTGTGTCTAAGATTTTGTTAGAACCCTTCTAAAAGAACTGAGGGGCTCGTTGGGATTAGATTCCTGCATGTAATCGGGTTCTATTGTTAAGCTTTAAAGGTTATGTATGAAGCTTAATGCGATTAAAGTCATTGTGAATCATCCTCATTCAATAGACTGGCTCTCAATGTGCACCAATATGCCAGTTTGACTCATATGAAAATAACGTTTCACATGTTCGTTTAAACTGACAAATTTGCGCAGGCTTATTTCTTCTATGTCGAATAAGGTCTCGGCGCAATAGTCCGTGTCTTGTCAATACGCAATTGTTCCAATTTCTGAATCTGTTCACGGACCAGCGAGTGCATAAACTCTTTCGCGAACAATATCTCTCGATTCAATGTCGTAGTGACGGATTTCACGCCCGGCAGCTTGTTCAAGGCTTTAATTTTGGCAGTCAGGCTCCCCAAGTCGCTTTCACTGCAGAGCAAGTACTTCATGGGCGGCTTTTGCGTCTTGTTCACCGGTATCGCGTTGTCAAACAACCTGTGCAGCTCCTTCATCTCAACTTCGCCCATGATTAAAAGGTAGTACACGACTTCGCCAGAGCCCGTCATGGGACCCAGCAGCGGCAAGACGGAGATTATTGATGATCCGAAAAGTGCCTCTAGCCGTTTGCGTATAGTCTTTGGACTCAATCCGGTTAATTCTATTATCTTTTTCAGCGGGATCGTTGGATCATCGATCAGCGCGTCAATGATCTGCAGGTCAAGGACTGACAAGGGTCGGAGGTCATGGCGGCGCTCTGTGAAAGCGCCGGTGGTCGGCTTGGCTCCAAGGGTGCCTGCAAGTTTTCTGATCGATTGCCCGGACCCGTGGCACCAGACTCCAGCAATCACGCCGCCATCAAGCCTCCAGGCAGCAAACGCCACGTCTGGTGCGGCCAAGACTTTTGCTAGATCCTGATGCGTCCATTCACCTTGGAATGACACGATGAGTTGGTCGCGGCCAAAGATGCTCGGATCAATTCTAAGTCCGTAGCCTTGGAGGATGCCCTGTTCTCGAAGACGCTTTAGTCGTTCTCTTACGGCTGGTGCGGTCAGGGCTGCGCGTCGCCCAAGAGAGCGGTAGCTCTGTCTGGCATCTCGATGTAGAGCTGCCAGCAATTGAAAGTCCTTCAAGTCCATCTGATTGATCATAACTTCTGTTAGCAATATAGCTTTCCCTAAATCGAAAGTCCAGCCTAACACATCACTAAATCCAGCCGGCTCTAAAGATATGGCATGACAACACAACAAAAAATGGGAACGTTTCTTGCTCCAATTGAAAATCCTGAGGACCCAGTATTGAACCAGCTCTATAAAATGTCGCAGCAGCAGTGGGGCAAGGTGCTCACACCGATTAAAGTTTTTAACGCCCGCTTGCCACTCGAGTTCGGACAGTTCGCCGGAAAGATTGCAGAACTCGATCAAACGCTGACGCTGCCAAAGGAGACCGCCTTCCTCGTCCGCGAGCGCGTGGCAAACATCAACATCTGCTCCTTCTGCACGGACATCGGCCGCGCTGTCACGATTAGGGCATCCATGAACCAAGCCAAATTTGATGCGCTAGAGGAATACAATACGAGCCCACTCTTTACTGACGCCGAGCGTGCGGCGCTAGACTATGTGACTGAGCTGACAAAGAACAGGACGGTCAATCCAGACACCTTTGCGCGCTTGTCTCAATACTATTCAGAGCGCCAGATCTGCGAGATCGTCTGGCTTGTCGCAAGCGAGCACTTCTACAACGTGTGCAACATCGGCCTGAACATCCACTCGGACATGCTCTGCGACATCACCAAAAAGAACAATTTTCCCTAGTCATTGAAGCCTTCATACCATAAAGGAACAGCGACCAAGGATCCATCGAACCTTCCTGCATCTTTTCTTTATTTCATTCCTTTATTTCCAAGAATCCTATTTTAGGAATGATATCATAGCGGGCCCGTCGGGCCGTGAAGTGAAATCGCTTCAAAAAGTGGATTCTTTTTTGTCGATCTTTTTGAATGCAAAAATGAAGGTAAAAAGGTTTTGTTAATGAATATTAGAGAGCAGTATTCAAACTCAATAGGCGGTTCCAAGACATTCCTGTTGGTTTGACCATAGTTTGGCTTGGCAACATCTCAACAATCCAGGATAAAGGAGCATGGCAAGGCCTAATAATTAGGATTAAGTCTGTACTTGTTGTAAAGTTAACAATGTTACATTTAATTTAAATGGTCGTTGAGTATCAGATAACTGGCAACACGCGTGCAAATAAGTGAGCATAAACAAGAAATTGTAGTCAATCTGTACACTTCAGGCATTCCAGAGGAGTTCATTGCATTACAACTAGATCTTGACATACCAACTGTAATATCCATCTTGAAGGAAAAGCATGTATATCAGAAAGTCTAGGCAAATCCATCTCTATCCTTTTTCTCATAACCCCTATCACATCAGCGATAATTTTGGGGGGCGTTAGTTAGGAAAAAGGTGGTGTTTTCTTGTTAATTTTGACTGTCTCTCTATCTCCTTCCTATCTGACATCTCCTCCTTTGATTTGCTGATGTTACACCAAAAACTATAATGTCTCATATGGAACCATGTGAAGGGATTTTTCGATATACTCAAAGGTCAAAGTAACGGAATGTTTGAGCGTTCAGCTCTTTCATAGCTACATAGAAATTACATTTCAGGAACCATATGCACATGCCTAGTGAAAAAAGACTAATTGTTTAATGATCCAAATAATGATTGATACCAAGATGATGGCTAATACTAAGAAAAATACTCCTTTTGACATCATTTCGCAGATACAGTGATAATAAACGGGTCATGGTTATTAAAAATTAAAATTATAATATCGTCTTTAGGAAGATGCAATATAATATATCTGTCTGCATTTTTTAATACTGTTCTTATTTGTGTAGGAGTATTTCTATGTGCGCAGTAAGTGATCAGCTTTAGAAGTGACCTTTCCATAACTAATAATTATCCCCTTGTGCAAAAGAATCTGATTATTATTATTCAAGATTGCAAAATACCCTATTGCTATCTACGATGTGTTGGCACAAAACTATTGAATGAATAGATGAACCTTAGGGATAATGGAATATACCTTATTAATATTTTTGAACGTTATTGTAGCAGGCTGGGGATTAAAGAGAGAACCTTCAAAATTTAGATACAATTATGCAGACCCGTCCGAATTTGATCTTCATTTTGATCCAAGATGCGATCTCGATACTTTATTTATCTCGCTGATTTGTTAGGGGTTGGAAAAATACTTGGCGTAATGGTGTTCTACTTTGAAGCTCTTTTGCAATTGCTTTTGTCCTCTATACCTTTCTACTCTTCCGACCGTTGTTTTTGTATTTCTTCACTCTGTCTTAGTTGTGCCCCTATCGCTGCGCCATGGGAATCGACGTTATGATTGACCAATCCTTCGTGCGTGCTAAACGATGCACCACAAGCCTCGCACGTGAACTTCTTATTTTCTGCCATACAATTAGCTATATGGCTCAATATAGGATATAAAATCATTCAATGATGATGAAGAAGAATATACACAAGGGCTCTATTACAGAACATTGGAGCGGCAAGTAGCATCAATTGACACTTTATCTATGTGCAGTCAACAACTTCGGACTGCTATTGTAGAAAAGGAGGGCCCAGAGGGTTCCAGCAGAAAATATCACCTCTGCCTTCTCATCGGAGCCTTCATCCCATAAAGGAATATTGACCCGGGATCCATCGTCATTGATGATGGTTCTTGTTCTTCCGCTTGCATCTTTTCTTTAATTCACTCCTTTTTTTATAAGAATCCTATTTTAGGAGTGATATCATAGCGGGCCGTTCGGATTAGCAGTGATATCGCTTCAAGAAGAGGATTCTTTGCTAGTCTTAGCAAGTCTAGGGGAAGCTAAAGAGGTTTCTGCGATGGAATGCTGGAGGGATTTGGATAGAAATTCATTTGAATCTAAAGATCAATGATTCAATGAAACTGATCAGCTACAGTAGGATAGTTTCGTAAGCATTAAGTAAAATAAGCCTTCTTACCAAAGGCATAACCGAGTTGGTAAAATCCAATCAAAGTCAAGACGAGTGTGTGCGATATTTTCTTGTTTATGCGATGGTTATTTTCATTCTAATTACAATGTCCTTTAATATTGCTGCTGGTACTGCTCCTGCAGCATCATTTCTACTGCAGCAGGCATGGGCGCAAATTCCATCTAGCAATGACGGAGCAATAGTGGGAGCTGATGAGGGAAGCAATAATAATAA
>JBJMEA010000025.1:0-40685 GCA_045809625.1 Nitrososphaera sp. | reverse complement strand
TCTCCTTCGACTGCAGAGTTGTAAAACGGTCTGGTGTCCAAAGTCAAAAGACTGCCACGGCTCACATTATCTTCATAGTTTATGATCTCTGGCGCTATTTCGGAGTTTTGTGATGAATTGTTATTATTATTATTATTATTGTTTTCTGTATCAACTGGCAGATAGACTGTCAGTTGTTCTCTGCTTAATGATTCATTAACGTATTTTGTAGCAGTTGCTTTGATGTGCTCAGGAGAATGCAGAACCAAAGCGTGCTGTTGAACTGGTAGCTTCGTTGCGTCAAATGTTTGGCTAAGCTTCAACATCTTCATGTGTTGCACAGTATATAATATATAACTTAAAGTCAGGTACGGGAAACCCTTTAGATGCATATTCACTAAACTTGAAATATTTGATAGTTAGGTCCACATTAGGCAACTTGTATCTTATTTTCAATATATTTTGTCGGTGTGACTAATGGTTCTGATCAATAAATTAAGAATATGTTTCCCCATTTTTTAATACTGTTATAGTCAAAGTGTACCATGATGCAGAGAATCCGAAGTTGGTTGCAGTATCCGCATCAGCGTCATAATAGTATCCTGTTACTCAGTTGTCCTCTTCTAGAATGGCGACAGAGAAGAGAGGGAAGCATAAAATGAGAGATCCAGTATGATGGAATACTCTGCTAGGTTCATAACGATACTTTGCCAGTTAATTAATCATATAAAAAGAGCTATTTCTTGCCTGTGCCGAGGCTTTCAATCTCTTCCTCTAGTAAAAAAGAGATTTGCAACTTGCTTATTTTGTATACTGCAAACTCAATTGCCTTGACATCCATCTATAGCAGTTACCTTCCTGCGCCAGTAAAAGTGGCTTGGCTTGTATTTTGTTCTTATTATCGTCGTGCCTTCATGGAAGAAGATGATGCTTCTCGTAAAAGTCATGCAGCGTTTCGTTGACCTATGCACATGTGGGATAAAATCCACCCTCGGATACCCTTACTTCTGATGTGCAGCGATCACGTCTGCATTAAGCTAAAAAGAGAATATCCATCTTCCTTCTAAGACAATTCAAAAGTTCACATATCCGAGAAAGGCGAGTCGGTGAGAGCAAAAAATCATTCCCGTCTCCATGATAAGCCTGGTATATGGAACGTAGCCAACCAGCACTTGCGACTTATAGACCATGTTCCGAAGTTGTTATCTTTTTTTGATGCAATCACAGGTGAGTAGTACTTTGCCACGGGTATGCCTTCGTGATGTTGTTTGATATCACTTAAAATTCGATTGCAGTATGTGTGCTGCTCCACGTGCTCAAGTGATATTCAGTTTGCTATTCTCGTTTTTTGTTCTCTCCGACTATCTGCGGAGCTCTGCTGTCAGTACTGATGTTACTATCATAATTACTATATGCTGTCTTGTAATCTTGGAAATAGACTTCTTTGATCATTTCTGCCAATGCTTGAAGCTCCTCTTTATCGTTAAGCTGATTTTGTCGCCGTGGCTCTATACCTAATGACTTTAACTCATTTTCCCAGAAATCTTTCTTGTCTGGACGTCCGTGCTTGAATACCTCGACGATGGATGTCATAACGGCAGCATTGTTTTTTGCAGCACCAGAATATAAGAAAATTAGAAGAGATAGCCAGGCATTAAATCCCTACAAGAATTAGCTAATGTTCTGTACAGAGAAATCATAAAAAAGCCGCAATATGATTCTTAAATTCAAAATGACTTGTTCAAACAAAAATTAAGAAGAATATTGATGACTTTATAAATACAATAAATTAACTATGAATTTTCGATTCGTCTATAAAATGCATCAAGATGATCTGAAAGCAATGTGGATTTATCATACATGCAAAGTAATATTTATTTTTCATAGTGACGTTGATGATCATAAGCATCAAACAGGACACGATCTAATTGAGAAAGTAATGATGGTTTCAACATCAGATACATTAGCACAAGAATAATAATAAGAAGAATAATAATAATTTCACATCTATAGCTAAAACTCTACAGAGCTTTTGTGTCAGCAGGTGCAAGTGGGCTGGCAGGTAAATTCAATCATTAAGTATTCTCGAGATCATATAGAAGACTAGTTACTGACTGATTGACTTGTCTATAAAAGCATGAGACACATCTCTCATACTGACAACATAACCAGCAGAGATATTGTGAGGACCCTCATATCCATATCCGAATTATTAGAGGTGGTTATTGGAGAACAGGATAGTTTTTGCGACGACTCCTCATATGAATAATAATTGATGACCTAGAAACACTGTCAACCTTTGGAGTATGATATTGAACCCTGGCTTTCATCATGAGGGTTTAATGCCCCCACGAAAGCAAAAATTACAAAGCACTTTTAAAGTTCCTTTCTATGTTTCTCTTTTCGACTAAAGGTGGTCACATCAGCTTAGTCATTCTCAGCCATGACCATTGTATATTCTGCTTCTGCCGCTGCTGATACTGGTGCTGTGTCGTTCAAGGTGGCTGCTGCCTTCATGTGTCTCCGTCCAGTTCTTGATTCACAACTTTGGGTTCCTGCCGCAACCCATCAGTTTTAAACATATATGTACATCTATAGGAGATTAGCGCCGGGAGAGGGATTTGAACCCTCGGGACCCTTACGGGTCACAAGCTGGCTAGTTTGACAAATTCCAGGCTTGCGCCCTTCCGGGCTAGGCGACCCCGGCATCATTTAACATATGCACTAGCTGACACATCATTATATGAATTGTAGCAAAGACAAAGCTAAAAATTGAGGAATATTACTTCATTTAGTACTTTTGACTACCGAGGGATTATCAGATTATTGTAAGTCAGGGAATCATGTAGATTGCAACGATTGTATGTGTCGCTGTCACATTCCAGGCACAATTGAGAATCTTGCAAAGAACATTGCAAAACTAGACCGCAAGCGGCCAGGAATTGGAGAAACTCTCTAAGTTAACTATTAGAACTCACTAGCATTTTCATTTTCAAGCTTGTCAAGGTCGACCTCTGAAGGTATCGGAACATTGGGCGATTGCTCACCCTTCGAGCGCCACGCCTTTGGGTAGGTCTGGGGTTTCATGATTATACGTTTCATGACAAACGCTATGCCACGAGCGTTTTGCTCAAGCTCCTCTTTTGTCATTGCTGTCTGCGCCAACCCTACTATCTCACCCTTTAAAGTGTAGGCTCCTACAAGCTCGCCCTTGCGTAAGTCCTTTGGCACGGCTATCACCCCGGGGACTGCAAGCGGCGCGCCGTGGCACAGAGCATCGACTGCGGTGTCACGTACAGTGATGGCCCGTATACCTTCTAAGCAGTGCTCTATTGGTAGGATCAGCCTACGCAATTTTTCCTCGTCCCTTTTTTCCTTATAACGCTGATAAGCGTCTGCAATATCATGCAAGCGCACTAGACCATCTTTCTGTTCTGATAGGTTGCTTACTCTTGTCCGTCGAAGCTCTACCATCGTGGCTCCAGATGATATCACTTCGCCGATATCATAGATTATCTTTCTGATGTATGTGCCAGCTTGGCAAAGAATACGCATCAGCACTAGTCTGTCATAGTTTTCAAGGTAGTCAAATTCATAGACACTTCTTATTCGAGTCACCCGCCGGACAGATGAGCGCTGTGGCGGTCGCTGATATATCTCGCCTGTAAATTCCTGCATTACTCTCCTTAACCTATCTGTTGAAACATGTGAATGCAGACGGGCAAGCGCATAGTATTCTTTTGGTCCTAACAACAGTACAGAGAGTGCTTTGGTGCCTTCTCCTAATCCTATTGGAAGAAGGCCTGTTGCACCGGGATCAAGTGTACCACTATGACCAGCCTTTTCGATCTCCAAAATGCGCTTCATCCATGCGACGACTTCATGACTTGTAGGGCCAGCTGGCTTATCCGTAAGCACTAATCCATAATATAGCAGAGATTCAATCGGCCTCTTATCAGGATAATGACCATAGCTTTCATTAGTAATATCATCATCTATCTTGACAAGGTTCTCCAACTGGGGTAGCATGATCAAGGCGATTCACCTATTTGGCGCCTAACTATTAATTTTGATATCTCTATAAGAGACTCAAGGGATAGTCTATCTGTGTTAAGAACATAGTCAAAAACGGTCAGATCTTCACCAAAGCGAAAGCCGTATAATCTGTAGTAGATCCTTTTATTCTCCTCATCCCTTAGCTTGGTTATACTTTTTGCATCCTCAAAGCTGATATCATCTCGTTTAGCCATTCTCCTTGCACGATTTTCTGGCGATCCTCGTAACCAAAACTTGATTATGATTATGGATTCATCTAATACAAGCCAAGGCAGTGTATAACTTGTAATGACTGTCCTTCCTTTCTTTACGATCTCAGTGAGCTTCTCATCTACTTTCTTGTCAAAAGAAGGATCTGATTTGCGTTCCTCCATGAACTTTTTTGCTTCAGGAGTGTCCCACCAATCATCTCGTTTTACTGAATAGCTTTTATCTTCGGCAAGCATCTTTAATATGTCGCCGCCATTGTACATCACAATATCAAATTCTTCTGCAAGCTTACAAGCTATAGTAGTCTTGCCTACCGCAGGCCACCCTGAAATTACAATACTAAATAGTTTCCTGGCGACCATCTTATCCTGCTATGCTTGGCATATTTGTTTTGGTCACCTTAGATATTATTCCACTAAAAGAAAATGACGATAACAGGAACCAACCCCACAAGTAAACCTGTCCGGGTAATCTGCAAGGACCACTAGCTGCAATGCTCCCATCAGGATTTGTTACAGGCTGACCATTTTCACCTAATTTTGGTTGGCTATCAGTATGCACATTTTGGTCGCTGCACGTTATCCAGGGAATGTATATAGGCGATAGTGAAACGGTTGCACCAAATATCGTGGGAAACAGGAAGATCCAGAGGAGAAACGATGGTACCATATAGATAAACATTGGACGCATTTGTTGTTGCTGCATTTCCATGGTCATCTTATTGACATAAGCCTGTCTCTTTTTCAGCTCCTCGATTCTGGGCTTATCCTGCTTTTTAATTGCATCGGTGTATTGCTTACGCCATTCATTTGTCTCCTTCATGACCCTATTCATCTTTTGAATGTCAGTAGTCTTTTTGCGAAGCATCGCAAATGCGAAATTCATGCCAACGGATATCAATAGCGCAACGACCATAGCGCTTACCATATCTGGGAATATCGGGTGTGTAGTATAGTGTGGTGATATAAGCGACTGCATCAATAGATCCTGCAGCAGATTCAACTTCTGCCATCTCCTAGTAGTGTCTTTGCTATATTCGCTGCTGCTTCCTCTATCTGATCATCACTGTTCATGATTATTGCAAACGGCGCCCCCGTTAGAATAGAGCAAGACGCCACCATAACCCTAGAGATTTCAAGCTCTTTTTGTATGTTTTCCAAGGAAGCAATGTCTCGCTGGCGAGTCTGATCCGACCTACGTCTCTGCGCTATCTCATTTGGGTCTGCAGCGACCATGACCATATTTGTCGGCTTCATGATATTTAGCAGCCTCATTGGTAGGCCGGGATAGTATCCTTCATCGGTGTTGATAAGAACGTGAGTATCAATCATCACTATATCATCCTTTATTTCGGTGATTCGCTGAGCAGCCAAATCCTGCAAGTGCCTCTGATCTTCGACAGTCATCCTGCGTAATTCATCACGGTTCTTAATGCCCATCTTTTTAGCCTCTTCAAGCATGATGGTGCCAAAAACTACAATGGTCGTCTTGCGCTTCTGGTTTAGCATCTCAGATGCACGGGTAATAAGAGTGGTCTTTCCCACACCAGGGATGCCTACTATTATTGCGCGTTTATTTTCTGCCAATTAGAGCCGCCAGACTTGGCATGTAGGTGTCGACCTGCTCTTTGACCATCGTCTGGTAGTAACTTACCATGATGCTGACCATTAGCAAAATGCCGGTTCCGCTGCCGAAGACGTTCAATACGTCTGAAACACTAGCGAGAAGTCCAATGATGATTCCGCTAATTATCGTCAGTGAGGGGATATACTTGTTGAGCAATGTTTCCACCGATCCTTCTGAGCGCCTGAAGCCAGGCACTTGTACATCCGCATCAAGAAGGTTGTGTGCGGCAGTTTTCGCAGACAGGCCGCCAAGTTCGACCCACAATCTTGAAAAGACTGTGACTATGGCAGTCATGAATATAACATACATTAATGCTCTTACAGGATCAGCGGCGACTACCTCAAGGCTTCTAGGAGATGTGATGTAGTACATTACACCTCCTGTTGGAGTTGCTTGGCCTCTTTGAGAGTTGGGGTCAAACTGAGCGATCCAATTGAATGCAGGGTTCTGATTGTTTGGATTATAGTTTGCCCACAGCATTTGTCCTATAAATACAGCATTTGCAACGAGCGCAGAAGCCAATATGACAGGTATGACAGAAGTATAAAGCAACTTGATTGGATATACTGCTGTAAAACCTCTATATTTTGTAGACACAATTGGGATATCCACATGTATGCCTTCGACATACACGAGTATAAGTATGACAACAATTGTTAGTGAAAAGGTAAAGAGGCTTGGAAGTTGACCTGTGCGGAAGATGGCATCGGCACCATGTCCGCTCATGACGGCATCTATTGTAAACGGTAATATCCCCACAGGTCCGTCAGACGCTGGAACTGGACTGAATGTGTTCCAGAGAATTGTTTGAGCGATGCCAGCCATGATGAACAGACTTAGGCCTGAGCCTATACCCCACCCCTTTTGTACCATCTCATCCATTAGCATGACGATTACACTAGCACCTATGAGCTGAGCGACTACGACATAGATTGCATAGGGAGCATTATCTGCAGTTAGCGGTCCATAGACACTAGTCCCGTATAGCGTACCTTCTGCCACAATTACTATTATAGTGACTATCTTTGTCGCTGAAGTAAATAGCGACCTATCATCAGGGTTCTTAAAATCTAACTTGATCAAACTAGAGCCTTTTAGCAACTGCATAAGCAATCCTGCAGTGACTATTGGTCCAATTCCAAGCTCCATGAGTGTTCCCTGCTGAGCGGCAAAGATAACACGAGCAAATGCAAGAAAGTCAAAACGCGGATCGTCTGTGACACCATAGAGTGGAATCTGTGCCATTACCAAGTAAGCAAGTAGAGCAATTCCAGTCCACACAAATTTTTCAGTTAGAGAAATTTTCCTCTTTGGCTTTGGTACCTGGGGCACGTAAACCGATGCAGTCTTTACAAACCGCTTAACTATACTCTCATGTGTTGTCGTGCTACTCATTTGTTATAACACCGCCGCCTGCAGCTTCAATTTTTGACCTGGCGCTATCTGAAACTCGAGATATCTTGATCGTATAAGCCCCACTGACAGAGCCTCCTCCAAGCAGCTTATCATAACCCAGAGACATCAGATCAAGAATAACTCTGCCGTTTTCATCTGCCTTGCCATGCTTGGCAAATATCGCATCCAAGTCTCGAATGTTTATCCATCGCTGTACTAGGTTGCGATTAAAAGAATTAAAAGAGTCATGACCGAAGTGATTTGGCTCTTCGAGGATTGTCCGCATCCAGAAGTGCTTGTGCTTTCCTGCACCTCCAACACCACCCCTGCTTCCAGACTGCCGATGCTGACCAACTTGGCCCCAACCGCAGTACCTACTACCCCGCTGCCTTCTACTTTTTCTGAGTCTGATAGCCATAAATCATCATTCCTCGCTCTGTGCTGTTGAAATTATATCTACCAAATTCATCTGCACCTTAATTAAGTCTTGCTGCATTAGAGCATCCTCTTGACGATCCCAGGTAGCTCGCCATCCTCTCCAAGAATTCCATCCTGCATATATTGTGTCTTGGTCTTTCTCTTGAACCCACCCTTAGGGGGACTAAGAGCAAACCAAGGTTTGATCCCCTCAAGCTTGCTCATTACAACTTTGTTCTCAGCTATTGCGGATGCAAGGTCATCCATGCTATTATACTCCTTTGGAAGGTCGGGTTTGGTAATTGGCCGGTAGCCGGACTTTCTGCCTCGCTTTTCAAGAAGTTCTTTGACTATGCTGGCATCTGCCTTAGCCCAGGCGACCTCGTCTTTGACCTTCCTCAACATGCCCAGGTACTCTGCACTTTCGGGTACTATCGTCGCTCGGAACCGCTTATCAAGGTTGAGGCCATCTAGTGTTTTTTTAGCCTGCTGGGGAATATTTACTGTTCCCTTGATTCTAACTACAAGATATGCCATCTAGTTTCATCATCATCCTACACTATATGTGCTCCTGAGGGCATTGAAAACTGCCTTTGTGGTAGAAGACATTGTGTTTGTTGATCCAAAGGTCTTTGTCCACGAATCCTTTAGTCCTGCTAGCTTCAATAAGCTCTTTATGTTTACGCCAGCCACGATGCCAAGACCCCTTGGGCCAGGAATGATTTCAATTGTAACACTGCCGCCTTTGCCACGTACTTTGAATGGCACAGAGTGAAGTTGGTTACACTTGCACTCCCAACTACCGCAGCCAAGCTTGACAGGAATTACGTTAAGATAAGCAGCATTTGTAGCCTTGTCTATGGCAACCCTCATTTGAGAAGCCTTGCCCTTGCCTATACCAAACCAGCCGGTCTCATTGCCGACAGCTACAAGAGCGTTAAAGCGTGTCATCTCACCAGCATCAGTCTGCTTTTGGACAATACCAACATGAACTACTTGGCTCTTGATATCCTGCAAGAGGTGTTTCACGATCTCTGACTCCTGTATTCTCATACCATTTTCGTAAATCTGATCCATTGAGTTTATCTTTCCTGCCAGCACCATACTTCCAAGCGTAGTTCGAGGTTTCCATTCGGTCTGGTGTTGCCTTGACGATGATGACATTTGGCTCATTCCTCTTTTCTTTGACCTCGCTTCTCTACCCTTGTATTATTCTTCTTCTTTTCGTTTTGTTCTTGTTCATTGGCTGGTATTCCTTCTGTTGTATCATTATCTGGCATAGCGTTTTCTCCAGGTTTGCCTAAAATTCTGCTCTTTATTTCTTCAAAGTGTGAAGGATAATCTTCAGGCCTGAGACCATTTTTCAAAATAGCAGAAAAACGCGAATTGTACTCCTTTTCATCTTCTTTTAAAGTATGAGAGTACTCTGCTATATGCTGTCCACTGATCCTGTCTTTATCAGGAAGCGATTCTTCAGAGATAGGCATTCTGACGCCAGCATCAACAATTCCCTTCATGCATGCAGCAACCCTTGATGTAAAGTGGTTCTTGCCTATGTAGAGTACCGCAGTTTTGATCTCCTTTTGTATCGCCTTCTTGCCCAATAGCAAGCCTGTTAGATAGCAGGCAGGCAAATTGTTAAAGGCGCCCTTCCATCCGTGCTTGGCAAGCTCCCTGCTGTGAGCAGAGGCGAGGACAATATCGCCTGTTGGAGTCGGCTTGAGCACTTGAGTAGAGACATTCTGATCGCTTACCTTCACAGTAACAAACAGGCGCCTGCCGATTAGGATCGCAGACCTTTTGCGATAATTAGTTTTATCTTCTCTAATTCTTTTTAGTGTATGAACATAAGCCAACAATTATCCCACCATTCAACGATTAGAAAAGCAACCCATGTAAAGCACTTATAAACGTTAAAGATGTTCACTGAGCCTTACCTCAGGACTTATAAACCGCCCAGCCCATCTCTAAAAAATTCTATTTATATCCTTTTGCACTTCCAATAGCAGGAGTCTATACTCTAGACACGAATCTAGTAGTCATTATTACCAGATATCATTAAGGTCCGAAAATGTGGGTATACACATTTCAAGCCTTCTTTTCACATTGTCATTTTGACATCCTCAAAGCGATTTGTGAAGGATAATTTCACTCCCAGAATAGCGATTCACAACAAGACCACTCCATCATCACCTCTTTGTCCTCCCATATAGCGAATATCGCAGTAACACATACTTACAATCTTTGAAAGGATGACAGGAGTAAAGTATTCTGATACCATTGAGAACATTACGTTAAATTCAAGGATTAGTTAATCATCTCTTGTATCAAAACAGTAAGAATAACATCAGCGCATAATGTGAGTGAAATCAGTTCTAACAACTTGGAATAGTGGGACCATTCACATAATTTCTTTCCACTCAAGAGTTGCTACGGCAATTACTGGGATAATTTAAGTGTCATCAATTTCTAAAATACTATAACACGAACTCATAGTGATTTACGTATAGAATAATCACATAAAAATAAATAAAAAAAAGAAAAAGTGAAGCTTTTATTCACTTGGTTTTTGTTATGCGCTCGTGTTACCACCAGGGCAGAGTCCAGCAGGAGTGCTGGTTTCACAGTTATTATGTGCTCCAAAGTTGTTGTTGTTCACGCTCAGAGGCAGTCCATTAGCATTGTTCATATCAGCAATCTCATGACCAAATGCGGTGACATAGTCTACTGTGTTACCACTGCTCTGCACATCTAAGGATACGCCGTAATCTCCGTTGCCATACAAGTCGTCTGCAGCTATTACATTATCGTTACTAGCTGTAAGGAGAATCCCTTGGCGCTCGTTAGTAACTAGTGAATTAAAGACAATTACTCCATCGTTACTTGTGTCAGACACTATTCCAATTCCGTTATTAGACATGCTATTTCTACTTAATTCAGTTTCATCTGCACCAGACATTAACACGCCTATGCCGTTGTCTGCGAATTGCAAATCTGTGACTTGTGTTCCTGAGCTTCCTATTATTGAAATTCCTGTACCAAAGCCATCTATTGATCCGAGACCGGAGATAGCCACATTGTCTGCGTCTATTACAGATATTCCACTACTGGCAGCATAACCCATCGATTGATCGGTAGGACTTACTCCTCCACCAGAGCGTATCGAATGGCCATTGAGATTGACATTCACATCATCTGAACCTATAACAAGTGCAGTTCCGTCACAAACAAGATCGGATGTTAACTCCACAGAAGTTGTTATAGTCTCTCCACATGACACTAGAGGACTGCTATCTGCCAGACCTAGACTTTGAGTCGCAGGGTCACTACTTTCTTCACCGTTAGCGGCATTACTCTTCTCATTATTTGGATCGTCACTGGCTGCAGGCTTGTTAGTCTGTTCTTTATCGGCGGCTGCAGGCTTGTTAGTCTGTTCTTTATCGGCGGCTGCAGGCTTGTTAGTCTGTTCTTTATCGGCAGCCTGAGAATCAGAATTATCAGTGGATTCATTATTCGTCGTCGACGTTGCCTGTTGTCCTTGGTCGGTATCGTCTTTTGCTGGCGTACTTTGCGCCAAAGCAGGAATTGTTGTTGCACTTATCACTGCAAGTATGCTCACGGCTACCGCAGTGCAGAACGCTATGGATTTGGGCTCCATTGAGAAGGAACCTCATAATAAAGTATTTATAGAATGGGTAATGCCATACCCTGACTTTCTGCCAGTAATTTTGAATATATTTCTAGCACAGATCTCTGGATGTTCCTCTCTGTAATATTGTAGGATTAATGATCCTTTCAATAGCGGTTCAAGTGGATATGAAGGAAAGTTGACAAAATATTCGAATCTTTAACAGTATGGAGGTTATCATTGTCCTAGGGATTGTTGTGCGGAAGTAATCAATGGCAAATAACGTTAGCGTTTCAAAAAATACTTCTAATCGAGATAGAGTTGATATCATCACATCCATTCTTGATGCCGCAAATGGAGGTACAACTAGGAGAAGGATATTACTCACATCAGGTCTTTCCAGCAATCAATTTAAAAGATATCTTACTCTCTTAATAGAGAATGATTATATCAGAATGGAAATTCAAGAGAGGAGTAAAGGGACAGCCCTCTATAGAACCACAGACAAAGGAATTGCTCTACTACAGATATACCAACGTATCAGAGATCTGTTATCGCCAGATACTGTAACTAACAATTGGTTAATCGATTACAGATCTAGCATACCAATGTGGCACAATATGCAGAACAAGTGAGAGAATAAAGACGATAGAAGTTATGAGCAATATCCCAGGGTAATATAGACAAAGGCAAACACGCAACAAAACGTAGAGGTGGAAGAAGAAGAAGATGATAGCGGCGGTTATCTTTAAGAGTATTTCCTACAGTATTAAAAAATAGTGAGTCTTTTAAATATTTCAAACGTCAAATGAGGATAATTGAATTGAATTGAAAATTGAGACAACAACTAAGTCTAAATGTTGAGAAATTTTTCACCTCAATTAGAGTAGTGTAGCCCAAGATAATTTGATTCGTGCTTGATATGCAAGGATAAAATTATTCATCTACAGGGCAGTTGTGCGTATAAAACGTATTCTTAATTTTATGAAAGAATTATCGTAGGAACGGGAATACCTATTTCATATATCTATCAAAAAGCACAGTTATGGTCGGAGTATGCAACGGCTAGTCAGGCATAGAGTTTCTATGCTTGCGGTGATCTTAGCAGTATTGGTTGCATTATCATCCGCATTAATGATGCTAATTACTAGAGGACAACAGGAAGAAGCACCAGCAAAACAGGAAGAAGTACAGGTAAAACAAGAAGAAGCACCAGCAAAACAGGAAGAAAAATTGCAGGATGATAACCAATGGATTGCGAGAATTGATACAAAGGGTAAGGCTCATTTTGGACTCGGGATCCTGAATCCACTAGAGGACAAGATCACTCTCATTCCCAATAACAAAGCTAATGCTACTTTTACCACAGCCACTGCCAATAGTATTACAAATGATAATGGCAGAAACGCCAATTCCAATAGTGGTGATATGCTCAGCGGAGGAGTGAAAGACAAAAAGAACGATGAGATGGATTTCTCGACTAATTCAAATATTTTTTTAAATTCTAAATATAATCCTACAACTATCGCATCTTGTGGTCAAGTAATAACTACAAATGTTACACTCTTAAAAGATATCGAATGTATGGGAGTTGGAATGATTGTAGGCAAAGATGGAATAACTATAAATCTTAATAATCATCGATTATCTTTGGCCAACAATACAGATACATCAAGAATTCCAGAGGTAGAAGAGATTGGAATATTGGTTCCAGGTCAAAAGAACATTACAATCAGAGGACCTGGTGCTATTACGGGTTTTGACAAAGCGATTGAATTTGCAGGAAGTGGCAGAAGCTATGTGTCGGATGTCAAACTGACAGATAACAACATAGGTCTATCATTGAAAGCATCAGATGAAGTTACGATCTATAGAAGTTTTATTGCAGGAAATACAATCGGCATAGCGTCTCAATCAAGCAAACAAGGTTTGATCATAAATAACCAATTATCGCAAAATACTAATGATGGAATTGTGATTATGGATTCAAATCATTTCATAATAGGTGCTAACAGCTTAATTGGAAATGGCAATATAGGATTATTTTTAGATGTAAGTAGTTTCAATAATACAATATCGTCTAACAACATCCTCAACCATGCTGTAGATGTTAGCAATGCGGATGGGATACCAATTCACATATCAATGAATAAATACTTTGAGAATAGGTGTGGCAAAGCACTCCCTGACGGAATATGCTAGAGAAAATTATAGAAATACAAATTATGTCACGATAGTTGGGGCTTCACGGCATCAATAATAGATAATGAGGACCAATATTTTGTAAAATAACTCTTCTAAAGTGTTTAATAGTAATCCCTATGTTGTTCTTTTTGATTTTTTATTCTCAGCATGTCAGAGTAAAAGAAAAGAGCTGTCCGTGTAAGAAAATCTTTTATTCATAGCTCTGTGTCTAGCTCGTTGAAGGCGCTAGCCTTAGATATCTCATGAAGACGCATGGCAACTATCCGTCTGTACTCCTTCATCTCGAGTATACCTTTTTCATCCAACATTTCTACAAGAGTAGTAAGGCGGGCGCTCAGTTCTTCAATTTCGTTCAGCTCCTTGCCAGTTATTTTTTTTGGCTCGACCAAGTCATCACCCTCAGCTCCATGGTCTTTATGATTACTCGTCCTCTTGCTTCGCATCTGCGATTTAAATACAGAGTCACGAGTATTTAATTGTCAAAGGAGCTAAGAGAACTCAAATCATCGTCTCATACCAGGTTGAACCTTCTGATCGGGAGAGTTATAGTAATGCGGAAGCGAGACTGTCGGCTTTCTTTTAGCATTTAACCTAGTTTCAAAAGATGTTAAATGTACTTTATATCAACCGCCAGTAAAGAATTTACAATATAAGAAATTTTTGACCAGTTTTTTCATCTTGTATTAAGGATCTTTACCATTCTTTCGCAAATATCGCAGATATCACTCACTATACTACTGAAACCATCTGGTCACGGCATCCAGATACTTTTGCTGACGCACGCAGCAAAAGTCTAAGTTATAGCTAGCTGCAACAAAACAGCTATTCATACATTATTTAGCAATGCTTGGGCAAGACTATATTCCCAACTTACTTCAAAGAAATTGCGTCAAGACTGCTATCTTTTAATAGTATATCTTTGCATTGGCTTTATAGGGTGTCAGCTGATCCTGCAATAAGGGAGTTAGAATGGTACTTGCGGGATCATATATTCAGACAATCAAACTCAGGCAAGACTTCATTTAAAAGAGAATCACTACCACGCGAAATGGCTACGCTTTATCTACGATACAGAAACTCAGATCCTGACCAATTATCACATATAATGACCCCTGTAATTGAAATCCTGATTACAAGAAAAGTTTTGGAGCAGGATAGTAACGAGCTGAAGTTGCAAGGCAAGATAAATAGATTTCAATGCATAAAATGTTTCTATATAAATTACCTTACTGAAGTTGAACCAAAGGTATGCCTTAGATGCCAGCACAATGTGCTACAGGACTTTCCAAAGAAGAAGACATAACATTCAATCACCTATATGCATCAACAACAAAAATATCTTGCAATAATATTCCTTAGATAGCTAAAGATTAAGTTACCTTCTCCCCAAGTGGGGGCTAGTTTATTAACGATAGCGGAAGCATTCTTCCGAGACGTACATCTTATTTTGAACCAATTTTCGGCTTAATTATGGAAGAATTTCTATAATTTCAATTCACATACAATTTGGGTCATCATCTAGGGGTCGAGAAAGCTTGATATGAACTTCAGCAAGGCTTTCTTATTGTAGTGCAACTGCAAAGCAGGAAGAAGTGGACACTTAACGGCACATCAAGAATTAAGCCGGCCCAAGAGACTTTGAAGAAGGTGATACCCTTATCAAAAAAGATAGGTGTCACCAGACTTGCGGACATTACGGGCATGGACGTCCTACATATACCAAATTATTCTGCAGTGGTACCTGGCACTGAGGACTACATCTGGGTCTATAGTGGCAAGGGCCCAACGAAGGAGCATGCAATGGCAAGCGCACTGATGGAAAGTATTGAACGTTACTCTTCACTGCCTTCAGTCTGGTCAGGCAAATTTGTTAGATCTAGCTTTTCTGAGCTGTCTAAGACCCACAGAGTCTTGCATCCTGACAGCATTGTAGAGCCGATGAGATTTGTATATCGCAATGATATGATCACGGACTGGCTACCCGGATACGACCTTCTTAGCAGAGAGAAAATAATGGTGCCTGCATCCATTGCATTATTTCGATACACCCCACCGCCTCCCGCTGTCAATCCATTTGCTTACTTTCATACAAATGGACTTGCATCAGGCAATGTAATGGAAGAAGCAGTCTGTCATGCGTTATGCGAGGTAATAGAGCGAGATGCAATGAGTCTGGCAGACTTACGGGCAAGTGCCATCCCATTTCACATTTTGCGCACAATTATACATTCCTTAAATAGTGCAGCATTTTTAGTATCTCCCGTTCTAGCCAACCGTTTTGTAGATGATCCGAGTATATTCCCTGACATTGACGTCTCAGAAATTGACTTTGGTCCAGTCAAGAATTTGGTCGAAAAGTTCAAGCAAACAGGCATTTCGCTTACAATAAAGGATATTACCTCCGACATCGGTATTCCAACATTTAATGCTAGCAGCGTAGAGTGGGTTACTCATGACTACGGTTACCTTGCAGAGGGACATGGGACGCATCCTGATGCAAGGATAGCGCTTCTTCGAGCAATCACAGAAGTGGCGCAGACAAGGGCTGCAAACATCCAAGGAGCAAGAGATGATCTGAGGAAGATCAATTATAATCAGGAGAATACAGATGATAGACGTGCCTGGCAGTTTATGCCCTCAACAAAAAAGATCAAATTCCCAGAAGTTCAGACTTTCTTTTACGAGGATATTATTGATGATATAAATTTGATTCTCTTAAGGTTAAAGAGCGTGGGATTGAATCAAGCAATAATCGTTGATTTAACAAATCAAGATATCGGCATTCCAGTTGTCAGGGCAATAGTACCAGGGCTTGAGACATTCAAGATAACAAAGTCAGTTATGGGTATGCGGGCTAGGGCATGTTTTAAGCAATGGGCAAGCCAATAATATTTTTAGGCCCTTCACTGAGCCACAAAAAGGCAAGAGAAATCTTTGATGCAGACTATAGACCACCTGCAAAAAAAGGCGACTTTTTGCGACTAGCTGCAGATTTTGATGTAGCAGAAATGATGGTGGGGTTTGTCGATGGCGTATTCCTCCAGGATTATCCACCTACCCCCATTGAAGTATATCATTTGGCGAGAAAGAAAGGTGTACTATTGGCAGGGGCCGCAAGCCTAGGTGCATTGAGGGCAGTTGAGCTCGAAAACTTTGGGATGGTGGGGATAGGCAAAATATTCCAACTGTACAAGAGTGGTAGACTTAATGCTGACGATGAGGTGGCAGTTACATTTGCTTCTGAGGATGACTACCAGCTACAGTCTGAGTCTATGATAGACATACGATATAACCTATACCTTGCGCACAAAAACAACGTCATCAGTGAAAAGGCAAAACGCTTGCTTGTCAAATTGGCAAAAGAGACTTACTTTCCACATCGAAAATATACGTACATTCTGGAGGAAGCAAAGAGCAGGTATCCTATGCTTGAAAGTGAGATTGACTCATTTGGCAGTTACATTAGATCAAATAGAAAGAGTCTCAAGGAAATGGATGCAATAAGACTCGTAAAATACCTTAAGCAACGCTATGAATCTGCTGATAGTATTTTGATGCGGTAGCTATAGCTGTATATTTATCGGATTCAGCAGGCTCGGTATGCTAACTGGTTTTCTGATAAATGCCAGGACTTCTATTTTGGGAAATATCTTCTTAAACTGTTCACATAGATTTGAAACGCTGTCAGAAGGCAGACCTTGACGCAGGCGTCACTTTTCTTAAAGTATCGGTAAAGATCGAAGCCATTTATCCTAGGCATTCGAATATCTATTATCACAATGTCACGATACAAGGGTTGAAAGCTTGCAATCACTGCCTAGGATCATTAAAGCTATCCACTGCAAAGCCATGGCGCTCAAGTCCCTTCTTAAGAGCATTCGTGATTTCAGGTTCTTCATCTACCACAGCTATCCCCTTTCATGAATACCTAAAATTCTTGGATGCACTATTTTAATTCAATCATCTCTTTTTTTATCCAATAGATATACTCTTAAATTGTCTCTTTTTTGCTGTATAGCATAATGAAGATTTACACCAAGGCAGGTGACAAGGGTGAGACTAGGCTTATTGGTGGTAAACAGATCAATAAGGCAGATCTGCGAATAGCCGCTTACGGAGAAATTGACGAGCTGAACTCAAGTATTGGTCTTGCAATTTCATTTCTGCGTTCAAAACAGGATTTACTTTCAGATCTAGCAGATATTATTGCGCAGGTACAAAATGATCTTTTTGTTCTTGGCTCAGATCTTGCAGACCCTTCTTGGCCACAGGACAATGGAAAGACGCCACGCACTAGCGAAAAAATGGCATCTGCACTAGAGTCAATCATTGACAAGTTTGAATCCGAGCTTGAATCGATCACCTTCTTTATCTTGCCAGGAGGAAGTATAGAAGCATCATTTTTACATCTTAGTAGAGGAGTTGCTCGTCGGGCCGAGAGAGCAGTCGTCTCACTCTCAAAGAGCCAGCCAATAAACCCTGCAATAATGATCTATCTTAACAGGCTGTCGGATCTCCTATTTGTGATGGCGAGGCTTGCCAACAAGAGGCTAGGCGTGCAAGATACGCCATGGAGAATGTGATCCTTGGCTACCCTACCAACAATTGTAATGAATACTAACATTAAAATGCCCAAAGATTGATTGCCAATTTATAGGCCGTGGGCCAAATCTATAACGTACTGATAATATTGACCATTACTTTGTTGATGGCATTAACGACAACAGTACTTGCATACTTTATCGACCTGTTACCGCATGTAGTTGATAGCAATGTGGCATTAGTAGAATCTAACAATACAACCATCATCGACAGCGAGGCAACTCGGGTCGATTAGCTTTAAAGCAAGTTATCTTATTCGCATAATTAGCATGGCTAACGAAAATGAGGGTATTAGCTGCCCGTACTGTGCCTCCAAGTTCGATACCAAAGAAGAGCTTTCAAAGCACATAGACAGGATACACCATGGCTCAGGTCTTCTTCAAGGCGACTCAAGAAAATGGTAGCAGTAAATGACATGTCTCTTTTTTTTCACTCAGTTTTGGAACTTAAATCTGTCAAACGTGCAGGATGGGTCTCAAAGGTCCAGGTTGAAAACGCAGAGTCAGTTGCAGATCATACATATTCAATGGCAACCATTGCGATGCTTTTGTCAGATATGTTAGGCTTTGATACGCTCAAGGTAATCAAGATGGTCCTAATTCATGACCTTGCAGAGTCAATAGTAGGAGACTACATACCTGGAGATGTGAGTGCACGACAGAAGTTAGTCAGGGAGAAAAAGGCGATGAAATCCATCCTGTCCACACTCCCCAAAGAGATAAGAGAAGATTATGAAAAGATCTGGCTTGAATATCTGCAATACAGCACTGAAATTGCTAGATTTGTCCATAGAATAGATAAGTTAGAGATGGCATTGCAGGCTGATCGGTATGCAAAGCAGGGATATACAGAGGAATTGCTGGCCCCCTTCTTTGAATCAGCGAAGACAGCCATTGGTGACTCAGGTGATACTATAAGTGAAATTATAAAATCTTTAAGGCCTGCCTCGACCAAAAATTAGGTCATGCAATATTTTGTTGCACTCAAAATAGGGGAAAAACGCGTAAAAGCTGCGCGAGAGCTGCTGACACGCTATGCAGGTCATGCTATGCCTGCTCTTGCACTTAAAGACAATAAAAACAATATTTGGGAGCCGGTAGGAGAGGAGATACTTTATGCGGTGGTCAAGGAGGACGCAGGCTATATGATTGCCTTTTGCGACAGTAAAGGTATAGCAAAATCAATTGCACAATGGTTTTCAGAAGACGTAAAAAATGAAATTATTACCAAGATTAAGACGGAGCAAAAAATGCAAGAATACTTTGGAAAGTTATCACTCCCAATATAGCTGGGGAGGTTATCAATTTTTGTTGCTACCCAGGTCTTTGCTTGACCCAACGCTATATCTTCATCCACGGAACAAGAAGCGTGTGCATCATTAGGAAAAGAACTTACTAGATTGCAGCCAAACCGATAAAGAGAAACACAATAACCACGATAACATACTCATACTTTACGCACAGATATGGCTTTTATACGGAAATAAGCTTATGAGCATACTAATCTTGGCAGATAAGTTCGAGCAGGAAATAGAGACAAGAGGACATCTTATTGATTCAATGATACTGACAAGAATATTTGATGGCATTATGGATATTCAGGGAGACTTTCAGGTTCTCGAATTTACAGTAGGCAAAAGAAAAAGCGATCCAAGTTATGCCAGATTGTTAGTAAAAGGAAAAAGCAAGCAGCACTTGGAGAGCATACTTGAGCAGGCATATAGAGAAGGCGCTCAGCCTGTGTCAGTGCAGGAGGTGAAGATAGAGCCTGCTCCAAATGATATGGTGATGCCTGACGACTTTTATAGCACCACAAACAACACAACGCAGGTTTACTATGGTGGCCAATGGATAAACGTCAATAATATGATGATGGACAAATGCATTGTAGTAGACATCCATGGCAAGACAGCCGAGTGTAAGATGGTGCGCGATGTTGTTAAAGGCGGTATGATAGTTGTAGGCGAACAGGGTATCAAAATAACCCCGCAGGAGCGTCCCCGGGAAGGTGTTGACATTTTCCAGTTCATGAGCAGCTCAAGTTCTAGCGAGCGCCCTACACAGCACATTGCCCGAAAAGTTGCAAGCGACATTTACAATACAAAGAAAGAAGGCGGAAAGATGATTGTAGTATCAGGTCCTGTGCTAGTACATTCTGGTGCAGTTGAAGCGCTGGCCTCGTTGATCAGAATGGGGTACATTGATGGCCTTCTTGCAGGCAATGCGCTGGCGGTACATGACGTTGAAAATGCATTACTTGGTACTTCGCTAGGCATGCGCGTCAATGACGGCACACTTGCGGTCAGAGGACATCGCAACCATATGCAAGCCATCAATGAGGTTTTCAAAGCTGGAGGACTTAAAGCACTGATCGAAAAAAAGATACTGAAAAGTGGCGTTATGTATGAGTGTATAAAAAACCATGTGCCCTTTGTACTTGCTGGCTCTATACGTGATGACGGACCCATACCCGATGTTGTTACAGATGTCGTTGAGGCACAACGTAAGTATAAGGAAGTGATTAAAGGAGCCAAACTGGTATTGATGTTATCCACAATGCTGCATTCAATTGCCGTTGGAAACATGCTATCTGCTTCAGTCAAAGTTGTAGCAGTAGACATTAGCCAGCCCGTAGTGACCAAACTAATTGATAGGGGAACTGCACAAGCAATTGGGATTGTAACGGATGTGGGATCATTTCTACCCATAGTTGTAGAACATCTAAAAGATATCGCTGCATCTCAGGAGGAGAAAAAATAACGACTAAAATAACTGTTAGACAAAAAATGATATTGTTGTATGACAGACAAATCTAATTACAAAAAGGACATAACTCCAGAACAGTATGAAGTATGCTGGAATAAGGCCACTGAACCTCCATTTTCAGGGAAATATTATGACTGCAATGATAAAGGCATCTACAAGTGTGTTTGCTGCGGCAATAATCTATTTGCCTCAGACACCAAATTTGATTCAGGCACAGGCTGGCCCAGCTTCTGGACCTCAATTAATGAAGAAAGTGTAAAAGAAGATACGGACAAAAGCTACGGCATGATAAGAACCGAGGTCATGTGTGCTAAGTGTGGTGCACATTTAGGGCACGTATTCGATGATGGACCGGAGCCAACTCACCTTCGCTACTGCATCAACTCTATATCTCTTCTGTTAGAAAGGGAAGATGAGAATAAGAATAAAGCAGATTAATGAAGAGACAATCCATAAACAAGTTTTCTGTAAATCATATAAAAAATAAGGTAGCTAGCTCAAGCAGCAATGTGGCAGTTGGGTAAACGTTGTCTCCATCTAATTCTTTCAGAAAAGCAAAAATGGCTACAAAGATCATAAAGAACTCTGTAGTAGAGCTTCGATCGACAATTCATTATTATTAGAGTGTATCAGAAGTAGCGGAATATGCCCAATGCAATTTTGTCAATAAGTCTAGCATTAATTGTTTTACTGACATTAGGACAAAATTTTGCGATTGCTCAACAAGCTGGATCTACAGGAGCACGACCATCTGTAAATGACACCAGCCTTACAGTTGAACAAGTTGCTAGTGGATTGATATCTCCAACCACAATGGCTTTCTTGGACGAAGATACTATACTAGTGCTTGAAAAAGACAGTGGCAAAATAAGGGTGATCGAAAATGGCGCCCTTCAGCCAGAGCCTCTTCTTGATGTTGCAGTTGCGAATGATGGCGAAAGAGGAATGTTGGGCATTGCTGTTTCAAGAGAAAACGAGACAACCACCTATGTCTATTTGTATTTCACTGAATCGGGTGGTGGGGTAGATGGTGATGATATGCGCGGAGTGACACCTGCGGGTAACCGCCTCTATAGATATGAGCTTCAGGGAGACAGACTTGTAAATCCAACACTCTTGCTCGACCTGCCAGCTCTACCAGGACCACGCTTCAATGGAGGGCCAGTAGTGATTGGTCCAGACAACAATGTATACATCGCTATAGGCGATGTGGGAGGTCATAGCACTAAGGTGCAAAATATCGGGAATGGTACTGGGCCAGATGGGACAAGCGGGATATTAAGGGTCGGCAAAAATGGAGAGGTACCCGAACCCATCATTGGAACTGGCAACTTTGACAAATACTATTTTGCATACGGCATGCGTAACAATTATGGCATAGACTTTGATCCGATGACAGGCATACTCTGGGACACAGAGAACGGTGCACCGTTTGTAGATGAGATAAACTTGGTCGATGCCGGCTTTAACAGCGGATGGAAAATCGTACAAGGTATGGTGCCACCAAACTATAACTTGACAGGACTTGTAACATTCAACGGAGAGAGTCATTATAGTAACCCAGAGTTTACATGGACAGAGCCGGTTGATCCTACTGCGCTTCAATTTTTCACGTCAAGTGAGCTTGGAGAAGAATATGAGAACGACATATTTGTAGGTGATATTAGCAATGGGACAATATACCATTTTGACCTAGATGAAAATAGATCTGCACTTGCACTTGAAGATGCGCTAGACGATACAGTAGCAAATACTCCAGAAGAAGCAAGGGATGCTATCTTTGGTACAGGCTTTGGAGGTATAACAGATATCAAGACAGGTCCTGATGGCTACCTATACATTCTATCATCTGCAGATGGCACACTGTTTCGGGTCGTTCCCACTGCAGATGCGCAGTCGCAAGAGACAGCAACAACAACACAAGGCACCACTGACCTGACTATTAGAGCGGCTGATCTTTCAGGAGATACAGTAACAGGAGTGTATATTGTCATTAAAGCAATCAACGGAACTACCCTGATGGAAGGACATGCACCACTAACATTTACTGGAACTATCGGATCTACATACACGGTTACAGTACCTGTTTTGGGCAACATGGAATTTGATCGGTGGGACAATGGGGTTACTGACAGAACAAGATCCATAACTCTCAACCGAGATAACAACACCGTTACTGCATATCTAGAAGTTGATTCACCAACTACCAATACGACAATAGATTCCCGAGACATCATCATACGCAGGTTCGCAGATGTTGTAGACCAAGACAATTGCTTTGATTCGGAGGATGCACAGAGGCTGAATATGGTGATTGGCGGCATACTTCACAACATCTATAGCGAAAATGAAGGAGGCAATAATCAGTTGCAACAAAAGATAGACAGTCTTGTTCAAGACTGCCCGGCAGTGGCCGCCAGCGCAGGTCAGGCGAGTCCAGATAGTGCTAGTCCTAGCACGGCGCCAAGCGAGACAAGTGGTGATGGAGATGGTGGTGGCGACGAATCAACGGGTGATGGAGATGGTGGTGGCGACGAATCAACGGGTGATGGAGATGGTGGTGGCGACGAATCAACGGGTGATGGAGATGGTGGTGGCGACGAAGAGGAAGAGGGAGGTTAGCATGACAGAGTTTGTATCGAGTAATTAATCCTCTTTAGTGCTCTTTCAACTTTTTCTGTATTATCTCTAAGACAATCTTTGGATCTGCCTTGCCTTTTGTGATCTTCATCACCTTTCCAAGCAAAAAGTTTGCGACATGGGTATTGCGCCTTGCATCCCGAACTGCTGCCTGCTCCATTTCGAATACAGACTGAACCGCCTGTGCCAGCACACTCATATCATCGATTCTGCTGGCATGCAACTTTTTCACCAATACTGAAGGCATCTCGCCAGTCCTTACTACTTGGCCAAGGATCTGCTTGGCAGTGGCCCTGTTTATCATATCTTGATCAACAAGTCTTGCGAGATCAGCGATATGCTCCGGTCTCACTTTGAGGCCTGCAAAAAGTGAATATTCTTTTTCTTCCGATTCTTCTTCTTTTTTATGTGGTTCATCTATAAAGCTCATAAGATCAGTTACTATCCAGTTAGCTATCTCTTTTGGTGACAAATAAATCTCAAGAGTGGACTCAAAAAAGTCAGCAAGCTCTTTGTTTCCTATTAGCACCTGTGCAATATGGGCAGACAGACCATAATTTGAGATAAAACGCTCCTTGCGTGTGTCTGGAAGCTCCGGCATTGATTGCTTGATAAATGAAACGAACTCTCCTCCAAGTGCCACCATTGGGATATCAGGTTCTGGGAAGTAGCGATAATCCTGCTCCTCTTCTTTTGATCTTGACTCTTTTGTTACTTTTCTTGCGTCGTCCCAGTGGCGAGTTTCTGATCTAATCTGGATCTCTCGAGACGCCATGGTTTTCTGTCTTGTGATCTCATAGCGCAATGCCTTTTCTACATCAGCAAATGAGCTGATGTTCTTTATCTCTACCTTATTGCCACCATGAATCGATACGTTGGCATCACAGCGCACTGATCCTTCAAGCTTTGTGTTACATATACCCAGATGCTCTATTATAGAAGTTATCTTGTCAAGAAATATGCGCACATCTTTTGGGTCAATGAAGTCTGGCTCTGTCACAATCTCAACAAGTGGAATCCCAGCTCTGTTGTAGTCGATCAGGACATAAGCACTAGTATCCATACTACCGCTTGCATAGACAAGTCTGCCAGGGTCTTCTTCCAGCTGCACACGTCTGATCCTTGCGCTCTTGTCATTAGCAAACTCTAGCTTGCCATCTACACCAATACTCGTTACATTATATGCGTTATACTGTGTTAGCTGGAAGTTTTTGGGTAAATCAGGGTAAAAATAGTTCTTACGATAGAATGCAATCTCATGGGGGAATTTGCAACCTAAAGCAAGACTTATCATAGCAGCAAACTCAACAGTCTTTTGATTCAAAAGCGGTAATGTTCCAGGCAATCCAGCACATATAGGGCAGATATTTGCGTTTGGAGCTTTTCCTCGGTAGTCAGAACTGCATCGGCAGAATAGCTTGCTCTTGGCACCAGTGAGCTGACAATGAATTTCAAGTCCTATCTTAGTAGGAACATTAGTTATCATAGCTCAGGGCTCCTTTGCACTTTTGCAGTTTGCTCAAACAAATATGCTACATCAACCAGGGTCTGTTCAGCAAATTGGTCTGCCATTATCTGTAAGCCCACAGGCAAACCATCAGCAAAGCCCGCAGGAACAGATATTGCAGGCATGCCAGTGAGGTTTGCTACAACTGTGTCAATATCTACAAGGTACATCTTGAGTGGATCATCTATCCTTTCACCTATTTTGAATGGAAGTATAGGCATAGTAGGCCCTACCAGGGCATCATATCTGTTGAAAAGGCTCTCCATTTCACGCTTTAAAAGTGAGCGCGCTTGATGTGCCTTCATATAATACTTGCCATAGTATCCTGAAGAAAGTACATATGATCCAACAATTATCCTCCTCTTGGCCTCCTCGCCAAAATTACCTCGTGCCCTAACAAAATAGCTGTTCCATTCATAGCCTTCAGGGTTCATATCAAATCCATAGCGGATGTTGTCGTAACGTGCGAGATTGCTACTTGCTTCTGCAGTTGCGATTGTATAGTAGGAGGCAAGAGCATACTCCACTGATGGAAGGGATACCTCTTCGCAGTAGCATTCCTGCTTTGCCAATGTGTCTACAGCCTTGTAGATTATCTTAGATACTGCAGAATCTGCACCTTCAATGAACTCCTTGACAAGACCTACACGTAACCCCTTTCTTTCTTTTAGTGAATATGAAGGTTTGTTAGCTCTGGTTGTGGTATGGTCGTTTTCATCGGGCCCAGCAATTACGTTGAGAAAGGAAACTACATCAGATACAGTCCTACCAATCGGTCCTATCTGCTCCAGGCTGTTTGCGTAGGATACAAGCCCAAATCTGCTCACAAGTCCATACGTAGGCTTGAGTCCAACTACAGAGCAAAAACTGGCAGGACATCTAACTGAGCCTCCAGTGTCTGAACCAAGCGACGCAGTACATTCAAAAGCAGCCACACTTGCTGCACTTCCTCCCGATGAGCCGCCAGAGACCCTGCGAGTATCCCACGGGTTTCTTGTCGGGCCATATCGGCTAAACTCAGTAGTAGAACCCATTGCAAACTCATCTAGATTTGCTTTGCCGATTATAATTGCATCTGCGGCCAGCAATCGCTTGATTACTGTTGCATCGTATGCAGGGATATAACTTTCAAGCATCTTTGAGGCGCAACTAGTCTTCATCCCTTTTGTACAAATATTGTCCTTAATGCTGAATGCTACTCCTGCAAGCGGGCCACTTTGTTTGCCTTCTCCAATCTTTTTACCTATAATGCGCGCTCTATTAAGTGCCTCTTCCTTATTGAGTGTGACAAAGGCGTTTATCTTGGGTTCTACCCTTTCAATTCTTTCAAAGAGATGAGAGATATATTCCTCAACAGAAAGTTCACCGCTTTTAATGCCTTTGACAACCTGCTCGGCAGGAAGAGTATAGAGCGCCATTCATATCATCCTTGGACCCTTCACAAAGCCGTCCTTTCTATATTCTGTCCCAAGTACAACATCTTCGAAATTCTCAGGAACATCCTTTCGAAGTTCTGAAAAATTCTTTTTCATAGTTATTGGTTTGACTTGTTCAAGTGGTATTGTATCCAGCTTGTTCAAGTAACTAATTATCTCTTCTATCTGTGCAGTATAGCGCTGCACCTCTGCGTCTGACATCTCAATCTTTGCAAGCCATCCAAGATGCTTTACTTCTTCTCTTGTAACTACCATATTACTATCATGGCGTCAGCCTATCTATGTCTCTTGGATAAAGTGTAACATCGCGGATATTTTCTACTTTTGTTAATGCCATCATAAGCCGCTCAAGGCCAAGACCAAATCCAGCATGCGGAGGAACTCCATAATCAAATACTCTTAGATGAGAGTCAAACGCTTCAGGCTTTAGGCCCTGCTTTGTCATGCGTTTTACTAGCTGATCTTTATGGTTTATTCTGGTGCTACCTGAAGAGACTTCAAGTCCTCCACACATTAGGTCAAATGACTCACATATTGTGCTGTCTTCAGTGTTTGGTTTAATATAGAACGGCTTAATCGAAGTTGGCCAATCAATTATGAAGTAAAAGTCATCGAAGTGCTCGTGTTTTATGCTCTTCATAATCTGCGGCGAAAGGTCATCGCCCCATTGTATTCTCTCGCCAGCCTCCTGCAGTCTATCAACGATGTAAGAATAACGGTATTTTGGAAATGGTATATTCATCGAGGGCAGCTGAAGATGTAGATACTCCAGCTCATCTTGATTCTTTTCTTTTAATCTATCAACGATCTTTGATACCATCCTTTCAAGCAGGGACATAACATCATTATAATTAACAAACGCGCACTCGACATCGATTGAAATTGCTTCTGACAAATGTCTGTTGGTGCGGGAAGGCTCTGCGCGAAAAATAGGCCCTATTTCAAATACGTTTTCGAATGCCATTGTTAACTGTTCTTTGTATAGCTGGGGGCTCTGTGCAAGGAATGCTTCCCTGTCATAATAGAATATCGGAAAAAGTGCTGCGCCACCTTCAGTTGCAGTGGCTATCATTTTTGGTGTATTTACTTCAATGAATTTCTGTGCCAAGAGAAATTCCCTGACAGAACTCACCACAGTCTGACGTATACGAAATATCGATCTAAGATAATTGCGCCGCAGATCGACTGCCCGAAGATCAAGTCGAGTATCGATACCTACAGTTGATGTCCTACTCTGAACGAGAAAAGGTGCCGCCTTTCTTGCTATTGAAAATACCCTGATCTCAATCGGTACCACTTCAACGCCGTTTTGAACCTTTTCCTGAGGTCTCACCCTGCCACGTACTCCAATAGAGCTGTGCTCCTTAACCTCTTCAGCTAGTTGGAAAAGTGAATCACTGCATTCACGCTTCTTTACTGTGACCTGGATCTCACCGTACATATCTCTCAGTAGAATAAACTGGATGTTGCCGTGATCTCTTTTACTGGCAACCCAGCCCATGATAACAATCTCGTCATCTACTTCCATAGAGAGGGTTATCTCTTTTGAATAGTGGGTCCTTCGCCAAGTTCCAAGATCTATTTCCTGCAGCAATTCATTCAATTAAACAGGGGTATGTCTAAGAGGTTAATTTAACCTTATCAGCATAACTTAAACATCACAAGACGGTCGGGTAATTGACTGGATAAAAATTGGGCACCGCTAGCCTAAAATCTCTCTGGCGATATTGTCAAGTACACTGCTGACATCTTGCTTTTTGATAATGCCAGTCACAAAATGAGGCTTGCCTCCTCCTCGCCCAGCTATGCCAGCAAATTGCTTAAACATTTCGTTCATGTTGATCTCTTCCATTTTTTCATTGCGGGCAAAAACGACGTTTGCACGCTCATCAGAGATGTTCGCTAGAAGGACAACGGCATTTGGACTAAGAATTGTTTCGCCTGCAAATTCTTGAAGTTGATCGTCTGACAGGTTTTCAAATACTGATTTAAGTAATATTACACTACCATTTGTGACCGGTTGTATAGCTGACAGCTTTTCCCGGCTAAGCGCTTTCAATTTTCTAACAGTGATTTCATATTCAGATCTGAGATTTTGTGCAGTATTTTCAATAGTGTTGATGTTAGCTCCAAGCGTATTGCAGACTCTCAATAGCTTGGACGTCAAAGCGGCAGCTGTATCTTTGGCTTGGCGGCCAACAATAAAGTCAACTTGATATTCATTCCCACTTTGTGAGAGGCGTGTGACAAGGAAAAAGTCGCATTCTTGCAGATTGCGGGCATGTTCCATAGTACAAGCTGATAGATCATGATTCTCTATCTCAACAACTTTAACTTCTGGAGGCATTGCTGCTATGATCCTCTCCTCGTTTGCACGCAGGTTAGGTATCTCACGCTTTGCTTCCTCAAGTGATGAAAATATACGTGTTGTTACGCCGCGCCCTAGCGCAATAAGTGAATTTACCTCTACTTCTGCCTTAATCACCGTATCAAGATCAAGTTGAGGAATCTGGATGAATGCAGTATTGCTTGCGCCAGCGTCTTTGTGCTCCACCTTTCGGACCTTGAGAGTTTGGCCGAGCAGCTTCTGTAAAGATCCAATGAATGCGTGCTCCGCAGTGTGAGCTAGTCTATTGTTATTATTCAATGAACCAGAGGAGAACTAGACCTGGCTTCAACTATAAATGCTATGGAGAAGGAATTTTAATGTCCTGTAATAACCAGGAGCTATTGGTTAGAAATGTTGCTACAGATAATAAGCAGCTTACAATTGCGACTCTAGGATCCCATTGTTCGTTGCAAGTTCTCAAAGGCGCAAACGATGAAGGTTTTAGGACATTGCTTGTATGCGAAAAACGTCGGCTAGGATTATACTCTAGATTTAGATTTATAGATGAAATCATCGAGGTTGAAAGTTTTGCGGAGATTCTTGATGAAACATGTCAGAAACGTCTCAAGCAGGCAGGCTCTGTGCTGATTCCTCATGGCACATTGATATCTCAGATGAAAAGCGACGAAATTGAGAAGATAGATTTACCATTCTTTGGCAATAAGTGGATATTGAGATGGGAAGCGGACAGAGACCTCAAAGAAAAGATGATGGAAGAAGCAGGTCTAAAGATTCCTGATGCGGTCAGGTCGAAAGAGGACATTAACGGGTTATGTATTGTGAAGTTACATGGAGCCGCTGGTGGGAGAGGATATTACCTTGCATGGAGCCGCGAGAGCTTTGAAGAAGGTGCGAAACGGCTCATTGATCAAAAAATTATCAAAGAAGAGAGCGATCTATACATTCAGGAATTCGTCAGAGGTGTGCCAGTCTATCTACAGTATTTCTATTCACCAATAACTCAAGAAGTTGAGCTTCTGGGAATAGATAGACGATATGAATCAGATATTGACGGGATAGGCAGGATCCCTGCAAAGCAGCAATTTGGTGCAGGCAGCATTGAGCCATCGTATACCGTCATTGGAAACATACCACTTGTTCTGCGTGAATCATTGCTTGAAGAAGTATACAAGATGGGAGAAAACTTTGTTCATGCAGCTGAGCGCCTAGTGCCACCTGGAATGCCAGGGCCCTTCTGCCTTGAAGGAGTATATGACAGAGAGGGCAGATTCACAACTTTTGAGTTTTCAGCAAGGATAGTGGCAGGAACAAACCTCTACCTTGACGGTTCACCTTACTCAGGGCTGTTATATAAGGAGCCCATGAGCATGGGAAGAAGAATAGCGCGCGAAGTAAAGGTAGCAAAGAAAAGGGGTAAACTGGATAAAGTGATGACATAAGGATTTACGTTGTGAGTTATTATGTTGTGAGTTGCAAGTTCAATTAAACCACAAAGTTGAGATTGGAGTGTTAGTCACAACATGATGTTTAACCTCCATATGAATCTCAGAAAAACAATCCTTAAAATGTCCTAATTTCTCTTCACAAATACAATGACTACAAAGAAAGAGAAGAAGAAGAAGAATAGTACATTTTATTTACTCTCTGTTTTAACTGCTGCGGCAATTCTTACGACAGCTTGCGTAAATGGTTCAGTATTATTTATACCACGTCATGTATTAGCATCAATTGATAACACAATAGAAGAAGAAGAAAGAGTTGCAGTGGGTGGAGGCAACATAACTGTATCAGTCAACCAATTCCTACCTGCAACAGTAGAGATCCAAAAGGGAGAAAGTGTAACATTCTATGCACCACAGAATTCTACAGAAGTTCATAATGTAATATTTGACTTGAGTAACGATTCAATAGTATCTAGTTTAGAATTGCCATTCATATTGCCCGAAGGAGCTAATAATACAGATCAACTGAAACCCGCATCTCCATTCAATTTTGGCGACCCAATAATCATAAGACAGCCACAAGGCAAAGAAGCAATAGTCTCTTTGAATAAGGCAGTGTTTTATCCAACTGTTGCAGACAAGGAAAATAATACGAGATATCTGCTTAATGTAGAGGAGCTGCAACAACTAGCAGAGAACTTGACGCAGCAAGGATTGTTTGAGCCACTAAACCTATCAGCCAATTACACAATAAATGGAACTGAGACATTAGTCAGTTCAGGTATAATACTGGATGTCAGCGGTTTTCAAGCTTTGGGAGACGGAGGAGCGAAGGAGGTATCTGCAGCTAATATCACAACAACATCACCGACAAATGCTACAGGATCCAATGCGACAAGTGTAATTGATGAGAGAGGAGAGGAAGGATTTCCACCACTTCCATATCCGATTCTAGATAGCTTTACAGTAACATTTCAACAACCTGGCACCTATGAATACTTTTGTGCATTTCATCCAGGCATGTGGGGAGTAGTTACAGTTGCAGGAGAGGAAGGAGAAGCGGCAGGGGAACTAGGAGAAGTATCTGCATCTAATATCACAATAACATCACCGACAAATGCTACAGGATCCAATGCTACAGCAGTAGTAACAACAACACCAATTCCTCCTGCTGAGACAGTACAAGAAAACTGAATGGCAAGAACAACAGCAACAGAATAATAAGAATAAGAATAAGATCATCAGATAACCACAATGCTAGCGCCATTTCTGAAAAAATGGATGAGAATAACCAATTAGAAGTTTTGCTTAACTCCTCAATTTAATTTTTAAACACAGAGATCTGTACTAGATGAATACGGATTATAAGCAACATTGAACTTTGATAGAGAGAAGAAAGAGGAAGATCTCTCGTCATATACTTGGATGCAAAACAGTACTCTGCGTTAGCGCGGACAACCTGCATTTCTTCCTTGTGAATATTATCGTGCAAAGCTTTAAAGCGCATCTATGAGTTGACAGATTTTGTGCAAGACATCAGGCTAGTTTATTCTACCACTGATCAGCCAAAGCTCAAGTCACCACATCTCATATGCGGATTTCCAGGTAGCGGTTATGTTGGTAAGCTTGCAGTTGATCACCTCATACAAGAGCTGCCCGCAAATCACTTAGTTGACATTTATTCCAGCTCCTTTCCACCACAGGTTATGATAAAGCCTGACGGCACATCTGAGCTAATGAAGAACAGCATCTTTTGGTGGCACGGTCAGGAATCGGACCTATTGTTGCTAACCGGCGACTCTCAACCAGCTAACCCTGATTCGGAATACGCCTTAGCAGATGAAGTGCTTAGTTTGGCTGAACGGTTTGGGACACAGCAGGTATTCACGCTTGCAGCATACATTACTGGTGTATTTGTTGATAAACCTAAGATCTTTGGTACTGCTACGGACGCGGAAACAGTCAAGAACCTTTCATCAAATAACATATCAATAATGGATAGTGGAAGCATCACGGGGATGAATGGACTTGTCATTGGCATGGCAAAGTTGCGGAACATGAAGGGAATATGTCTTCTTGGGGAGACATCAGGCTATGTGGTAGATGGCAAGGCATCTAAAGCAGTGCTTGAAAACCTTCTCCAGATGGTTAATGTTAGAGTGGACATGGCAAACTTGGACAAACGCGCAAGGGATACTGAAATGCTGATCCAGACTATAGAACAGCAAATGCTTGCAGCAAAAGGCGGGAGGCAATTTGAAGGCCAGCAACCACCTCAAAAACCCCGCGATACAGGTTATATTAGCTAGACCCTTTTTAGGGTACCAAATTTTCCAACGTTGATACTGTCTTCGCCCTTAAACGTGTTGATGTAGCCATTCTCTATCGAAACTGTGTCACCGGCCTGGATCTTGTTTATATCATCGCCCCATAAGGAAAGCTTGATGCTCCCTGTTTCATCTGAAATTCTTGCATCAGCCACGGTATTTGTCCCACCAGTCTTAAGATTGACTGTACGAGGTTCGCCGACGCTTTCTACTTTTCCTGTAACGCTTACGTTACGCATTCCCGACTTCAGCTCGCCTATATTCATATATTTTCAGCTAAAGCTCCATCTGATAATAAAAGTTTTACATAGTAGCTACAATAATTGAATGTCCGCAGTCGGTGCAAATCAGCTTTATCCCAGCCACCGTCTTTTCTCGTACTTCATGAACTGTCTTTGAGTGGCATTTTATACAAAGTCTTGAAACAATCTCGGGCTTAGGCATTAACATATTGTACTGGCACCAAGCAAAATTTAACCCTATTTCACTTACCGCAACTATGAAATAAGGTTTTACAGGCAAGACAGGTAATCGGAGGGGTAGCGAAGCCTGGTCAAACGCGCAGGACTCAAGATCCAATGTCAGTGGTACCATTTCTTCTCGCAACACACATAGAAAAAGAAGGAAAATGCGATAGGAGTGATCCCGTCCCTTAGGGGTTCGTGGGTTCGAATCCCACCCCCTCCACTTTGATTCTTTTTGCAGAAAATGTGCCTGCTGTAAAATATATTATTATACCGCAAATCGTGCTCCAATGTCAAATCTCGGTATGAAATGTAAAGGGACTCTGATCTGTCCATAGTTCCTCGTTCCGCTCACATTCTAATCCTCTTTCCACAACTTCTACGAATTAGGACTATGGAATGCTTCTTTGATAATTTTATATAATATTTATCTAATAACCTGGACTATTTTTTGCATGGTCGGACAAACAGAAAATTCAAATTATTATTTTGGAATACATAGATCCTCATTGGCGCGCAAATCTACGGTGCTGATACCTGTTATAGTTGCTGCTGTTGCAATAGGCGCCCTAGGAATAATATTTGTCCCACCAGAGGTCAGAGACAAGAACACCGGCTTCCCAAAAGGTACTGTAAGAATAGACAGTGATGTCATCACGGTCGAAATTGCCCAAACGCCCGCAGAACAGCAAAGATGGCTCACATTTAGGCAAGACAGGTTGCCGTTTGACACTGCTATGCTGATCAAGTATGATAAACCTGATCTCTACGAGGTGTGGATGCTCAACATCGAGTATAACCTTGACTTGATATGGTTTGATGAAAATGGTAATGCGGTATACATAAAGGAAAATGTACCTCCATGTGGAAATCTAATTGAAACGGTTAGTTGCACCTACAAAACTACAAAGCCAGCACTATATGTTATGGCTGCAACTACAGGTTTCATAGACGCTCACGACATTGCCATTGGTTCCAAGATGACAACAATCTCGATTTAGCTTAACTAGAAAGGCACTCCAATACACAAGATGTGTTGAAGTTTGTCCTTGCGGACAGACATGCAAGATCTCTCTCACAGAGCGAAATCTCACGGCTCCTCGTCCAACCGAACATACTGAGAATAGCATACTTAGATGAAAGAGGTGATCCAATTTCACACCCAGTATGGTACTATTACAGCAGAGACAAGTTTATCCTCGCAACAGATAGAGAGGGCAAGAAAGCAAAATTGCTTAAAAAAATCCATATGTATACTTCCTTGTTGATAAAAGCTCCCGCAAAAATGGTACGTTTGGATTGAGGGGCAAAGGAACTGCAAGAGTGATCGATGATCCCCTCTATGCTACAAGGGTAACTAGACGTAATGTAAAGAAGTACTTGGGCGAGCTGCGGAGTAAGGCTGCAAAGGCCATACTTGCTCTGGGCCCAAATTCTTGCGTTATTGAAATTACTCCACTATACCTAGCCAGTTGGAAGTTCTAAGAAGAGTTGACCATCTTATTTTTGAGATCTTCGTAAGCCTGTCGAACTTCATCAACAGCTGCTTCGTCCTCAAGTGTAGTGATGTCGCCAATTCTGTCGCCACTTGCAATGGATTTTAGCAGTCTTCTCATTATCTTACCGCTACGGGTCTTGGGCAGCCTGCTAACGAAATATACTTCATCTGGTGTAGCTATGGGCCCAAGCGTACTTCGAATATGGGCTACTATTTCTTTACGCAGGTTCTCAGAATCTGAAAAGCCCTCCTTTAGTACCAAGAATGCGATTATCGATTCTCCTTTTGTCGCATCAGGCTTGCCCGTCACTGCAGCTTCTGCGATGGCCTTATTTGACACAAATGCACTTTCTAGCTCCATCGTGCCAAGCCTATGTCCTGCCACCTTAAGTACATCATCTGCCCTTCCAAGGAGCCACAAATAACCTTCCTCATCAACTAATGCATAGTCACCGGCGTAGTAGAGTCCAGGAAACTTGCTCCAGTAGGTTTGCCGATATTTTTCGTCATCACCCCAGAGACTCAAGAACATTCCGGGCCACGGCCTACGAATAACAATATAGCCTTTTATTCCAGGCCTTACAGGCATGCCGCTTTCATCGACCACTACTGCATCTACTCCAGGCACAGAGAAGGTGGCCGAGCCGGGCTTCATTGGCATCGTTTCGATTCCAGTACACATGCTAAGCATTACTCCCCCAGTTTCTGTTTGCCACCAAGTGTCAACTATTGGGCAATTCTCCTTGCCAATTGTCTTAAAATACCACATCCATACCTTAGGGTTAATTGGTTCACCCACTGTCCCGAGTAGTCTAAGAGATGACAGGTCAAATGAGTTTGAGGTGGAGTCGTCATTGTCATACTTCATATACATACGCAGGGCAGTTGGTGTAGTATACAATATAGTAGCACCATGTTTTTCTACAATTGCCCAATACCTATTGGGTTTGGGAAAGTCAGGGGCTCCTTCATACATTATTTCAGTTATGCCATGCATCAGAGGAGCATAGACAACATAGCTGTGACCTGTAACCCAGCCGATATCTGCAGTACAGAAAAATATGTCTTGCTTTGTAAAGTCAAAGACCCACTTGGCGGTAGCATATAGATGCGTAAGGTAGCCTCCTGTTCCATGCATTACGCCCTTGGGTTTGCCGGTAGTCCCAGACGTATAGAGAATATAAAGTGGATGAATGCTTTCAACTGGCTCCGGTGGGCAGTACAACTTGGCACTTTCCATCAAATCATGCCACCAAAGATCCTTTGGTCCAATGTTGACCTTATTGCCAGCCCGGTTGAGCACTACTACGTGTTCCACAGAGGATAAAGATGGAATTGACTCATCCACTACTTTTTTTAATTCCACAAGACGACCTTTTCTTATGCCACCATCTGCAGTTACTATGATTTTGGACTTGGCGTCATTTGCTCTATCGATAAGTGACTGTGAGGAAAAGCCAGAAAATATAACGGAGTGAATAGCGCCAATCCTTGCACATGCAAGCATTGCAATAGGTAGTTCCGGTACCATAGGCATGTATATTGTGACACGATCGCCTTTGCTAACACCAAGATCCTTTAGTACGTTGGCAAACTTGTTTACCTGACGATATAACTGAAAATAGGAAAGTGTTCTTGTCTCTCCATTCTCGCTTTCCCAAATTATTGCGACCTTATTTTTTGTATCAATCTCAATGTGTCTGTCAAGACAGTTTACAGATGCATTTAGAGTACCTCCCACAAACCACCTTGCAAATGGAGGGTTCCAATCTAGGACACGATCCCATTCTTTGAACCATTTTAAATTTCGGGCCTGAGCTGCCCAGAACTTGTCTGGTTCTCTTAAAGATTCCTGCGAGATCTTGTCCAAGCGCTTACCTATCCTGACGCTTACTTTGACGTTGTCACCATCGCCTCTACTACTACCACCATTTTCGTCTAATCTTGAAGGGCTCGACAAACACTTTGAAGAACTAAAACTTGTGTTTAAAGTATTTGATGAGTTATTTACCAATCCTAAATGTAATGAATATATAGAATTTTTTTATTAAAGAGTGAATCGATATATTAAAAATAGAGAAAAATCACTCCTATAATAGTTTGAAGTATAGAAGCAGAACAGAAATAGTAGCAATGATCCTAGAGGCAGCGAATGGCGGAGCAACTAAGACAAAAATCATGTACAAAGCTTTCCTAAGCTATGCGCAACTAAGGGAATACCTCGCTGTCCTGATTGAAAACGGCCTGCTTGAATACATGGAAGGAACACAAACATACAAGACAACTGCAAAGGGACTTAACTTCCTGAAGATGCACAGTGAGATTGGGGAGCTTTTACAGACAAGCGTCAGAGAACACTAAAAAGCTGCCCATCTAAAATTTTTTAAAAATTGAGGAACTTACCGGACATAATATACGGTGCCCGGCTCTAGAATTACTTTGTTATTACCTGATTGAGCCAGTTTGTCTCTACCTGCTCCACTGTTTTAGGAGATGCAGGGACCTCATGACCTTCTTCCTCTTCCTCTTCTTTTTCTTCTTTTCTCTCAGAGTTTGCTGCGCTCATCTGTACTACAGAAACCATTTCGGGAGCCTCGCGTGACACCTGTTCAATGGGGCCTTCTTGTTGTTCTTCTTCCCGGATTGTCGGAGTGGCAATTGTTGAAGTGCTACTAGTAGTCAGAACAATATTTTCTAGCGTCTGAGTTGTCAACTTTTCTTTTACGTTGCTTATCTCAGCCCTCTCGTTGTTTATATGTTCGATTAGCTCATCAGTTTGAACCTTTACCTGCTGGTATGTCTCTTCTTTCATTTCATTGCTTCTGAACTGAAGTTTTGCATCAAACAATACTGCCTTGATGCTCTTGACTTCTAAATCCAATTCCGCCAATCTTGCATTCAGCTTGTCATTTACCTGCTTGCCAGTTTCGTCAAGTTCATGCAACTTGTTCTCATATTTGATGTATACCAACTCAGCATCTTCCTTCATAGAGTCATTCTCTGATAGAATATCTTGAAGTGCCTTTATCCTCTTAAGTGTAAGAGTCTTTTGCCTTAGCAACCTTTGTGCTTCAAGTCTCCATCGGGGTATAAAGAAGACGTATTCTCCTTGGATTACCAGCTGCTCGTAAGGCAGCTGCTTTAGACCACCCGAACCACAATCGACCCCGACAGCTTCTATGTCGCCATCGTTTTCTGTTATTATACCGATGGCCCTCCCAATGTAAGTGCCATATATGTCCTTGACCTGCTTGCCCACAAGTCCAAGCTTTTCTTCACTCATGTGAATAGGTGAGCAAAGATTGTATAATGATAACAGTGTTAAAACAGTTCGATAAAATGGTGGAATTAATGATGCCAGCTGGGCTAGGGGATAAGATTTGGATACTTAGTAAAGTATTTTTTTGTACGGTCTTCTTATTGATCATGTGTATCCATCCTCATGTTTGATAGCAATGTGTTTTTAGATAATTTTACAGAAGAGGAAAGAGAGATTCTGAAAATCCATTTTTCTAATGTCGACGGGCAGGTATTTGTGATAACTACGCCAAGGCAGGTAGATAGGGGTGCTCTAATGTCCCGCTATTCCCGCACGGACAAGACAATGAGGAGAGTGTTTCTAGACGAATTTGCAAAGAATCCAAATAGGGGAGAGGAATTCTATAGACGAGTTCTTCTGGAGTATGGAGACGACTCAGTAGCTGAGCTAGGTGAAGCTCAAGTTGCTGTGGAGGAAATATCAAATATTGCTGCAAAAAAGATTGAAGATCGTAGAGTCGGACTATCGTACTTAGAGAAATCATCTCGTTATGTAGCTTTTAATCGAAAGGTTGGAGGATACTATCGGTATGCCAGAGAAGACAGTATTATGTCCTCGTCCTACGCAGACAGATACATTGAGGCTTGCGATCATTCCTTTGACACATATAGTAAGAGCATCCAACCACTGCAAGCCTTCTTGGAGGAAAGAGAATCAATAGAACAATTTAGTTTCTTTGATTCCATCTTGCGAAAAGAAGTATCCTTTGGCAACTTGAAATCAGACAAAGATATTGAATCCGCTAGACGCATATACACTATGTCGATAAAGGCAAAGGCACTAGACATACTTCGTGGTCTTCTGCCTGCATCTACTATGACAAATATCGGCATTACAGGCAACGGCAGAGCATTTGAATACTTGCTAACCCTAATGTATGGATCAAAACTAAAAGAGATCAGATCTATTGCATCCCAGTTATTTAATGAACTGAACTCAGTTATTCCTTCCTTTATCAGGCGTGCAAACGACAAGTATGGACAGGCATTACAAGAATACACGTCAAAAACTAAAAATGCAATTGGTGAGCTTGCGAGATCTCATCTATCGAGAATCTCACATGAAGAAGAACAACCTGAACTTGTCAGGTTGATTAACTACAAAGACAGCTTTGAAGCAGAAGTAGATGTGATATCTGCAATCCTGTATGAGCAGGCTCAGGGCCAGTCACTTCACAGGATTATAAATTATGTCAGATCAATGCCGATTGAAGAGCGTAACAGGGTGATTCGTACATACACAGAATTCCGTAACAGTCGTAGGCATAGGCCTGGTAGAGCATTTGAAATGGTAGACTATACTTTTGAATTGTTTACTAATTTTGGCATATTCCGAGACCTACACCGGCACAGAATTCTGACGATTGAGCGGCAATTGCTCTCAACGAGACATGGTTACGATCTTCCTCAAGAGATAGTTGATTTAGGACTGGACAAGGACTTTAGAGATTGTATGTATCTATCAAAAAATGTTTACGAAGTGATTGCTAAGGCTATGCCAGAGGAAGCTCAGTACGTTGTCAACTTTGCCTATCGCTACCCCTATTTTGTCAAAATGAATCTACGGGAAGCGTGCCATATGATAGAATTGCGTACTGTCCCCCAAGGTCATCAGGACTATCGAATTGCATGCCAAAAGATATACAATGAGATCGAACGTATACATCCGCAGCTTGCCCAGGGAATCAAATTCGTAGATATGAATAGATATCAACTTGAAAGGTTTAATGCAGAAAAAAAAAGCGAAAAGAAGAGACAGCAGGTTACTGATGCAGTGCATGGTTTTTAATTCCAATACATGGCATTCAACACCGTTATTGACCAAGGTTTATATATTACCATTGATTACCATATAATGGTAATAAAAATGGTCGACAAAACTATCCCAACAAAAGACGAAAGAGTTGCTGATGTATATGACACAATGAGAGACAATCTTATCAGAACCGTAGACGAATTTGCAAAGGCTCAGCCGCAGTATTCACAGTCAATTTCTAACCTCCAGCTGGATTATATCCAGACAACCAAGAACATGATCCAGACTTCATTTTCCGCTCAGAAGCAGTTAGCAAGCGTCACAAATGTCCCATCTGTGCCCTATGGAGAAGTGTTTACAAGGCAATCAAATGAAGTTACAAATAACACAATCAGGTCAGTGGGCATAAACAACCAATTGACGATCAATGCACTTGATGCAGCAAGGGAAAACCTAAAGATATACAACAGAACAGTCGATACACTGACAGACTTTTCCACCAACATTGCAAAGGCGTGGACAACATTCTTTGCGCAACAGCAACAACAATTCACAAGGCAGTAAGTAACTGCCTTTTTTTCTCTCTCTTTTTTCGGCATAGTTAATAAATGAGTTAAAATCCATAATATTCCATGTCTACGACGGTAACAGAGTATGTATGCCAAGACTGTGGAACTCTTTTGCGTCATACCAATCCGACAACTCTTGAAAGCATGAAGGATGTTCATGATCAATTATGTATTGTTAAAAGACAAAAGACAATGGCTGCACAGGTTGCTGCACCCAAGCCGGCGGCCCCCTCAACTACTACTGCTGCTAAAGCAGTCGCGGCTGCGCCCCCCTCAGCACCAGCTGCTGCAGCAACTGCAGCAGCAGCACCAAGCAGTGCTGGTGCAGCAGGTCCAACCACTATATCGCTTGCTGGCACAGGAACAAGCTATAGCAAAGTAGAAGGCCCAATTGATGCCAAGTTCAAAGAAAAAAGACAACCTGTTGGTACCTATCAAGGAATCAAAGTATGGGGGCCGATTGACCCTCCAGGACAACTGGGGATATGGGGTCAA
>JBJMEA010000024.1:0-5054 GCA_045809625.1 Nitrososphaera sp. | reverse complement strand
AAGGGTCCTCATCTGAAAAGAACCCGTCTGTGAATCTGACACATATAGAGAATGATGCTAAGAGCTAACAATGTGTAGTTACGCTTATAATCTTAATATATCGTTTCTCGATCCAGAAAGGAAAAATCTTTGAATAGATATCTCATCGCTTCCTTTAGCCTTATTTTTTCTTTTATTATCTTGGCAAGTCTAATCTCACCTAAGGTAAATCCCGCTGTTAGCCAGGGATCATCACTATATAATTTTGATTATTCACTATTCCTGCGAATTAATGATTCACACTATAAGCCATTTGACCAGCTGATGATACTTTTGACACAATACGGCAGGGAGGTTGTATGGATGCTAGCGAGTATTCTATTATTGATTTTTGGTGGAAATATGGGAAGAGAGGCTGTTATAGTTATGGCAATGACAATGATTGTATTGATAGTAATTGGCCCAGTAGCAAAAGAGATCATTGGTAGACCTAGGCCAACACTACGTGACAATTCTTCTTTCCTCATAAAGCCTGACAAAGAATTTTCATTTCCCTCAGGCCACGCTCTTTTGGTATCAGCTGGATCAGCAGTTATGCTGGCATTATTCAGAGATTCCTATAAGAGGCTACTAATCTCGATTGGATTAACTATAGAAGCTGCACTTGTATGCTTTTCAAGAGTATATGTTGGAGGCCATTATCCGCTTGATGTTATTGGCTGTATACTATTAGGTGTAGGAGTAGCTTTCATATCCGTCGCTTCGACTAATCAGGTAAGCCGACAGCTTTTGCAGCCAATATCAAAGGCATTGAAAAGGTAAACATAGCTCCATTTCTTATCCTCCCAATGTACGACCCCCTTGTCAATGTGCAGCTATATATTTACTTCAGAGATTCCATCCCTACCCTTTTCATTTAGCCGCTCGTACTAGAGGCTTTTAAAGTAAGAAGTTGAGTACCAACAAACAAGGGCATTGCCGAAAATTATGATGACAAGACCGGTCATGATAGTTGCACTCGTCGCTTGCATTATTATGCTAGGAGCAGCAGCATATTCAGCCTATGGTGTATTGAACTGGGGTGTAAGGCAACCGAACTTTGACAACATCTCGCCTTCTTCTATTATCCATACATCCTTAGCAGCAGATTCAAAAGAAAACATCACTTTCAGTAGTAATAATGGGAGTAATTTGTTCCACAATCAGACCGACAGTGAGGAATGGTTAACTTATCATCACGACTTCTTTAGGACTGGATTTGATTCATACCATCGGCTTGCCTCCAGCAACAACAACAACAACTCTTCTTCCTTATCTATTAATAATAACTGGACTTCTGATCCTTTGGACAGTATTATCTACGCAGAACCACTGGTAGCTCGAAGCATGGTGTTTGTAGCGACATCTAACAATACAATATACTCCCTTGACTCAAATACTGGACAAGTTATTTGGCGAACCAATTTGGGGCCTCCTGTTCCCCTTTCTGATTTGCCATGCGGCAACATAGACCCAACAGGGATCATTGGAACACCTGTGATTGACTTGCGAACGCAAACAATATTTGCAGTCTCCTTCTTGGGTAATACTCATACCCATGAATTCTTTGCCCTCGATATTAATACGGGCAAGATACGCTTAGAATCTCCCATTGATCCGCCAAGCTCTGATCCTAAAGTACAGCAGCAAAGAGGAGCTTTGGCGCTCTCATATTATAATGATAACAATAGTGGAACAGGAGATGGAGGAACTGTAGCAGGAGCAGATGATGGTATAATAGTATATGTTCCTTTTGGCGGGTTATATGGTGACTGTGGTCAGTACCACGGTTGGATTGTGGGTGCCCCTATACCCTATCTCTCTATTACCAACAGCGATAGCAGTAAGAATAGTAGTGCTAACTCGACTGTGATAGAGACAGGAGGCAGTGGAGAGGCAGAGCAACAACAGCAACAGCAGCTTTCTCTCTTGTCTTTTCAAGTGCCTACACGTCGTGAAGCAGGCATCTGGGCGCCATCAGGTCCAGCAATTGATCAGAATGGAAGTATTCTTGTAGCTACTGGAAATGGTGCGTCTAAAACGAATTTTGATTTTGGCAACAGTGTGATTAGACTATCTCCTAATCTTCTAAAAGTCAATGACTGGTTTGCCCCTGGCAACTGGGCCGAGCTCAGCAGTTCTGATACCGACCTTGGTTCCGTAGGACCGAGCATTTTGAGTGAGAATAACAATGTAAGCGATGTAGACAAGAATCATAATAACAATACCCACACAAATACTTCTACAATCTTTCAGATTGGTAAAGAGGGAACCGGCTACCTTATCAGAGGCGACAAACTAGGCGGAATTAATGGCCAGATATTCTCAGCTCATATTTGCGATAAGGGAGCATATGGTGGCACAGCATACGCTGCGCCTTACTTGTATGTTCCATGCAGAGAAGGACTTGTAGCGCTATACTTGCAATCTGCTACTACTGCTCATTCGAATAATAGTACTGCTACTATTACTAGTACTGCTAGCGGAGGTATTGCTAATGAGAGCATCACCAGCAAAATGAATAATGATAGTGATGTTCTAGGTAGCAACAATTACTCTTCGTTTATAGTGAAATGGACTGGTCCGTCATTTAACGCAGGTCCCCCGATAGTTGCCGATGGTCTTGTGTGGTCAGTCAATATTAACAAGGGACAACTTGTTGCTTTTGATCAAGCTACAGGAAAGATATTGTTTCAACAAAGTCTTGGTGGTAGTACCCACTTTTCAACACCCTCTTCCAGCCATGGCAAAATATTTGTCGCTGCATCAAATAAGATACTTTCTTTTTCCGTCAAATAATTTGTACAACAATTCTTAGACTTAAGCGGTTTCCCATATGATTGACCATCGTGCAAATACCGTATACCTCATTATACCGACTAGGTTATGTTTCACAGTGTATACATTATGATGATTCGTGAAACGAAAAAACACTTCTATCGGCCATTAAGCAGGAAGCTGCAAATTCTGAACACCTTTTAGTTAAAAGAAAAAACTAATACTAGCAGCTAATCGAACAATGAAAAACTCGTCATGAGAATTGTCAATTATCTCTACATGAACTTTCATACAAACATGTAAGCAAATAATCATGTTATACGGAGCACAAGATCCAATAGGTGTAAGAGTGGAAGCAGAAGGATTTTGTGCTTTGTTTAAGTTATTGGTGCTTATAACAAATTTACAATCGAAATTGGTCTATTGCAATATATCATTTAGCAGCTGTTGAAGCTTTATCAACGCTTACTGAATAGTCGATAGTAATCAATAGATGCATAGGATTTTATGTACTCAATACGAACAGATCGAACTTCTCTATCTGGTATAGAGCCTAATAGTTATGCCATCCATGTCGCGCAAGAATGATGACCTTGATGATTCATTTGATTGCATATATTTTGGCGCCCGGACCTTGTATTGTTTGAGATGTTCTGCCATGATGTCATATTGTTCCTCGTTCTGGAGTTCAATGCCAAAATGATTCAATCCAACAGCATCCTCTGGTGAGGCTAGTTCGATATTAGTTCCAAGCCAGGTGTTTGTTGCGATATGGTGGTGATATTTACCTGCAGCGAAAAAGTAAGCGCCAGGATAGGTTGCTGTAAGGTTCATACCGAGGATCTTTCGATAGAATTTCATAGAGTTTGCAAGGTTTCGAACATGTAAATGAACATGACCTATAACCGTATTGGTAGGCATTGATTTCCACCCCGCAGCGTTTGATTCTCTTAGGAGGTCATCTGAATCCAACATGTTTGTCTCCATCCTCACCCTGCTGCCGTTCCATTCCCACCGTGAAGGCGATCTGTCTCGATAGATTTCTATACCTATATTATCGGGGTCGCGAATATAGATCGACTCAGATACCAGATGGTCTGCCAAACCATCGAGCTGTATTTCATCACGTCTTTTTATGAGGTTTTGAAGCATGTCTGCAAGATACTTTCTCTCCGGGAGCAATATCGCAAAATGATACAGCCCTGCCCTTCTGGGTCGAGAAATGCTGGCTTTGTAGCGTTCTTCTTCTGCTTTTGTTGTCGTAGTTGACTTGCTCTTGGATTGTAAAAGTTCCACAAGATATGATGATGGATGCCCATCAACTGAAAGCAGTGTTCTGTCATTGGACGGTCTATCAATTTTCTTGAACCCAAGAACCTTTTCATAAAAGTTAAGTGACCTATCGATATCTGAAACATTCAAACTAACGTAGCCAATTCTAGTAGCTTGATGGATTTTGAAATCATGCTGTATGGAAGTCATATTGTCGCTCATGGTATAATCATTACAAATACGATGAGATGTCTAATAAATCTGGTAGTCTATACGCACCAAGTCAGTAAGAGGAACCTTAGCAGGTAATTATGACCGTACTGACGTTTTCCAAAGATTGTAGGAAAATTGATGGCCAAAGCAGGTGAGATACGTGGCAGAAATAATTTTTAATTCATGCAATAATGAGAGATGATACTTTAAACTTAAGATCTGGAACACCTTCAGCAACCTTCTCTATCCCGAAAATGTTGATGTCTTCAGGATAGATCAGTAATTTGTATTCTTTGCCTCTCCCCATCGAGTATCTCTAAATGAATTGTTGCTAATATGACTCAATAAAGAACTGAAATAATTTCTGTATGAATGGTATCAGCGTTATCTTTCGGTATTATAAAGGAACATATCTAACTCAAATAACAGTCTGCTCTTGTAAAACCAGTTATAGTATAAAGTTCATTCAAAATTAATGCGTGTTCGCTAAGAGTAAGCAGCCTTTGTGTGCTTTGGTTTCTTTATCTTACAATGAGCGTCTCTGAGAAAAATAAAGAGCTGATGAAAACCCTAGATGACACATGGACCTCCCAAGAATGGGATATATTCGAAGAACGCCATGCTGAAAATGTTGCCGTATTTTGGCCAGGTCAACCAAATCCAACTAGAGGTGTTCATAACCACAGGTCAGAGTCTGTTGAATTCTTCATGGCATTTCCGGATAATCATATTATTAACAATCCATACAAGATGCTTTTTGCCAATGGTGACCT
>JBJMEA010000023.1:0-8087 GCA_045809625.1 Nitrososphaera sp. | reverse complement strand
CACTCTTTATGACAGACGACTACGAGCTATCCGCATTCACAAAAGAGCATCTTATTTACACACCAGCACAGCTTGCAGTCAAGCCCAAGTATCAAGGTGATGTAGAGATTGTAATAGATGACAGGGGAGCAACGCATGGCTAAATTCTTGTGGTAGTAGTCTTTACATTCTTTGAAGCTTTATTATGCATGCAATTAAGAAGTTCTGGCTATCCGCTGCAAGCTGGTAACCAAGGCTTGCAAAATAAGCGAGCATGCAACCTTTAAAATAGGCACCATTGGTAGGTATCAAGACTCTTTTAATGAGAAAAGCCGTTGTAATTCACCACACGCTAAACTCTCTAGGGGGTGAGACAACAGTTGCTATTGAAACCATAGAATCTTTATATGAACTTGGTTATGAGGTAGAACTTGTTACAGTTCAACCACCTGACCTTGAAAACATCACCAGATCTTATGGTAAAAAAATTCATGTTGGACGGATAAGACATCTTCTTCCCTTCAAGCTGAACTATTTTGGAGTATATCAACGCCTTTTGACTTTGTTTTCATCAATAGATTTCAAGGACTCAGACGTGGTAATCAATACTCACGGGGATGCACTTCCTTATAGAATTTCAGGAAATGTGCCCTACCTCTTGTACCTCCACTTTCCAACTTTCTTAATGAATTCAAGAAGCGGCTATGGGAGTAACAAGTATACCAAATCGTTTTTCTGGAGGATTTACTTTAAGCCTTATAGCGTCATTACTCACTCTCTTGCTGTTCGCGCAGTAGCAAGGTCAAACTTAATACTAACCAACTCCCGATTCAGCCGAGAAGCTATTATGCAGGCTTTTCCGAGCTTGCGACCCAATATCCTGTACCCGCCCGTAGACACTGAACGCTTCTCCTCTGCCTACAATCAGCCATTCCATAGCAGAGAATCAAAGGTATTAGTTGTGTCTCGCTTCTCTTCAGAAAAACGCATAGAAAATGCTGTCAAAATAGCCCAGCTTCTTAGGGGGAAAGTAAAATTTGAGCTTGTAGGCTCACTGGCACCTGCAAATAGGCCGTATTTTAAAAGATTAAAAGAAATGATAGAAAATCTCGGTTTGACTCAGAAGGTAAATTTGACGCCTAATGTTACCAATCAAGAACTTGTTAATACAATGTCCAAAAGCACCATCTATCTGCATACAATGATTGGCGAGCATTTTGGTGTATCCATTGTAGAAGCAATGGCCGCAGGGCTTATTCCTATCGTACCGGCATATGGAGGTTGCAGTGAAATTGTTCCAAAGGATTATCAGTACAGCACTCTGGAACAGGCAGCCGATCTTATTGCAAAAAACATTGATCATCCCAATGAAGAAAAAAGAACTAATATGCGGCAGATGTCAATGCAATTTTCACCAAGTAAATTCAGAAATGCAATGAAGGTATACATCGAGCAGGCAAGAGATCGAATAGGATTATACGGATCTTCATCCGCTCAAAAGGGATGAAGGTCTTAATAATCTCTGGGGAATATCCTCCCATGAAAGGAGGAGTGGGCAGATATACCAAGAACTTGGCAGAAGCAATGGCCAAGCGACCTGATATTGAAGTATCTGTTGCAACAGGTGCCCGTCCTGATTCAGCCCCAGATGTCAGCCAGAATACTGATAAGAATGTTACAGTGTTTGGTGATGTAACAAGAAAAGGGGATAAGAGGAATTCTGACCGTCTCTTAAAGATTATTTCCGAAACAAAACCAGATATTGTGAATATACAATACGAAAGGGGACTATATGAGGTTGATACTACCGTTAGGCACACATTTTGGAGACTTGCGCACGGATCCACATTGGATCGATTTTATAGGTTGTGCCCCGTACCAACTGTGTCTACACTACATACTGTTTTTCCTCGAGATGAGTACTCCACCTATGTTAAAGATAGGGCTTTGAGAAAAGAAGGTAGATTTGGCTTTCTCCCTCCGCGCTTGCGTGCTGCTATAAGAACCTGGGTAATGGAGCAAAGATATGCACTATTGCTTCAAGTAGTCAACCAATCTGACGGGATAATAAGCCCTGCAAGGACGCTCCAAGAAGTAACCAATCTTGGAAAAGTGATTTACCATGGAGCAGAGCCGGCAATTGACCTTTCACTGGAATCTTCAACAATGGACAAAAAAGTAGAGTTTAGAAAGTACTTTGGATTACCATCGGAGGGGACGCTTTTGCTCGCGTTTGGATATGCTGGGTCATACAAAGGATTTGATGTTCTTAGCAACCTTTGCCTTCCCAGAGGTTGGTCTTTAGTAGTAAAGCAAACAAAACATGAGAGAGGCTCTGAGAAGCCGATTGAGATTGGTAATGATGGCGGACATAATATAATCAGTCTGAATTTGGGGTACTTAGACGATACTATAATGTCAAAGCTCTTCTTTGCATGCGATGCTATAATATTTCCATATAAGGTCGTATCTATTTCAGGCGTAATGTTTGACGCCTTAGCACACGGGCTTCCATTTGTGGCATCGGACCTAAGATTCTTCAGGGAGTTCGCAGGCATGGGACTTGGAATTGCATGTAAACGCGATATTCACTCATTTGAACGAGCATTATCTACTTTAGCATCAGACTTTGGGGATTATATAAGAAGAGTAAAGCTATTCCAAGCAAAGTTACGATGGAGCAATATTGCTAATGAGCACATAGAATATTTTTCAGAATTGATCTCTGAATACAAAGGATCATCACAGAGTAAATAAGACTAGTATGCATGCGGCCTAGCCGTAATTAGCTGGCATGAGAGGAAAAGGCAGTTCTTCCTGTGTAGACATATATACATGCTTCTTCTCTATTCCTAAGAATAATATGTGTTATGTTCTAGTCAGATCTAGCACAGACATATGTTCAAGAATTTATTCAGCAGAAGAGGATTTGCCCGAGGATTAGGAGAGTGGGCAGGTAGACGGTTTTGGGAATCTCGACAATTTTATTCAGCGTACATTGCACTGTTCATCGCAGTATCAAACTGGATAACAATTCAGTACAGATTGCTTCTTGAGAATATTCCAATTTTCAACACTCTCTTTTCGCAGCTGTGGGTATTTCTGATCGTCGCGACAATAGTATTTACTGTTATAAGCATACTTGGTGGTCATTACATACACAGAAAAAGGCAGTTTAGGTTAGAGCAAGCAGTGGCAACCGAAGAAAATCCTTATTTGTATAGATCAGCTCCAGGAAAAGAGAGGGATCTGATGATACCAGTGACGATACTGCAGCTAGAAGCAGTGGAGGCAATTCTGACCTCAAGCAATGGTATGACTGAGGAGAAGAAGAAACAAATTGAATCGTTTAAACAAGACCTGATGACGCTTTGGAAGGGTGCCTCTATAGGAGATTTCGGAAAGAAAGACAAAAAGGCAGCTCGTACCGCTTGATAATGCTTTGGCATAAAATATGGAGGTCGTTGATGTCAGCAATTGACATTCGCTACTCTTGCATGTGTAAGAGTGACTACTCAAGGGAAGAGCGATGAATGAAGATCCTAATGGTCTCTACAGAGTATCCTCCAATGAAAGGAGGTGTCGGCCGCTATACTGAAAAGCTTGTCCAAGCGTTACGTAGGACTGGTGATGGAATTGAAGTTGAGGTTGCATGCAACCAAGACGGGCGCGGTGAATTTGCAGGCATTTCTCCAACTAATGAGAGAAACTCCGAAGTTCTTTTGAAAATCGTAGAAGAACAGTCGCGGCCTGATATTGTTCATGTTCAATTTGAGCCGGGCCTATATGGGCTAATACACGATTCAGCTAATCCGTCGGCTAGTCATACTTTTATCGACGAGTTTTATCGTGAATGCAAAGTCCCTATCATAACTACGTTTCATTCTGTGTATACGTTGAGGGAGTGGATTGCCCAATCTATGGCTGTGAAACATCATGGTAGACTCGGAAAATATGGTATTCCTCTTAGGGTTGCAGTTAGAACATGGAAAAGCCTAACGACTTATGGGCCATTCCTTCGAATTAATCAGGAAAAATTGAAGCTGAGTGCTGCTGGAATTTGTTTTTCCAATTATATGTCAAGGCTGCTTGGAGGAGGAAATATTGTTTATCATGGGGCTGATCCTGCTCTATCCACGCCACTTTCAAAGGTTAAAGCAAGAGCTAATTTCGGCCTCCCAGCTGACAAAATGATAGCGGTTGCAGTGGGATTCGGCACCGCAACTAAAGGTTGGGATATTTTAAGCAAATTAGAAATGTCAGATCGATGGATCCTTGTCTTGAATTCAGCTAGAGGTCACTTCAACAAAGAACAAAACATCTCCCCTGGAATTGATAAAATAAGTAAAATGAGAAAAAGTACAAACAACAATACAAATAAAGTGATTGATTTACAGAGGGGTTTCCTTACGGAAGAGGAACTTTCAATCCTATTTTATGCTTCAGATATTGTGGTGCTACCATACAAAATAACTTCAGGATCGGGTGTGATGTTTGATGCACTAGCTCATGGGCTGCCGTTTGTAGCATCAAATTTAGATTTCTTCAAAGAATTTGAGGCAATGGGGCTTGGACTCACAGCAAAAAGAAATCCTTCATCTTTTGTAAATGCAATAGAAATTATTGGCAAGAATTATGACAGGTACTCACAGGCTGTCTCTAATTTCACACCAAAACTGAGATGGGAGTATGTTGCGAAGCAGCATATAGAAATCTACAATCGTGCAAAAAATGGAGAAAAACCAATGACTTTCCAATCCAAATAAAATAGATCCCTTCAAGAGATTAATTTAAGCAAGTTATGCTTGTACATTTGTGCATAGCTGAACAAGAAATCGAATCTGTACCATAGGAGGAGGAAGAAGACTTTGAATAAAAAGAGTATGCTCTCAACTTAGAGAGATTCATTTGAAACCCGCTTGTAAGCGTCACTTAAATTTACCACTCCATTTACAATTGAAAGCAATTCCTATTCACTACAAAGAGATATTGCGCGCTTCAATCTTAGGAGATTGTATACAAGTCAGACTTTGTAACAACGGCATCTAATCCGTATTTTGACAGTAACGATTGTACTACTTCTTCAAACCAAGATTCGGCATAAGGTGCAACATATACTTTTTCAACTAAGGATTGGAGATCAGCGCGTACATACTTTCCCTTATCTGTTAGCTCTTGGGAATTTATCGCTCGCTCCGTTGAAAAGACTTTTTTTCCTTGATCTGATTTTGCTATTATTGAAAAGCTAATTTCGTCATGAAGAGGTAAACATGTTACTGCCCTAATCTCATTCTCATATTCAAATGACTTACGTTTTGTTACAAAGGCTTGTAAAAGATCGTTCTTCCACTCATTCATCCAGTCCTTTGAAAAATCCAAGTATTTTACTTTCCCTATCAAAACCGAGTCTTCATTATTCTCTTTGAAACATTCACTTAGTCTTCTAGTGGTAGATTGTATGGCTATTCCCGCATTCTCGTGTGAATACAAGTTCCACATCGCAGCTGATTCATATTCGTTATAATGCCATGGATTAATCAAAACCAATTCACGATACACCTGAAATTGCTGTATCATTGTTTGAGGTATGCTTGGACTGACAAGATTAAGTTTATCTGCGTTATAGGGGCCTTGTTTTTCTTTTTCTTTTTCTCTTTCTATTGCGTGAATCGTAGATGTTAGAACATTATTGAACTGCGGAATTATGCCTTCATATGGATCCCTTAACTTGTTTGCTTTTACAAAGAAAAGTGCCTTTCGGTGAAGCATGCTAACAAATTCGGCCAGTTCCATGTATTGCCAAATCTTGCTATCCAAGTCGAGTGGTAGCGTAAATGCAGGATGAGAGATATGCATATATGTATACAGCTTAACGCTTTCTTAGAATTTTAATAGCTCTTATCTTTATAGCTTGGCTGCTTGAAACAAGAGCCTTACTATTCGTTTTAGTTAGAAGGGTTGATCGTTTTGAGTGATTATGTTTGAATAAAAAGAGTCTGCAGAGAGCTTTACACAATAGCTCCCGAAGGAGCTTGACCGATGCATACTTTGACTGACTAGGTCAAAAACTAGTATATTTCATTTTACTGCGGGAAGGCTCAGCTAAGATTGGTCAAGACTGCAAATATTATTTTACCTCCTTTGCTTTGTCTATCACTTCTTGGATTCTTTTCCTCACTATTTGAAAGGTAAATAATTTTGTTCCAAAAGCAATTAAAGTTAAGGGTGAATACGAGCATACTATGTTTTGCCCACGAATTACGCAATCGTCTAGGCGCCTGATTGTTTATATCACTATTGTTCGGGATTGAAATAGAAATAGAGGGCTGGTGCTTTTTCCTAGTTATTAATAATATAGCCGGCATAAATGACAAAGCATCTTGCGCACTTTGTTGAATGCAAGAATAGCCAAAAACAAGGGTGCAAAACGTTCTCGACTCTGATATCCCCGGCTACTACTGGGCTGACAATATTTTCTTTTATTTTGAAGTCGGTATGGTCGATCCAAATAAAGATTGTATGAAAAGTAAAAAAAGAAGGAGTTTAGTCTTTCTGCCTAGCAACTTCTAGACAGAAAGCTTATCTGTTCACTATCTTTCCTTCGTTAGTTTGGGGGCTGTATTTCTCTTACTGAGAGCTTCTTTTCTAGGAATTCGGAATTGTCTGCTCTGAATGATACTCGAGTTCCTGAATCTATTTTGTCGTTGGCATCTCTACCACAGTCGTCGCCGCCTTCAACAGTAAGGTTTCCTTTGTCGATAAGTTCGGTTTCCTTCTTCCAGTGGTTACTCCCAACATCTCCTTGGTCTATCCAGAGTTCCAACTTGACGTCACCATTTGGTAGATCATAGACTACGAATTTCATACCGAACCATTTACCTGTGAGGTCTCCTAAGGCATCTATCTGTGCCAGTCGCTTTGTGTATCCGTTGTTGAAATGATAGAGCTTCTTCTTGAAGAAGACATGGCCATCTGTGGCAGTCAACGCATAGTACCCATATGCAAGACAGCCACCATCGTCATGGTAACTAGGTCCATGTCTTGCGATCATGGTGATTTGGTCATCTCCGCTCAGTACTTTGAAATAACCTGTCATTTCTGTATTCTTCCATTTGCCGGATGGAGAATCTACGTGTTCTCTTATTCCGTGTTCTTGGGTGCCTGATCGGGCATCAATGTCCCATACTCCATCTCCTTGATAGTTTATTTTCGTGCTCTTGTACAATCCATAGTAGTAGTATCCGTCTGCAGTTGGATCTTTCTGTTCTAGTATATACCAAGTTGGACCGCCGTTCTTTGTAGGATATAGCATCTGTATTCCCCATTTGTCAAGTCCGGTTTGTGTTGTTGTTGTTGTTTCATTCACAGCTACATCATAAGTGTCATTTGCAGTATCACCATTCGCATCAGTGACAGTAGCAGCGACAGTGTAGCTGCCTGCTTCTGTGAATGTATGAACGACTGATGATTCATCTGTTGCTGTCTCGCCATCACCAAAGTCCCATGAAATGTCATAGGGTTCTGCGCCACCGGCAATACCTGCTTCAAAGCTAACCGTCATTGGTGCTTCTTGAGCTCCTGTATAGTTTGAACTGAGTTCAACCGCTAGATCATCTGCTGGTGGTGGAGGTGGGGGTGGTTGTTGTTGTGGAAGCACTGCTGCTAATAGCTCTTGCACGCGCATTCCTACTAACTGGGCCAAACCATCTAAGTTTGGTGCCGCTGCAATCGCGTCTAATGCTTGGGTATCTGTAATTCCAGGTTCAGCTGCTAATTCTTGGGGATTTGAATCTCCTGCCATCTCTGCTAAATCATTAGAATCTGAGGCTCCTGCTATCTCTTGCAAACCCTGCTCATCTGTTACTCCTGTTAACCGAGCTAACGTTTGCAGATTTGAGAGCGCTTCTCTTGGATCTATATCGCGTTCCGCTGTTGCTGTATCTGCTTGTTGTTGTTCGTCTGAGGATCCGGTATCTGCTTGTTGTTGTTCGTCTGAGGATCCGGTATCTGCTTGTTGTTGTTCGTCTGAGGATCCGGTATCTGCTTGTTGTTGTTCGTCTGAGGAGCCTGTGTCTCCATCAGGTCCTGTCTCTGATTCAGCATCTTGA
>JBJMEA010000022.1:0-3330 GCA_045809625.1 Nitrososphaera sp. | reverse complement strand
GGACTCAGCAAAAAAGTTCAGAATTTAGATCAGATGCAATTATGAAGCACGCCCATAGATTCTGGTGCTTTTAGAAGCGCTAAAGTGAGGTTTTATTTCGAAAAAGGCAGAGATATCTCTACAGTTTTCAGATGAAAATTCGTATTGCTGGAACATAGATATTTGGATACAAGTTCATTCTGATATTGAGATAGGGTAAACGTTACTTGGCATTTGCAAGCTTCAGACTATGATCGGTTCGAAGCGCGAGAATCTAATTTTTATCTCATAAGCAAAGACTAAGATCGAGCTGCGAAAGAATGCCTCTATGCATCTTTACTCTGGCTTCTGACTTATTCTTTCTTATTTGTGATCGAAAGACATCTACCATCTTGACTCTAGCAGAATTTTTTTGCAAGAAAATAGCTCTTTCTTTGGAATGACAAAATGAAAAACCCTTTGCAAGAACTCTGTTGTTACAAATATTTTTTAAACTAAAATGTTGAAGGATTGCTATACATGAACTATTTGATTAATCATTGAGTATTTAATAGATTTTTATTTTTAAAGTCTAATAAACGTGATACTACTCATAATGTTATGAGGCGAATTTAGGAGAGGATCTTTTTTATTGAAATTCAATGACAACAACGAGATTTCTCACAAAAGATCCGAAAACGTATCCTTTAGACTAAATAAAGATATTCTTGCCAAATTGAAAATGGATGCTGATCAAAAACAAATCAGCTTAAACACTCTTGCAAATCAAGTTTTTGATTTCTATGTTAACTTTACAAGCTCAGCAAGTGCTGACATGATGCCTGAACCAAAAGTAGCACTCACAGATCTGGTGGAAGGATATGATGAAGCTCAATTGAAAGCCCATGCAGAGCGTGTATATAATAAAGTTGGTTTGGATATCATTTACCAGCTAAGAGGAAAGTATGACTTTGAAACAGTTCTCGATGTTTGGGATTACAGATTAAAAGCCTCAGGAGTTCCATATAGGCACACAATAGATGGACAAAATAACGACAGACACACATTCATTATTCAATATAGCATGGGCAAAAAATGGTCTCTTGTAGTTGCAGAAACGATGAAGAGATACTTTGAACAGGTGTCATCAAAAAAAGTTGATTACACTATAACTGATAACATGGTCGCAATAACAGTGGAAGGAAAGGGCTAGATACATTCTAAGCAAGCCTCGCTTTCAATTATGAGCGCCAGAAAATGAGAGATGTATTATTATTATCATCATCAAAAAAATCACAATCCTGTGCATTGTAAGCCTCTGTGATGCAATGCAGTGCTACATGATTAAGTATGCGTCCTTATCCTACCTCAATTCATGTCAAGAAGGAAGGCTCAAAAGATAAGTTTTGCAATCTCAATGTTCCTGACTACGACACTAATTGCGAGTTCAGCTCCGCGTCCTGGCTTCGCTAGCACAGAGAACAACAACAATACTTTAATGGAACCTGGGGCTTCACAGGGCATGGCAACAGCAACAAATGCCACCACTAACGCCACCACTACCACCAGCGCAAATGCTACTACTACCACTCCCCCGAATATCGTTTTAGTCCATGGTTTATGGGCCGATGGATCTTCATGGAGCAAAGTAATTCCTACTCTACAGAAAGCAGGACATAGAGTAATTGCAGTGCAACTTGCTGCGCACTCTCTTGCAGACGATGTAGCTACCGTCAAGCGCGCAATAGACCTAGTAGGCGGACCGACAATACTTGTAGCACACTCATTCGGTGGATTCGTGATCACCCAAGCCGCTTATAATAATCCAAACGTAACAGGGCTTGTCTACGTTTCAGCTTTTGCTCCTGATGAGGGTGAATCTGCCGTGAACTTCGTCCCTGTTGAATCACTACCTCCAGGATTATTGGTTGTCGATAGCGGAGGATTTGCGTACCTTAACCCACAGATGTTCCCCCAAGCATTTGCTCAAGATGTAAATACAACTGAAGCTGAAATCTTGGCCGCTGTGCAAAAGCCAGCTCATCAATCACTTTTTACTGAAAAATCCGGACCTCCGGCTTGGAAGCAGCTTCCGACATGGTTTGTGGTGTCTGAGAACGACCGCATTATCCCTCCTGATGCAGAACGTATGTTCGCACAACGAATGAATGCTACCACAATCTCACTTAACTCTAGCCATGCCTCACTTGTGTCCCACCCCAATGAGGTTGCCCAATTGATCCTAGATGCAGCAAGAGGAAGCAAAGGTTGACAAAACACTCACCTAATTACGCCGATATTGAGGAAAAGACTAGGGGCATGAAATACAATGATTGACAAAATTGAAAATGCAGATGTCATTGTCATCGGCGGAGGGCTTGCAGGTCTAACAACGGCTGCATTGCTCGCTCGGGCTGGGAAATCTGTAACTTTGTTTGAACTATCCTCAAACGAGATAGGAGGCCGCGCAAGAACATCAGTCTTTGATGGATTTCATTTTAATCAGGGACCGCACGCGTTATACCTGGCAGCTGAAGGAGCAGACGTCTTAAAAGAGTTAGGGATCGCCTATACTGGTGGAATTCCTCAGCTGACGGGCCTTAGGATAAGACAGGAAGAGAAATATCGGCTGCTAGCTAATGGCAGCTCGACATCTGTGCCTCCAGACAGCCAAAACATCTCGGAAGCGTCATTTGACCAGTTCTTTGATTTGGTCAAAAAGGCTGATTTCACAGAATTAGAGAATGTCAGTGTGCAGGAATGGATTGATAGGAATATTCATGACGCAGATGCAATTGCGATGATGAAGGCTATTATCAGGCTGACCACGTACGCCAATGATCCTGACATTCAGAGCGTCGGTTCCGCATTGCGCCAGATCCATTTATACACATTAGGAGGGGTCATGTATTTAGATGGAGGTTGGCAGACTATAGTAGATGGACTTCTTACAGTGGCTACAAATGCCAAAGCAAAAATCGTCAGGGGAAAGAAGGCAACCAAAGTACAAAGAAGTAATACGGGATGGCTAGTTACCTTATCTGATCACGCTCAAATATCTGCGAAAATAGTTGTAATAGCAGCAGGCCCTAGAGATGCTTACGGTCTTTTTCAGGATAATGAGAGACCAGAAGTGTTGTCAAAGGCTGTCAAAGAGGCCAAGCCTGTACACTTGGCATGCTTGGACGTTGCTCTTAGCAGCCTCCCACAAAAGGATGTGCTGTTTGCTCTTGGAATTGATTCTCCTCTATATTATTCAGTCCATTCTGCATCGGCCAAACTTGCTCCTGAGAACGGAGCGATGATCCATGTAGCAAAATACTTGGGCGCATCAATCCAATCAAAGCCAAAAGAAGATGGACAGGAACTGGA
>JBJMEA010000021.1:0-8950 GCA_045809625.1 Nitrososphaera sp. | reverse complement strand
TAAGGCCATTTCGCTCCAAAATCATTTATTACATCGTGGTCATCCCATTGAGAATACATAGAAGTGTTCTTAAGAAACTCCTTAAAGTAAGTATCATTTCTATTGTATTTCCAGTGATCCATAAATATAGATCTGACCTCCGTGAGGTTATTCCAGTCAACTGAGGGGTCTGCAATTGATTTAAAATCTCCAGGGATGTTTGCCCAGCTGCTGTTCTGGTTACTAGTATTATTAAAAAAGACAGGTCCGTGGGCAGGACATGTTCCATCAGCATATATCATATCGCCATTGGCTATGAAGAAATCGGGCTTTAGAGACTGCATTGACTTGAAGATGCGATAGCCTTCCTCAGCTGTGTTTCTACAGTAACTTTGTCCGCCTAGATCTCCGCTCCAAATAAAACTAGTATCGCTGCTATTATTTGTAGTCATATTGGAACTTGGAGCAGTCCTGAACGTTCCAACTTCAGCTCGTTCGGCAACAATATTAGAAGAGGTCGATGATAAATCTGCAATACTGCTAGGAATACTATTATTAGTATCACTGTAAAGATCTGAGTCGGTGAACCATACTCTATAATAGTATTGAGTATCTGGTTTCAAACCATCAAGCTTTGTATGTGCTGTAAAATCCGTGGTTGAATTAGCTTGAGCAGTCTTGCTAAGAGGATCAGTAAAGTTTGCATTAGTATCATACTCCACATTCATTTGTGCCGATTGATTATTTACACGCGACCAGATTATCGCACTCTTGTCTGTGACATCCCCACTTGCAATACCATGAGTAATTTCATAATTTCTATTGTTACTTTGCTGTGTGGAAGCATCTGCATATAAGGATGGCATTAGCATAGTATTGCCGACTATAACAAGAGCAGCAAAAGACATGACCTTGAATAACGGTAACAAGTTTTGCCTTGTAATTACATTGGGACTTAAGCTTATCCCCCTGCGTTCCCGTGAATTGTAAATATTGGATTTTCTCAGCAAATTAATTTTGCATTCTTTCTGCTTCTTCTTAATACAAAAAGATATTGGTGATAATGTTGAACAAAACAGAAAGAGGAAAACATTATGACACACACTCCATCCCCCTCCCAGGGAAGGTACTGCTGCTGGGCTTGACCAATAGGTTGAATTCAATGATTTTCATCAAGATTGGAACGGTCCATCCGATCTACTGCTTCTGATACAAGGGGTTAATACATACAATAATATGGAAAAGATTGAATTACTTAAGATTGAAGATTGTATTACTAGGGAGAAAGATTTCAACCTTAACACATCCTACCGATTCCTTACTGATACAGGAATTTTATCAGTTCATGGTTATTGATAATCGCAACTCAGTCAGATGTAAAAAGAATAATCCTAAAGCCCTTATACTATTCAGCCATGAACCTGCTCCGAATGTTACTTCTACGAGAGTCAAATAAAGAGTAGTAGTTGGTATGTTAGTTACCTCGTATTCCTTGTGCTACTAGTATAGAATAACATCCAAGACCACAATCCTCACAAATTGGCTTCATACTCTTTGGATCTGCGCTTCCAATACAACATGGTTGCTTTACCCTTCCCATATGATCGAGCGACAATATGGCCCATGACGGACAGTCCACGGGTACTGTTCCAATGCCACCCCAATTACCTTTCATAAGAGCAGTTTGCTTGATTGGGTTGACTACAAAGTCGGGATACTTTTTCTTTAGTTCAATTAGTTTGTCTACAATATTGTTTCTCTTCTCCCCATAAGGCAGCCAAAGTGGGTCACCCTTGGCAAAAGGTGTATGGAATTGGAAGCCTATTTTATTTACTTTTCCTTTCCATTCCTCTACCAAATCCTGAACAGTCATGTAGTTTAGCGAGTTGATCGTCATAGTGATCCAGATATCCTTCCATGCAGGCTTCCCATTCCTGTCTGGGCCTGCAATATAGTCCAGCATGTTTTTCTTTGTCTTTGCATACGTCCCCTCACCCCTTATGCTGTCATGAACTCTTTCTGTTCCATCAATTGATATCCAATAGAAATATAGTCCTTCGTAACGTGTGAGCGGGAAGGTTGCATTTGTGACTACACAAATCCTATGTGGCATTTCCTTGCAAAATAGTTCAATTATGTCAGGCCGCAATGTTGGCTCGCCGCCTACTAGCGTTGTAACAAAAATATGCTGTTTGTTAAAGACATCTTTGATTATTTTGCGCCAGTCCTCAACTGACATGTCGTCCTGCTCTCCCTTGCGGTTGAGCCACCAATAGCAATGAGAACAGTGCAGATTGCATACGTTGTTGACATCAACAGAACCGTACATTGGTCGCTTGAGGTGGAAAAGCTTGTATGCAGTCATTTTCTTAAATATACTAGCATAAAACGGTATCTCACGCAAAAGGTCAGTTATGCCACGGCCAAAGATTACATCAACCATGTCTAACGGAGCTATTTGTCTCTCTCTACTACTTAAACATGCAGTGCATCGGCTGTGTGTCAAAATAGACTATAAAAGCTGCATAAACGAAAGTTGTCATAAAAGAATTGGAAATAATTGGCAAGTTGATCTATGCTCCACAGCATTGATGCTTGTTTTCACACCTGCAATAAGCTGGCTCTCTCAGGCATAATGAGCATATTGGGGTACCACATCCCACGCAAGTACCATTAGATAGATTACAGGCCCAATGATTGCAGCTGCTCACATTACTGTAGAACTGCAAACTACTAGATTACTTTTTCTAATGCAAAAATTTACACGTATAATTGAAAAATCCTCCAAGGCTATCTATTTCCTGTATCTATATTATTCTATACAATATTCTAGAACTAGGAACTACTAGATGTTAATTAGTTAGTTAGTTTTCGTTAACTTTTATAGCGGTCGCACGTATACGGTTATTATATGTTGAATAAACCTTATCTCACAAGATCGGCAGTACAGACTACAAAGAAGTCAACGGGCTTCTGCATTACTTGTGGAAAAATAGCAACAACTGAAGCATTGTTCAAATTGGAGGGTGCGACGGTCATCCAGAGATACTGTGACAACTGTTTGTCAAGCGCACATTACTAATTGACTATAAAGAAGAGAGAAATAAGAGAAAAACACAGAAGAGAACAAAGGAGATGAGACTCTTGCTAATTGGTTTTCTCTCTCAATTTGCCCTGCGTACGAGTCCTACGATATAGCATGAAGAAGAAGAATATGATGGAGCCGCACACTTTTTCGTTGTTGACAATTACAGTTTACAATAGATGCTTTACCTTTGTAAAACCAAGTTTCGTATACGAGCTTGGTAATAGAGGGTATCCAGATACATTAATAAATTTCTACAAGAAGCTATTGAACATTGGGCAAAGGTCATGATGGTTGTCATGCATGTGCTTGCTGCCAGACATTGGCCATTGCTCTTATCTTTCTTGCATATGTGTCTAATACAAAGGCTTAGATACAATGACCATTGCACCGAGTATTATAGGTCCTCTTCTATCGCAGAAGAATTTTGTCAAATTTGTCTGGCATTGTCATGAATATCTTTATCATCATTCAGGCAAATAACCTATCCCCAATGTGCGGGAAATCTTGCTGGATTTTAATTCTTTGATTCTATTTCTTATGGTCACTTCTGTCACGCCTGCGGCCTCAGCGAGATCTTTTTGGGTAACTGCTTCAGCATTTCTCAGACAGGAAAGATAAAGGATCGTTGCAGCTAGACTCATTGGACGCTTCCCTGCTGATATGTGTGTATTTACTAGATCACTCATAACATCCATTGCCATTCGTTTTGATTTTTCGCTTATGTTGGCCTTATTTGCTATCTTTGCGATGCACTTAATCGGGTCTATTAATGGCATTATAATTTCAAGTTGTTGGATCAGGAACATGTAGCTGCGGGAAATAACTTTACGCCGGACATCGGTGATCTCGCTTATGTCTTTAAGCGATCTTGCTGCCCCCATCTCCCTGCAGGAGATGTATATAGCTGCAGCCAATATCGCAGACGTCGACCTTCCCTTAATCAACCCTTTTCCAAGAGCTTTACGATATATGTAAGCTGTCTTGTCAATCATGGCATCTGACAGACCAAGCTTATCCCTCTGCCTGCCAAGCTCGCCAAAAGCTCGCATAAGATTCCTGTCAGCTGAGGTGTGTGCCTTGCTTCTAAAGTCGTGAGTCCTCAACCTTTTCATTGTTGAGTGCATGGTTCCATCTATGTTTTGACCGTGTGAATCTTTTTTGTTGTTTCCGATAACGGTGTGAAGTCCCATATCGTGTTGTGCTAAGGACACAGGAGAACCAGTTCTGGCTCTATCATTATTTTCAGGTCCAAAGTTACGCCATTCTGGACGACTTTCTGTGGACTTCTCTGAAAATACAACACCGCAATCGCTGCATATCACCTCGCCAGATTCGGGGTCTGTAATAGGGCGACCATTCTCACATACGGAACATACGATTGAAGACGGCATATACTGTAACGAATAAAAGATACGCACCTACAGGATGATAAAAAGGCTTCGTACTCCTTGGGCATATAGATGGACAGTATATATAAACGCTGGCAAGCTACTTTAATCTGACACTGCGAGATTTGGGATAGTTTGCTCAAGAGGCATTTGTCACATAGTTGGCTTCATGCAGTATAGGCACAGAGTTACTATCCTCAGTTGTGTGTATACTGTACACATGTAGAGAGCAGGATTCGGGATGCTAGCGACTTTTTACCTGTATAAAGAATCGACCCATAAAAGGCCATCTCATCAAACACTCTACTGTGCTGTAAGGAAATTCCTATTCTTTGCACCCTTCTTACCATATTCAAGTGCTACGACGATATCGTTACCACAATATCTGCTCGCATTCACATCTTCCGCCAAACTTAGTCGTTCTACCACACCTTGGACAAGCAGACGGAGGTTCGGGATTTTCTTTATCATCAAACATGTCCTCTCAGCCTCCTAATTTTTTTGCTGAGAAATGGGTACGAGTAATCCATTTAGCTGTCTTGAGGTTTCAAGATATCTGATGCCCTTGCTTGTTGTTCGATAAATACCCGCAACATCGCTTGCCATTAAGTCATTTTGAATCAACATTTGTAGATACTCTTTTAATTGTCCATATGAAAGAAATGCTCTATACATAATCTTAGATTTTGTAGCGCCACCATTCGCTGCTTCTAAAATATTCGAAGCAAGTTCTGTCCTACTCCTATAATTTGTCTTTTTCAATATATGAGAGAAAGTGCAACGCTACTATATATACAAGTCCGATAAATTGTTGTACAACAGTGTCTCTAATCTCGATTGTCAAATTATGGTTAGCATAATAATCACATTGTACTATCTAAAGCAGCGAAAAGCATGATAAATGCTTATCAAATCTAGAAATATTAAAACTAACCACCAAATGCCGGTACCAACGCATTTTGTGCGATTGTGCCAAAGAATTGTTGCCCCAATATTACATCTTTTTGCGGATGCCTGATGCACAAACAGAGGGCCACATGGTCGAGAATATTCATACCTCCGCACATTATTTTTTTTCGATAACAACTGTATGAGCCACGTCATCTAATTGTCCTCAGCCATCTATACCCCTCTCCTTGCACCGCCACAAATCACAATGGAAGATATAAGATTTAGTTAAATAGCTAGATTGTATATAGAAGATATTGAGAAAATTTAGTAAAACGCAGACGTACGGCAGATGTGAATGTATCTGTCACGGCAGACCGAACACCGACTATTGTGGCTATTGTTCGCCATCGCATAATAGGACTAGCAGAAGGTACTGATATTTCTTCAGACTTACGGGATCTTCAGAAATGAGTGAAAGTGCCATAACGCAAGAACAAACCTTTCGTGTCATGTATGCAGCTGAGCTGAAGAAAAAACACGAAAATGAATTGCAAGACGAAAGAAGGCGAGTGAATTATCAGGAGGGAAAAACGCCTGGAAGACGTGGAGAGATGATAATGCAGGAGGAACTCAGCAAAGAAACAATCAGACGCTATTATATGAATAGACGAGGGCTTTAAGCCCAATTCGGATATGCACCTCAATCTAAGGAGAGAGAAAAAGAAAGAGAGACAGTATGAGACGCAGAGGTTAGAAGAAAGTCCAAGCTGTTCTCTGTCGTACTATTGTGAATAGTGGTTAATCCAATTTCCATTAGCGTTTACTCTTCCACAGACCCCTGGCCTCCCAGTATTCTGGATACTGCATAGGGGATAGCAATTTTATAAAGCTGCTGAACGGTATGTATTTACTCATAAAGTCTTCATCCGCCTGTGTCTGGATGTGTTATGCGTCCCATCAATCTTTACTCTCGCAGTCAATGTAAGCGTCGGTCAGATGTATAATATTAAATGAAAGGAGATAGCCACTATCGTACAAACGATGGATCATTGTTAGCTAACTCGAACGCACAGAGCATTTTATGCCATATTATCATAACGATAGCAATGACAGCCACTACAGCCCAATATTGTCTAAATTGCGGTAAGCAAAATGACTACGTAATGGGTTCATGCCGCAGCTGTGGAACCGAACGACCACCAATTTATAAGGATTCGAAGGAATAAAGTTACGGTCTGAGTTCTATCTCTTGAAGATAATTGAACAAAATATATACACAAATGGATGATAACTGCCAAACCATAACCACCTCCCGAAATGATGCCCATAGCATCCACAAATTCATGTAACCAATAATAATAATAATAATAATAATAGACCGCTGTTGACTTTATCTTCCTTATCTGCTCAGCTCGAAGAGGTATATGTGTATCATGAGAGATTTTGTAACATTGAAGCGGTACTGGAGATAGAAATTGTATTATGCGACACTCGCAACTAAAGCACAAACAAGTAGGGAAATTCCTGAAAAGCTCAAGCTGCGAAATAATAAGAAAGCCAAAGCCCTATCCAGTCTTACACTAGTAACTTTTAAGATAATTTCACTATTATGCAAGTGCCACCATTATCAATTGGAGCTCGTCCATTAAGCAAAGCGAGAACAATAGTAGAGACGATAGCGATAATAGGAACAACCGAAGTAGCAATCCTATTCCACGAAAAGCAGACTCAAATAATGATGATAATATTGAGAATTATGATAATAATAATAAAACAAACCGTGGGCTCTACTGCTTGTTGTAGACGATGACTTCGACAGAATCAGATCCTCAAGCTAGATCTTTTAAAAAATATGTTTTGTCAATGCCCTTACTAGCGCAGAAGGAGCATTACAAAACTTCAAATCGGGTACACAGTCTTGCTGCTTAGTGTTTTCAGTTGTTCGAAAGCCTACATTATCTGAAATACAGCTAACAACAAAAATCAGAGATCAATCCCAATGTTAAGGTTGTCTTAAACACTGCTTTTAAAATAAAAGATAGTGAGTTATCTAAAGTGTTTCCTTCGACGCGAGTTGATGGTTCTGCCGGGCAAGCGGTTCAACAGCACCACCACAATAGGATGATGATGACGACAATTAATGCTACACTCGGAGAAAGAAGTGATTGAATACCATGGGAAAGCGAGATAATCGCCACAGAAGCCTGAAGACAGTGTAGGATAGCGCTGAACAGATAGGAAATATGTAACTAAAATAAGAACTGATTGAGCCGGGAGATTACAGTCTGCTAATTTATTGTGATTTGAAGGCACTTTTCCACATTTATATTCCGTGCTCAAGGGTTGTTCTACTGGAAATTGAAATGGTCAAGATGGGAACTCAGTATGAACCTATATCAGAGGTAAAGAACAGCCTAAGATTAGCGGGAATAGCTGTTGAAAACTAGATGAATCAAAGATCTCTCACTATAGTTGATGCTCAACAAGGTTATCAATGATCATGATATAGCACGTTTAACAAGGAATCAATCCTGAGCAGTAGCAGCGCTTCCACTCCTGATATTGAGACAAGAGCTATAGCTGAGAGGAATAATATGCGCATAGTCGACTATGTCGAGGTAACACCTAAGGATGATAGTAGTAGTAAATATGCAGACGTATAGCCTAGGTTGTTTCAAGTTTTAAACGGAATCTGAAGCAGGCGGTATTGGTTGGCTTGTTTATTTGTAAGAGTTTATTGAGGCGCTTGGTGGCGGAATATTGGCTAAAAATAATATTAAAAGTTAACACGAATAATGGTGTCCAACTTTCCGCATAGATACCATATAGTTTTCTAATTATTCTACTACACCATAGGTAAGAGTAGTATCATCCAATTTTAGATTTCCTACCCAGTATTGAACAAAGTATAAGGAATAATAATAATAATGGTAGAATTATGAAACATTCGAATGCTAAACCTCTAGCATTAAATATTTCTTGAAGATAAACACTTAACCTGTATTAACCACATGTGAAAGCCGCATTGATGTGCTAAACAATAGAGCAAACAAGTGCACAATAACTATCACAATATTTGCAGGAGTGCTAATGTATTTATGAAAAGTGCCCGCTTCAAGACATTTCTGCAGGCAAAGATCACAATCCTTGTTCCGCTGATCCTTACTGCGTCAATCATAATTATTGGTGGTATTGTTGAGTATCTGGCAGAATATAACTACCCAGGAGCCAATATAACTAACCTAGGTGACGCCCTTTGGTGGTCAGTAGTTACGATTACAACTGTTGGATATGGCGATTATACTCCAATATCGCCGTTCGGGAGAATAATAGGGGTAATAGTAATGTTCGCAGGAATTGGTATCGCCGTAACATTAGTAAGCATAATCTCGCAGAATAGAATTCTGCGTATGCAGGAAAGATTAAAGTCAAAGGCCGAGGGTAAGGCTAGTATATTAGCAAATGAGACGAAGGCAACCATAAAAGACAAAATCGAGTGGATCGAGAAACTTACTGAAGAAGATTTTGACGGGCTTGTGATCATGATGAAAAGTCTGCGCCTCACTCTCCTTGAAGAGTCTAAAGATGTTTACAAATGCCCAAG
>JBJMEA010000020.1:0-44705 GCA_045809625.1 Nitrososphaera sp. | reverse complement strand
TGAAGTTTAGAGGATGGTTATAATCAGCCAAGCACCTTTAGGAGAGGGTATATCTATTTTTTCATTTTGAGATTCTGTAATGTTTCAGGTTCATCATCATCTTCAGCTATACCATGTCAGATCATGAATTGCACATTTTCATCTATTACTATTATGAACTACTAATGCTGTATCTCCTTCTTTGTAACATCTTGTGTAAGGAAGATTCGGGCAGTTATCATTAGCATCAAGTATTCCATCACTATCTTTATCTTGGTTGGTGGTGGTAGTTCCAGTCACAGAAGAAGAAGAAGAAGACTGCTGCTGTGTAGTATTTCCGCCTTGGGGAGAACATTCAACTGGACCTTGAAATGCTCCGATATATTTCTCGCCATTGTATACATCGACGTGGTTAGTAGCCGATGTACTACACGATGTTAATATAGCGATACCATTGTTTATCGGTATGGCTGAAAATAGATGAATACTCTCACCCATGCTGTTATTGGTAAGACAACAACCCTGTACATAGACGACAGAGCCATTATACAATGTTCCCTCCTCCTTAGAAGTTATTAGATATGTTCCTTTAGTGTCTAACCTCTGTGGAGTTACTAGATTAGTTCCTTGTGCATCAAAAGTTAGCGTAGCATCATAAGGATTACCGAACACATTGCCTTTAGCTGGTGTTGGCGTTCGGAAGCTTATATCTCCTGAAGAGGAAGATGACGATCCTATTGAAGTCGCTTGTACTGGTTGAAGAAAGTTCGAGAGTAGTAACGGACTGCTGCTCATCAGCAGCAGGGCTGTTGCGGATAATACGAGTAGAATCGATATATTTTTTCTCAAATAAGGTATATTTACCAAGATCTTGCTGCAATATGGTTTGGATTTATTTAACCCTTCTTCTTTGGGTTCTGTCAGTTCAACAACAGTTCATTTGATGTATTGTTATGAGCCTGTAGTGACGGAACCATGCATATAGGTACTCATTACATGGAGTAGTAGTAGTAGTAGTATCTACAGTGGGCAATTGCTCATAGCTTGTCTACATTAACAGTCTTTGGCTGACTGAAAGACTAAGAAGCATATTTTTTCTCATGCATTAGACGATTGACTAATTATTAAAAGATAATAAAATATCGTTATGATAACGATTTATGCGTTTTAACCCAAATAAACAGCTTCCTTTGCTAGTGCACCTACAGCACTTATCATAACCTCCATTTGACATGTACACACATCCCTACTGTGCAGGTCTGCAAGACCGGCTGTTTGATTTTGTATTGTCAAGTATGATTGATAGCCCGAAGGTTCAACCACAATGACTACCTGTGCGATCGATATAGTATTATTATATCGCAGAACTTCTGGGATTTTCCAGTCTCCAATATCTTGAAACCTTGAGATGAATTACTCAAAGAATATGCTATGTGCCTTAAAGATAGCTAACATACTTACCAGAAAGGCTTTCACTCATGATAGTCAATATTCTTTCTTGTATCTCTTTTGTGACTGGCATATTCCTAGCTATTGAAAGCACAACAGTAACCATTTTTAGTTAATGAGCAGACAAATGAGATAGAGCAGAGTTTATTGATACCATCGCCCTCATATAGTCGATATAGATCACTTGTGATATAGTATGGCCAAACTTGAAGCGAGGAACATCGGCAAGCAATTTCTTGCAATGCAGGGAAATGGGGCAAAGGTGATGACTGCGATCAAGGACATCAATCTGACAATTGAGGATGAGCAGTTCGTATGCTTTGTAGGTCCATCTGGGTGTGGTAAAACAACGCTGCTGAATATTCTGGCTGGGCTTGACAGACCTACTGAGGGAGAAATCATTCTAAACAATCGTCCTGTAACTGAGACGGGACCAGATAGGATTATGGTCTTTCAAGAAAATGCCTTATTTCCTTGGCTCAGAGTATTGGAAAATGTTGAATTTGGGCTAAAAATGGCTGGCATTGAGAAGAAGAAAAGACAAGAGCGCGCAATGCATTACCTTGATTTGATGCAGCTAACCAAATTTGCTGACGCTTACACTTACCAGTTATCAGGTGGTATGAAGCAGAGGGTTGCAATAGCAAGAGCACTTGTAATGGATCCCGAAGTGCTCCTAATGGATGAGCCTTTTGCAGCTCTTGATAGTCAGACTCGAGACTTGCTATTGGTCGAGCTTCAGCTAATATGGGCCAAGACGAAGAAGACAATAATCTTTATCACCCATAATATACTGGAATCGGTTGTTCTCGGAAACAAAGTCTTAGTCTTTACAAGAAGGCCTGGAACAATTAAGGATGAGATATCTATAGATTATAAAAGGCCTAGGCTACCCGAAGATGAGAACCTGCAACCTTATTACAGAAGGGTTATAGACTCAATAAAGAGCGAAATTGCAGACAAAAAAATTACTAACGATGATCTGATCACTTGAGCTCATGTAATAGTTGAACACCTGATGCGAAGCTGTTTGGAGAGGTCAATAGCACTAGATCTGCAATTTTGGTTGCCTGCAATATGAAATCTACAGGATTTGTTTCATATTCTGACCAGTCAATCCCTATCAGGGTAGCTGATTGGAGATTCTTTTCAGACGGGACCATCACTACCGCGGTGACTTTAATACCATAAGGCTTAGCAAGGTCTGATATCTCTCCAAGGTCGGAAAGGGATGATATTGATTGAGTTACAAGCGAGTTTGGACAAACGTCAAGCTTATTCCTTATTGATTTCGCCGACCTGTCTTTGACTTTTGCTGGAAAGGACAGATCAAGTTTGATATTCCTGCTATAACCGTCCTTCTTGAGCATCCTAACGGCGGTGCTAGGCCTCATGCCAGAGTCGCCTGACTTATCAGGTGGCTTGTCGCCCATTAATATGAGCAAGCTCTCCGCCCCGATAAGAATCCCATCTGACACGATCTGACACAGGGAAGGAAAATTACGATCGCGCACTCTTACGCTGCAGCTTAGTCTTATTTCTGCATCAATATGTTCTTTGATATATCTGGCTGCTGTGACACTTGATAGGCGCGGAATGCCAAGGACAGAGTCGGTCAGGTGGATCCCGCTTACAAGTCCACAGAGCTGCGAAGCACGATTTATCATATTCTGTATGTTGACCTTTAGCTGTCCGAGATCAAATCTTTCTCCTTTTACTATCTTTGGCGGGTTCAGCTCGTAGGCTACCTTGATTGTGCCACTACACACTGCAATCTGAAAAACAGATTGAGGTCTTATTAAATGAGAGGCCCCCATCGAGTGCATACAGAGCATATATTTGGTCCCAGATATTCAACGAGTGTTGAGGAAAGAAGAAATCCTCTCATTTCTTAGACCTGCCATAATAGACAAGCCATATCTACCAGTGGATGCAGCCTTGACAAGACCCGCTGCAGTCCTCGTGATAATACATTATCACGAGGATAGGCCACATGTATTTCTAACAAAGAGGAGCTCGAGCCTGAAGTTACATGCGGGTGAAATCTCTTTTCCGGGTGGCAGATATGTTGAAAGCGATGGCACCTTTCTTGCAACTGCATTGAGGGAAACCGCAGAAGAGGTTGGAATCATATTTACCACGGACCAAATCCTTGGCTGTCTGACTGCTGTACGCACCATGACATCAAACCATTTTATCGTACCGTTCGTAACTATACAGGACATATTACCTCAGTACAGAATTTCAACAGATGAAGTAGACGCAGTGATTGATGTCCCGCTCATTGAAACACTCAAAAGCATCAAACTGGATACTGAACATTATCACATTGCCAAAGACGCATATAAATTCACTTTTGACAACAACATCATATGGGGTGCAACTGCAAGTGTGCTAAAGCAGATGTACGATCTTCTAATTAGAGCATCATAGTTTCCTTATTTGATCTTGCCTCTGTACGCAGCTCTTCTTCTTTTTTCTCCTCTTGTTTTTATCGTTACCTAAATTTAAAAACGCCTCACAGTCGCATAGGATAACGGGCCCGGTGGGCTTCGATCCCACGACAACTGGCTCCGGAGGCCTGCGCTTCCTTTCTAAGGGAACAGCGCCCTGTCCTGACTGGGCGACGGGCCCTATCTGCGTGATTAAATGTTCTCATATATGAAACATACCCATCATGAGGGAAAATCGTAATACTATTATATGATTCTCTATGTCGGTCTGGTGGAACTATGCAGGTGGAAAAAAGGCTCCCCGTCATGATTATCTTTACTCTTTAATTCCTATACACATTAAAATGAGATCAGTAATCCCACACATACGCTAATCTAATTTAGATGATAATGTAGATCTGATGTCAGAAGAGAAAGAACAACCAATAATTGTGTCAAAGGGCAGATATCTGGGGTCCTCTCTCCTACCATCTCCAATAGAATCAGACGTCACCATTGTACTCTATCGCGGCAGAATTATTATTCCCGAGCTTGATGCGACTATTCCTACTGACAAGATATTCCAAATTGAGTTAGCCAAAGGAAAGGACCTACCGTCTGAGGCCATTATGATGTTTGGAGTGGTCGGTCTAATTGTAGACAAGGAGAAGCCGTACATGATGATCAGAACTGTAAATAGCCCTGATAGATTACTATTCAAGTTTGATAACATGCTAGTTGCCAGTAGCTTGCTAAAGGAGATGAAAGGGACTCAGCTTTGAATAGAAATATTATCGTATTGCAACCATGAAATTGTAGAATATGGGCAAAATTTTGGAAGTTTAGCAAAGTTCATTGGATTATTATTCTAGCTTCTCAAAAGTTATTTATTGTAGGTTGGCGTTAAGATAGTGTATATGTATGCAAAGCTTTGCAACATAGAAGTTCTGCCGAGCTACGTAAAGGAGGTAGAGATAGGAGACATTCTGACAGTGCAGGCACTAATCGCAAATGCACTTGACTGGCATCATTTTTACGAAAAAGTTTCCACTATTAAGATTGGAGACAGAACCGATTTTACGGTGATTACTCCAGAAGGTGAAAGGGTAACCGGCTTCGGCAATATTCTTGTGGTAGACAGGTGGAGCAATCATGGCCAATACGGTTTTAAGATCAAAGTAAACGTCAAAAGACAGAAATCTTTATCGGACAGAAGAATTAGAGCTTCTAGTAAAGTAAAACTGTCATCAGTGCAACCTGATAATATGTTGGATGCTGCTGACTCGACAGTGTCCATTATGACTGCTCCCGCTAGCTCCCTTGCAGCTGCTACTGGAACAACTATTTTTAGCATAGCAACGGCTCAGGACATAAATTCCTCCCAAGAAGTAGGGAAAGAATCTACCGCAACTGATATAGCTTACTAGCACGCTATCTTACTGGTAATTTCTTAAGCTGAAAAGAATAGTTTCATACTTTTTTATGTTTTTTCGATATGTGGTCCTCGCATGTCTTGAAATATCTAGTTGTATTGGGCGCGTTGTATGGTCTGGCCCATTGAATTCGCTTATGATAAATCAATTAAGTTACTGATAAGATATGTTGTCATATGACATATCAAAAACCGGATCAAGTATAATTAAAATCCTGTTACTTGATAGTTAATCATGATATGATGGTCGATATGATCAGCTCATTCCTACTCATAGCACTAGGATTTGGGCCCACCTTAATTGCAATGGAAGTTGCATGGAGATTGGGCAAGATATCTGGCAAACGAGGAGAAAAAAGGCTTGTATGGAGGTCAATGTGATATGCAGTTATATGACCTAACATCAGTGGTAGTCGGGTCTGTGATTCTTGCAGGGCTATTTGTTTCCATTGCCATTAGCAGGCCCAGGGCTATCATTGCATTAGACAACAATTGGCGAAAGATAAAGGTCAGTTCATGACCTCATTTTTATAACTCACTACACTTTTATAACATTAAGCTTGTGGTTTAATTTCGCTCTTGACGACTCCCATTAAGGTTTTCGCAGTGGATATTGATGGTACTCTCACTGAAAATGGAGGTGGCATGGTGCATCTTGCAGCACTTGCCAAGTTGCGCTATCTTGAAAAGATAGGCTACAATGTAATCTATGTCACGGGTAGGTCGTCTGTTGAAGCATATATTCTTGCTGTCTTTGGTGGCACAACTAAAATTGCTATTGGAGAAAACGGGGGAGTAATCACAATTGCACCACAGGATCACAGGGTTTTGGCGAGTAAGGAAAAATGCATGCAAGGCTATGAAATATTGAAGAAGGCAATCAGCGGTGTGAAGATAAAACCGGTCTTCCCTAGAATGAGTGAGGTAGTATTGCTTCGTACTTTTGACCTAAAGCAGGGCCAGAGACTTCTTGATGAATACTGCCTCCCACTTTACTTATCGGATAGCAAGTACGCTTTCCACATTAATGAAAAGGGGATCAGTAAGGCGTATGGACTTAAAGAGGCGCTTAATATGCTAGAAGTAGAGCCAAACCAGGTTGTCGCAATTGGAGATAGCGAGACTGATATACCCATGTATGACATTTGTGGCCATAGCATTGCGCTAGACCATGCTGAGGAAAATGTCAAGGCCCACGCTGATCATGTGGTGACCGGAAAAGAAGGTGCAGGTCTTGTAGAAGCAATTGATTTTGTCGCATTCAACTATTTGGGAATAAAGGCATGACTTTTCGACTTTTTATTGAGCAGGTACGTGAACTAGTTTATTCAGTGCTCAAGTCTGAAGGCTACCCCGAAGTTGAATTTGACGTATCTGAGCCTTCCCAGCAAGCCTTTGGCGACTTGTCGTGCAATGTTGCATTCATTCTAAGCAAGCATATAAAAAAGCCTCCTCCAAAAATAGCAGCTGACCTTGTCGAATCAATTAGACCTCTGGCACAAGAAGGCTATATCTTGTCAACTGATTCTGCGGGTGGATATATCAACTTCAAGGCAAATCATGCTCACTTATCAAAGTTCACCCTGAGTCAAGTATTGTCAAATCCTGAGAGCTATGGGTATCCTAACGTTGGAGAAGGAAGGCACATTGTCATAGAGCATACGAGTGTAAACCCAAACAAGGCGCTGCATGTAGGGCATATGCGCAATGTAATAATTGGCGATACCCTATACCGTTTAATGAGAGCGACAAACCATAGGACATCGGTCCTCAATTACATTGATGACTCAGGAATGCAGATAGCAGACGTTGTAGTTGGATTCAAGTTCGGAGGTTTTCCACTTGTGCCGCCAGTGAAGCATCAAAAGTTTGACCAGTACTGTGGTGATGAAGTGTACGTCAAGATAAACGAGATGTACGAAAAAGATCCTCCACTTTCGGAAAAGCGTAAGCTGGTGCTCAAAGAAATAGAGGAAGGCAAGTCAGAGATTGCTCACTTTGCTCTAGATATTACATCACGGGTTCTGCAGGAGCAGCTGAAAACATGCTGGCGTATGAAAGTGCGCTATGATCTACTGAATTTTGAATCGCATATTGTTGGATCAAAGTTGTGGATCAAGGCATTTGAGCTGCTAAAAAGCAAGGGAATTGCAAGGTACGAATTAGAGGGGAAGAACAAAGGATGCTGGATCATTGGAGGCAGTGAGGAAGAGGAGGATAAGGTACTGGTAAGGAGCGACGGCACGGCAACATATATTGCAAAGGATATTCCCTACGCTGCCTGGAAGCTAGGGCTGGTTGAAGATCCGTTCTACTATCGCGAATATACAAAGCAATGGGATGGCTCACTGCTTTATGCAACAGACCTGGCCTCTGGAACCCATAGATCAGTTTCTGATGACAAATTCAATGGTGGAGAACGAGTGATAACGGTAATTGACTCCAGACAGTCAAGGCTCCAAAGGATAATCTCTTATGTGCTGTCAAAGCTCGGAGTCGATGGCGACCGTAAATACTTCCACCTAAGCTATGAGGCGGTGACTCTTAGCTATGACACCGCAAAAGATTTTGGGATCGATATCGGTGATAGACAGTTTATGCATATGTCGGGCAGGAAGGGAATATACGTAAACGCAGACTATATACTGGATAATCTCCACGCCAAGGCATATGAGGAAGTTCAGACCAGAAACCCTGATTTTTCAGATCGAGAGTTGAATAGGATAGCAGATGAGATCTCGATATCAGCTATACGTTACAACATGATAAAACAAGATTTTGACAAGATAATTACCTTTGACATCAAGGAGTCGCTGAGCCTTAACGGGGACACGGGGCCATATTTGCAGTATGCATATGCAAGATCACAGCGCATACTTGAAAAGTCGGAACAGAGTATTACTGGAGGAAGAATAGACTCTGCATTTGAACATCTGCAACACGAGTCAGAAATTGCTCTGATAAAGGAGATAGGCAAGCTAGATCTTGTAATTGAGAATGCAGCCACGTCACTCTCTCTGAAATCGCTTGCTCGTTTTGCGTATAACCTTGCCATGACATTCAATCTTTTTTATGAGAAGGTGCCTGTCCTAAGGGAACAAGATACGCAAGTGAGAATGGCTCGGCTCGGCCTCGTCAAAGCATTTGGAGTTGCATTAAAAAATACTCTCGAAGTACTTGGCATCGGTGCACTTGATAGGATGTAAAAAATACTGACTGTGAAGGTGCCACTCAGTCACTTGTTAAGACCTTTACTATTTTAGCAATATAATATGCTGCGCTTTGTGCCTTATTAGACGCAAATAGCATGCAAAGTATATTTCCGTTGTTTACTGCAGATATTATCTAAATTTAAAAGCGGAATTTTTTAGCAGATGCCACTTTGAGTTAGTTAGTCTGCCTTGCAGAAGGCCTAGGAAGCAAATGAATGGTCACCGAAGTATATATTAGATATATTGGCAGACAATGTTCCCCTTTTTTGATTGATTGATTTTTATTCCATGCATGCAACTATCCCGCTTGCTTTGACAAAGATCAATGAAAGCTCTTATGTCCTTCTATTTCATAATCCGCGCAAAAAGTGGCTTATCAAAGTCTCCAGTGATAAAAAGTTTCATACTCATCTTGGGATAATTGATTTCTCATCAATAGTTGGCATGGAATATGGCTCGGCGATCAGAACCACAGAAGGAAAGATCATCTTTCTTATGGAGCCTACCATACATGATTTTATAATGAAGTCAGAGCGAAAAACACAGATAGTATATCCAAAGGATTTAGGATATATTGTAGCTCGAACAGGGCTCAAAAATGGCTCAAAGGTACTCGAAGTTGGGACGGGTAGTGGAGCACTTGCCACCTTCTTGGCAAGCATAGTCAAGCCAGAAGGTCACATTTACAGTTTTGATGTTAATCCAGAGTTCATGGAGATAGCAGAGCGCAATCTCAAAAAGGCAGGTATGGATGAATATGTGACTATGTATCATCATGATCCGCATCACGGTGTTGATATCCGCAATGTGGATGTTGCAACTGTTGACCTCGGTGATCCGTGGACGGTAGTTGACCAGGTGCACGATGCCCTCAAAGGCGGTGGTGCATTTGTAGCAATATGCCCTACTATGAATCAGATTGAAAAAACTGCAACACAGTTAAAAAAAAGTGGTTATGCTGATATAGATTGTGTAGAATTAATGATCCGCAACATGGAGGCAAGAGACGGTATGACCCGTCCGTCAATGAGAATGATCGGGCATACCACATATCTTGTCTTCGCAAGAAAGGTTGAAAAGCTTCAGGAAACGCCTGCCGAGCAAGCTCATCAAGAAGATGAAGCAGATAGCATGGAAGAAAAAGAGCTATCAGAATAATTACCGCCTTTCTCGAAGCTATGCAATGTAGGATTTCCTATTATTATTCGCTTATCCGTTGCAAAAACTATGTTAGCTGCAGCGAATGCAGAATCACTGGGTTTCATTCTAGATTGTTTGCAACAAGGCAGGAGGTTTTCATCTTCATCAAGTCTACTGGCAATTCTACGAATTTTCTCTAGCTCGTCTTTGTCAGTTATACCTGTAAGAAAATGCAGTCCATCTTTTCTTTTTTTCCAAAGCGACAAGGTATTTATTCTAAGAATCAAAGAGGCATATAACCTAATTTTCTTTACAATATGTCTATGAGGTATGCAACTGCCGTCCTCCTCATTATATTCTGGCCGAAAAGAATCTTCGGGATTGAGATAAAATTATCTCTCGCTACTTAAAATGCTCTCGAGTGATATCTCTCAGCTCTGGATAGATCCCGTCCATTCTCTGTTGCATTAATCGAGTAACTATAAATAGAGCAGCCTAATCGGAAATCACAGCTAGTCTAGTGTAGAAATAAAATAGTTCTAAATCAGGTCAGCGATGAGGAAAATTCATTATAACAAACTTTTGGTTGTAATAACTAGACCTTCTGGAGTGCAGAGATGGATTATCTAAGCTTGCTCTTCTCTGTCCTTATCATGCTCCATCATCATCTGCTCCTTCATCGTCTGCTGCCGCGGCTCCATCTGCTCCTTCATCGTCTGCTGCCGCGGCTCCATCTGCTCCTTCATCGTCTGCTGCTGATGGCTCCACTACCGTTATTTCTATACTATCCGTAGCAGTTTGTTCCTCGCTGTCTGTGACGGTAAACGTAACATTATAGGTGCCAATTGCGTCAAATGTATGTAAAATAGTTTGCTCCTCGCTTTCTTCGTCGATATCATCATCAAAATCCCAGCTAATAGTATATGGTCCTACACCACCTAGTGCATCCCCTTCAAACACAAATGTTGCAGGTGCTTCACCCTGAGTGCCGTTTGAGATAATTTCGGCTGTAAGAGGATTGTCAACTGCCTCTCCATCAGTTGCTGTTTCATCAGTTGCTGTTTCATCAGTTGCTGTTTCATTATCAACTGTTTCATTATCAACTGTTTCATCAGTAACTACTTGATCTACAGCAGCCTGAGATAGTGCTTGAACTGCTTCCGGGTCTGCCATTAACTCAAAAGTATCAAATACCTCGCTTACGGGTTCTGGCGGCAGAACTAAACTGCTAGATTGAGTTGCATTTTCGTCTTCTTCTGCATCACCGGTAGGAGGCAAGGGAGAACTGGTAAATGCATTAGATCCACCCTCATAAAATATGCCATAGCCTGTTATGGTTCCTAGGTCGTGAGATGTTACGCTTGAAGCGGTTGAAATGAAATAACCTGTTTTCGTTCTATATGGATCTAGATTAGTGCTGTATGTCATTTCCACAAGCTTTGCGGGAAGCGTTGCAGTTAATGTGTTATTGCTATCAATCCCTGTGCTGACATCAATGTTAATTCCAGTGTCTGTGCTGCCTACAATCTGAATATTGCGATAACCAGCTTCCTGAAGCTTTTGCATCTGGTAAGATAGAATCCTGTCGCTTGTGATATCATCATCCGTTACAATATCTTGGGAGGTGAACCCCAGTTTAGCGCCCAAGTTAGGATATCGAACAATATGTATGACATCTTCTTGTGCATCTCTGCAAGTGTTATCATTTGTCACAGTACCTATAGTACTATTCGATATGTTGGCCCCCTGATTTGAAACAGCTGTCTGCTGTTCTTCCGGGCATAGCTGGGCCAGTATTCCAAATCCTCGAAGTACCTCTGAGATCAGCATGGCACCTGTATTATTCACATCATGAATTTTCCATCCTACCGGCACCTGTAATCTGAAGCTGTCATTTGGGCTTTCAGCGGTTGTTATGATCTTGATTGTTGACGGCTGGTTGAGCGATTGTTGTTCCTCTTGTTGTGCAAGAGTTATAGTAACATTTGAAGCAAGAAAAACGAGAGAGATCAGTATGACAATCAGGCCTATGCTTATAGTGGATGAATATAATGATTTCAATTTTCCCATAATGCCCGGAAAATGAGGCGTACTCAATGACACGCTAGAATGATGCGTCAATACTCCTATAAAAGGATAGCTTTTTTCTACTTTTATGTTATATAACATAGGAACATTTTCTAATGATCCTTTTTCGTCGATATTTCATGCATAAGTGTGGTTTGCATCCGTGTTCTCCCCCGCAGCGCATTCGTAATACTACATGAATTAATTTTTCGTAGGATTTACAATTCTCCTCATATCCATTTCTTTATCAACAGCATAGCATCCCAACCAACAACACTCTAGTTTATTACTAACAACTTTACTTAGCGTCAACAACGGTAGGGAGTTGGCTTTTATTGTAGATTTCCCTTTGTGGACACATGTTGCATATGGTTCCTTCAGGTTACCATGCCTCTATTTTTGTGACTGATGCTTAAACAGTAACTAAATGCAATGCTGTCAAGTAATTTGTGGCAATTGATATCTTTTGCACCGTAATGGCAGTTTGGAATATTTTAGTAATACGTGTGTGTGTAAAAGCACTATAGAGAGAAAAAATTAGATATAATGATTTTCGTGACATTTAAGGGAAGAAAACAATATCTCTCTCCAATGTACCAGTCTTTTTTATCTGATATGTCTAGCCAGTCTTATCAAGAATCGACTTCCAATCTGCTCTAATAGCTGGTTTTCCTTTTATCCTTTGAAGGTAGTTGTATGCAGATAATGCTGCAGTAGCACCTTGACCTGCAGATATTATAGCTTGTTTGTAGGGCACATCTGTGACATCCCCTGCTGCAAAGATTCCTTTGCTAGAAGTGCTGCAGAACTTGTCAACAATTATTTCTTTGCTGCTATTCAACTTAACCAGGTCCTTGACAATATCTGTTCTTGCAACATATCCCATTTCGACAAATATTCCATCCACATCCAACTTTGATTCAAACTTCGTTTTGAAATCATAGAGAGTTAAAGATTCCACTTTTGAATTGCCGTTAATTGAATTAACAACCGAATTGAAAATAAAAGAAATCTTACTGTTGTTATCTTTATTTTGCAATAACTCGATCGATTCCTCTGAACCTACTGGTTTATCCGTCCTATGTATTATGTAGAGTTGTGATGCTAATTCTTTAAGATATAAAGCAGCTTCTAAAGCTGGGTCTCCTGCACCAACAATTGCAATCTTTTTATCCTTAAAAAAAGGACCATCACAAACAGCGCAATATGAAACTCCTCTGCCATTTAACTCTCTTTCTCCTTTCACATTCAAGTCCCTTGGAGTCTTGCCAAATGCAAGGATTAGTGCGTGAGAAGAATATTCTTTTTCACCGGTTATTGTTTTTATTTTAAAACTATCTTCTTCCTTGTCTTCAGTTATAGACTGTACCTCTTCGTATGCAAACTCAGCTCCGAAATTTTTTGCTTGTTGTTCAAATCTCTGCATTAGTTCAAAGCCGCCTATATGTTCAAAAGCGGGATAATTTTCTATGGCATTTGTAAGGAGTGCTTGTCCTCCGATATCTTTTGTGATTACTAAAGTCCTAAGACCTTGGCGACTTGCATACATTGCAGCAGTTAGTCCTGCTGAGGCACCTCCAACGATTATTACATCGTATCGCAATGTAATCATTATTACTGCCTCATATTGCCATTAAATCTTATTTATTCTTCCCGCCTAGTTTGCGAAGTGGTATAACATATAGGGATTTTTCTGTTTGTTCGTCTTGCTACTAATAATAACCTCTTGGCATTAATTCAAAAATACCTGCTTTCCCTTATTCATGGATATAGTCAAAGTAGTCTGATGTAGGTATATACAGAGTTTCATTGGCTCAATCATCACAACGTTATTAGTTTCAATTACAATAGATGGTTTTACTCTGATTCAGGAAAAAAGGAACTTTGAGCCAACGCTGGTTTGAATAAAGTTGCAAGGTATAGATTTAATCATTTTGATTATAGCAATCCATTCACTAGAGCGATACTGGACGATGAACCTTGGATTAATCTTATAATCTCATCTAAAATAGATTAGATTATGTGCTCACACATTTTCCCACTTAGATGAAATCCTCCTATTATTGCATAAACTTTCTTTGAGGCAGTTATCTTTTTGGGCTTATTTTATAGCATTAATTATTCCTGCATGATCATGTGCAGTCAGATGACTAGGCCTCTGTGTTTGACAGCTGCAATCAAGCTCTTATCATCAGATATTAAGGGGTCGTGAAAAATTTCCCCCCATTTCTAGTGCTTCTTTATATTGAATGGGGACGCCTTTTCAAAATTTGTTATATATAGAATATTGATCCCTTTGTTAAAGGCCTGGGATTGCATTTGGCTATGAATGGGGTAATGCAATTCTTTTGTAAAAATATTGCACCGTGCGTTTTCAAGTCATCTTCATTGAACTTAGAGGAGACCCAAGAATCAGCTGACAAAAACAACCACCTTTTTGAGAAAGTATCAGGATGTGCATATAGAACAATCTCGCTTGAAATAAGGTGCAATTCGCTTAAGAGTCCAGCATGGCGTTGGGCATGTCCATAATGCTGCAATGTTGACTCAAGAGGTTTGCATTAAAGAGAAGACGTGCTGGACTTATGCCTGAATCAAACAAGTACCTGTTCGTCTTATTTCCTTTCTCATATTTGGCGTCAACAGACTAGCAAATCTATGTTTCCGCAATTGAGATTAGCAATCTATTGTCATTTTGTTAGTGATCGGTGGTCGCTGAACATTATATGAACTGCGTCAAGATGTTTGTGTAATTAATCTACCAATGAGGTTATTGAAACTTGATCGACCCTTGTCTAAGCACATTAGCTTTTCCTTGAATAGGTTCTATCTCGCAGATACAAGAGAGCCCAAGTAGTTTCTATATAAAAATACCCTAAGACAAAAACGTAAAACAATAACGTGGGAAGTAGAAGAGTAAGGGTGGGAATATTCCCTTATTCGGTACTAAATGAATGCCCACACGAGCAGCTCTTTGTCACATTGGGATTATTGATCTTAAAGCCTGAACCCATCAGACTTTCGATGTAGTCAATATTTGCGTCTTTGAGATATCTTTGACTATAGCTATCGAGCAACAGCTTTACTCCATTTTGCTCAATAATCCTATCATCCTCGTCAGGCTTTTCTTCGAACCCCATTCCATATGACAGACCTGCACACCCTCCGCCCGAGACGTATACTCTTAGGTAAAGGTTAGAGTTCCCCTCTTGCTTCATGAATTCGGCAACCTTCTCAGCTGCCTTGGGGGTTACAGTTATTACTTGACTTTGCTGAGCACTTTCCATGACTTACTCCGGGCCATTTTAGTATAATAACTTTTTCCTCGTTCATCACTTAGCTTCTGCGGTTGCTTCTACTTTTGGCTGTTGTTGTTCTTCCTGAGCATCCTTCTTTTGCTCTGCAGGAGCCTGGTAGCTCTCTATGAACCTAATATTCTTGATTGAAGGAACGAACTTGAAGATATCGTTTGTAACCGCTCGTTTAACTATCTGTAAGCCTTCTGCCAGGTATGTATCTTCCGGAAGCTGGATCTCTAAATTAGGTTCTGCTAAATTGATTTGTAGTTTGGTTTCGTCAACGCCTAACCTTCTCTTGATTAGTGCACTTACCTTTTCGCTATCAGAGTCAAGCCTCTTCATTACGTTGGCATCATACAACAGTGTCTTGCCAGCCAATCTATGGTTAAAATCAACTTGTATTCTGCCTGAACCAGCATACCTTATTATGCCACGCCTGTTGTCAATTTCAATTTCGTCGCCAACTCCAACTTCGTCTGCCTTATCGCCAAGCTTACGTTGAGGGATCATCCTGATCTTGGTATCGTCTCTTTTTCCAAATGCTTTTTCTGGAGGGACTTCGATGTTGAGCTTATCGCCAACATTGGCATTGGATAGAGCTTCGTCTAATCCTTTAAGGACCCAGCTTTCGCCCACAGACACAATCTTTGGCTCATACTTATGGGTTGGATCATACAGGTTGGTTTTCTTAGCTTCTTCTTCTCGAGTTGTATCGAAAATGTCGTTAGTATCTTTAACCCTAGCAGTATAATCCAGCAATATTAGAGAACCCTTCTCTAAAGGCATAGAGATGCGCTTCTGTTTGACCTTATATTAATCTTGACGGATTACGATAACCGAGAGGGTCTTATTCAGCCAAGAGCCTTTAGCCTATCCATAGCAGCCGACGAAGCTTCAGCGTTTGTCTTGATGCCAAGCATGTTCATCGCAGAGGCGATTGATGATATTGTTCTCATGACATGATATCTTCCAACCTCTCCCATTGAGCCAATTCTGAACACTTTTCCCTTCAAGTGGCCAAAGCCCCCTGCAACCAATACCTTGAACTCATTTGATAATAGGCCACGGAATTTCTTATCATCCATTCCTTGCAGGTAATTCAGAGCAATTATCATATTGCTTCTTGCATCTGGCTTGGCAAAGGGTGTCAACCCAAGCGCGCCCAACCCTGTATAAAAACCGTCAGCACATATCTTGTGCCGTCTTATTCTATTCTCTAGCCCCTCTTCAATTACAATATCGAGGGCCTCTCTGAATGCGTAGTAAAGGGGCAGTGCAGGTGTAAAAGGAGTTTCATAATGCTCCTCATAGTATTTGAAGTAGCGCTTCAAATTCAAATATTGTGTTGGAGGGGGATTCTCTTGCATGTATTTCTTTGTCCGTTCACTTATCGATATTGGAGCGACACCGGGCGGGGCAGCAAGAGCTTTTTGCGATGCAGTCATACAAATGTCAATGTTCCATTTATCGACTGGTAAGTCGTCGCCTCCAAGTATTGAAACAGCATCGGCAATAAAATATACACCCTTTCTTGTAGCAAGTTCACCCAACTTGTCCATATACCTTATTGTAGTTCCTGTAGATGTTTCATTATAGACTGCATAAATGGCTTTGATATCCTTGTGTTTTTCAAATGCTTCCTCAAATTTGTCGTATGGGGGATTCTCTCCAGGCGGCGAGATTATTCTAATGGCCTCCCCTCCCCAGCTGTCAATGAGATCAGCAAGCCTTGTGCTAAACTCACCGTTAACTGGAATTATTGCTTTATCTCCCTTCTTGATTAGATTAACTACAGATGCTTCGACAGCACCGGTACCAGAAGTAGTGAGTAACACGATGTCATTTGACGTCTGGAAGACCTTCTGGGTTTTTTCAACTATCTCTTTGTATAATATTCGAAAGTCATCGCTTCTATGGTTTATCACAGGTGCAAGCATTGCATTCATGACCCTGTTTGGAACATTCGTTGGTCCCGGGAGCATCGCCAGGTATTCCATATTGTCTCAAAAAAAGCGGAAGTGCTAGCCATATTTAAATCAATTACAATAATATCACCTCATAACGCTTTATAAAAGTCAGGAACCTCATTCTTCGGGTTGTCAGTCAAGGAGCGGCGTTTAAGCGTTTTGCAGCATGCAGAGAGATCACAGGGTTGCACTGTAGTTGCAGCATTTGAGCCAGAAAACGTATTTTATCTAACAGGTTTTTGGGGCGAAGCCATTGCAGTATGCATGGACAACGACACAACTAAGTTGATCACCCCCAAATTAGAATATTTGAGAGCTCAAAAAACATCAATCGACTCCGAAGTGATTGTCACTGAAAGAGGAGGTGAACTCATTTCTACATTTGTTTCACTCGTAAAAAAAAGCAAAGTCTGCACCGATTGCAGTGATTACTCCACAGTAGACTCAATTCGCAAACAAGATGGGAATATTTTGGTCAATACAGATCCATTCTTTTTGACACGGAGGATAAAGGATCAAGCTGAGCTCAAAGTTATCTCAAAAGCATCCAAGGTATTGGATAACTTGTATGAAATATGCGAAGAGGAAATCAAGGTAGGTCTATCCGAGCTCGAGCTGCAGGCATGCCTCATCTACGAGGGGATGAAAATGGGTGCAAATCCTCCATCATACAAGTCTACACTAAATCCTCTAATCATAGCGGGTGGCCCAAACAGTGCCTTGCCTCACGCGGAAGTAACGGACAGAAAATTCCGCAAGAGCGATATGATAGTAGTCGACCTAACGCTTCGGTATGCAGGATACATAGCTGATGCAACAAGGACATTTGTTCTTGGCTCGGCAACTAAAGAGATGAATCGGGTGTACGATATAGTGCAAGAAGCCCAAAAAATTGGCCTCAAGACGGCAAATACAGGCATGACCTGCGGTCAGGTTGATGCAGCATGTAGAAACTTGATAGCAGAGCACGGATATGAGAAACTATTTACCCATTCAACCGGCCATGGTATAGGTCTTGATGTTCATGAGCCCCCTTGGCTGAGGATGAAAAATGATGAAGAACTTAAGGCAAACATGGTTGTCACTATCGAGCCTGGAATATACGTGGAGAACAAATTCGGTGTAAGGATAGAAGACAGCATAATTATAAAAGATGGCAAGCCACAGGTGCTCAACAAGTTTACTAAGGATCTTGTCCTCGTCGGAGAAAATAAAAATTGAGCTATTTTAAATTTCGATTATGATCACGAAAATGATAGATGCTAGTCTGATAATCTTTGACATTACTATATGTAGATCCAGTTGGAAACATTCTGAATTTTGAAATTATGGAGGTTAATGTGTTGGAATTTTCTATTGACAGGCTGACTTCCTTCTGAAGGATCTGCCCTCAGAGATGTTTGTTTTTTACGACTGATCAAGATTTTTATTAATATGCTCGCTGCGCCATGTGGATGATATCGGCTACGATACAATATCCATCAAGCAACAAAAACCTCAATTAGAACATTTATGACTTCAATACAAACAAGCATTTGAATTAATTTTTGATTATATATAACCTGGCATCATTTAGCAGAAAAGGATGACAAATCAATATTGCTAGTGTAGCATGACAGGTTAGAAATTGAGAGAGGAAAAAAATACACTACTAAAAAATTGTCAGTCAGATAAGAGGCATAAGGAGAAGTAAAATAAGTAGCGATATCCTACACTACAGTAATTATTCCAAACTTCGAATGGTCTATGCTATTGTATTAGTGTCATTTGCTACTGCTCTTTGCCATTACTTCAGCCACGATCTGTAGAAGTCTCTGTGCAACATCTGTCTTGTTCTTTAGGGGCAAGTGGATAACATTTTTGTTTTTGTCGACAATAAATACTTCGTTTTTATAAGATCCTGCCTCTGACCCCTCTCTCCCCACATCATTTGCCACAACAATATCAGCGTCAGAGTCTTTTAGTTTTCTGTATGCCTTTTCTATAAGGTCTGAAGCCGATACACAGTACTCTGCCTTGAATGCAACTAGGAACGTGTTCTTGCTTTTATTTTTCACTTCATTAATTATTTTCCTTGTAGGAACAAGCGATAGCTCCACATTGCCTAGCTGTGTGCCAATTTTTTTATTTGATTTTTTTGCAGGCACAAAGTCTGCAACTGCAGCAGCCATTATAACAAGATCATATTTATTCGATGATAACTCCGAAAGGATCGCCTTGTGCATTTCCTCACCTGTACTTACGCGCACTATCCTGTCGCTCGCGGGATTCTGAGTTCCGTGACCAAATACAAGTGTGACATTTGCACCCATTCGCTCTGCTTCCTCTGCTATAGCAATGCCCATTCTACCAGAGCTAAGGTTGGTGATGACCCTGATCGGGTCAATATATTCAATTGTACTTCCCGCAGTAACAAGCACTCTCTTATGTAACAAACCCGCCTTACTTGAAAAGACGGAAATCGCAGCATTTAGAGTATGCTGCAAGTCAGCGACTTTTGCTTTGCCTGATTCCATTTTTGGTTCCACGAACATCATACAATCTCTTAATTTTCTAATATTCTGCTGAACAAATATATTCTCATACATAGCCTCATGCATTGCAGGCGCTACTATGATGGGAATCTTGCTGCCGAGTGCAACACTGAGGATTGACGTAACGGCGGTATCATCGATACCTGCTGCTACCTTTCCAAGAGTATTGGCAGTACATGGGTATACAATGATGAGGTCTGACCTGCCATAGTCAGCCAGCAGAATATGCTCCAAGTTACCAGTCAACTTGGTGATTACATCATTACCTGTGGCCCATTTCATCATTTCGGGATTGAGTAGCATAGAGGTTGTTGATTCCGTCATAACCGCATGAACATCTGCACCATGTCGGATCAATAGCCGTGCCAGGTCAATTGCCCGATACGCTGCGACACTTCCAGTAATGCAAAGTACTATTTTCTTATCTTCAAGTTCGGCTCCCTGTGTTCCCAGGATGTCTTTTGAAGGGTTAATCTCTCTTCTTGATGTCATATTCCTTTCTCATTCTTCCACTTTTCTAGCTCCGTTGCATCCATGTGGAATGTGTTAGATTCCCCTGGAAAAATACCTGTTTTGATTTCGTGATTGTAGCTTGAAACTGCATCAAATATCTCCCTGTTAAGTTCTGCATATCTTTTTACAAATCTTGGCCGAATGTCTTGATAAATCCCTAACATATCATGCAGTACAAGCACCTGGCCATCGCAACTAGGACCTGACCCTATGCCTATAGTTGGAATTGAGACGCTCTTTGTTATCGCATCCACTACCTCACTTGTAACCATCTCAAGAACAATGCTAAAGACGCCCGTCTTCTCTAGAAGAACAGCGTCTTCAATTAGTTTGTTCGCTCCTTCTTTTGTCCTGCCTTGCAATTTGTAGCCTTCCCATAGTGATGATGTCTGAGGCGTGAGCCCAATGTGACCCATAACAGGTATCCCTGCATCTGTTATGGCCCTTATAGTGTCCACACTCTCAGAACTTCCTTCAAGCTTGACTGCGTCGCAGCCCGCTTTTATCATTCGGATTGCATTTTCAACTGCCATACTTGGAGCTACTTGATAAGAACCAAATGGCATATCGCCAACTATCATTGCACGTTTGGTTCCTCTTGATACTGCGCCGCAAAATATCATCATCTCTTCCATACCCACAGGCACTGTGCTTGAGTAGCCTAGCATCACCATTCCTGCGCTATCGCCTACGAGCAAAATGTCAATTCCTGCACTGTCGCAGATTTTGGCAGTAGAATATTCGTATGCTGTAATGACAGAAATTTTTTCTTTCCCTTTCTTAGATATTATATCGTCTACGTTGAGTTTTGTCCTACCCTGCAACTATTAGATTTCTCCTTTTATGATCTTAATTGAATCTTGGAGGTTCTTGCTATTGTCGAAATTATCTGCCATTCTTCCCAATGATGTGATGGCTTTGAGCTTTCTTGCGGCTTTTACCAGCAACGGCATTGCTCTTACTATGTTATCAACAATGGTAATGTTTGCGGCCCTAGATGTCCTAGATAATGGATTGAGGTCAATTGCAATTACCGTTTTATTCATTTTTGCAAGCGCCTCAGTTCGATCACCGTCCTCAAGTGGAACTAAGACAGTGTCAGCAGCAAAGATGCCATCAGGGTCAACTCGCCTGCGTTCACTTTGCAGCTCAGGAATTCTTGCTGAAGCTTTTGAGCCTACCCCTAATACGAATTTCGCTCCATTTAGTTCTAGTTCTGTTTTGATGGCCAACTCACGCTCTTCCGTTCTATAAAAGATGTTGACCTCAATACTTGCACCTGTCACCGCTGCAAGATCGACTACAGCATCTGGACAGAGTGCAGCGGTATTTCCATTTACGGATATGACAGGACGGTTTGAGCGTAATAGCAATTCTGCAGCTGCATTAATGGCCAGTTGAGCATTTTCTGTGGTGCGCTCGCCAAGTAGGTAATCATATGCTTCACCTCTTCCATGAGCAATCAGGCCCTCTGGTGCCACTAGGCCTCGCCTAAAGCCACTGACTAGCATCTCACGTATGTAAAGAGATTTGGCTCGAGGGTGATTTGGCGGTATGGCAATATGGTGGTGGTTTGTGTGCAATTTAGAGCGCTCTTGCCCCTGTGCGGTCTATTTTGCAGACAATGAGCGTGCCGCCAAATTCTCTGAGAGCACTTGCCGCCCGAGCAGCCATTTCGTACGAAACGATGGTAAAAATAGTTTGGCCAAAGAGTGCCACGCTTGATTCAATTCCTCTAGCATTGAGAGCTGTAATGGGTCCTCTGCATCTGCCTTCTGTCAGGCCTAATGTCTCTGCAAATTTATGTGACATTTTAAGAAACTCCTCAATGTTCTTTGAAGCTGATAGTTTGCCTATCATTTTGCCTCCAAGACCGTTTATTTCTTGTATGTGGTTTGTGAGAAAGGATTTGGTGGAAACGGGAGCAAGGCAGAGGATCACTGCTTTGTAATCCTTATTCAGATTAATCCTACTAACAGCGCCTATGCCTGGCGCACCTGCGCTCGTTCGCACCTCAAAACCTCCCGCAAATTCGGCGATTACTGTGCCTAGACCTGTATTGCAGGCAATCTCTGCACGATGTGCAATTTGTGCTGCTTGAATTTTATTAAAACCTGTGTCGAGTGCCTGATTAAGTGCATATGATAGACCAAGTGCAGCTGCTCCACTGGAGCCAAGACCAAAGCCAATTGGGATTTCTACATTATGATTGACGCTTATAAAATAGGGCTTATCTGCAAGCTTGAGATATTCTTCCACAACCCACTTTGAAACTTCTGCGTTGTGAGTTCTAGCTCCATTGATCCATATATGATATTCTGGTTTTGAGGTCTCGTATACATAGACAGTAGTTGTAATACCCCTGTCAATAGAAAAACCTGCACCTTTAGACCCCTTTTGCAGATAAGAAGTACAATAAGTATCATGGGGCACTTCAAAGAAACCAGTTATGTGACCTGGACTAAATGCCTTGGCTATCGCTATAGGCTGTCCAACCAGGCCTGTTGACATATGTCAATTTATAATGTTCAAAAATATAAAAATAATGTTTAATTAGTTTAAATGCATATAAACAATTTGACATGGCACACTATGCAAGACGATTGCAGCAAATAGGCAGCAGTATCTTGGTATCGCTGCCTAGCATGTGGATCAAGAGCAATAATCTCAAGAAAGGAAGCATCGTGCCATTGCACATCAATCGCGACAACTCTATATCGATATTTCCTTCACAAGATGACACTGCAGAGATGATAAAAGAACTCACAATTCCATATTCCTCGGTATCCATGGATATGTTAGTGAATCAAGTTTACGGAGGCTACCTGCTTGGATATGATATGATCACAATCAAGGCTAACTTGCAGATCTCATTTGAAGACGCAGACCGAATTAAGAAGGCTATACGAAAACTCGCCGGCCTAGAAATAGTTGATGAAGATGGCTTCCATATAACTGCTCAATTCTTACTTGATGCAGATGCAGTTGATGCAGAAAAGATACTACGCCGTATGAGTGCAATAGTTGGAGGTATGTATCGCGATATGTTTGAAGCCATAAAGTTAAAACAGAATAGCAGCATCCGTAAGGTAATCAGCGGCAGGGATGATGAAGTCGATCGACAATATTTCTTGCTCGTCAGGCTTATCCGAAGTGCTATGATGGATCAAAAACTAGCGACAAAGCTTAACCTAAGTAACATTGACATCCTTGATTATAGAATAGCCGCCAACCTTCTTGAGAGCGCTGGTGACTATATTGTCGACCTTGCAAACACAATAGATCTTTCGTACATTAAAGCCGTTGATGAAATAGTAGATGCAGGATTTCTTGTAGAAAAGATGCACGAGAAGTCAGTAGCTGGTTTTGTGAACAAGACGAGATCAGAATCAAATACCATAGTTAAGATGTATGATGACTTTACTAAAATCATAAATTCAATCAAACGCAATGTACATTCCAAGGATCTCGACTCCACGGTTGCAGTATTGAATCTCATCTATTCAATGGACAAGATAGCTCGCTGCTGGGTCGATGTTGCAGACCTGGTTAAGCCTATGCACCTTACCGCACCTCTTAAAAATGCATAATTACTGAAATTAAATTGCTTGATAGATAAATTTGTTCGTAGTTCTCAATAGCGACTTAGGAATTACCATCATATTACATCAGAGAAGGCAGGTCGATAGATAACGGTCAAGCATCTAACCCGAATTTCCGGCTGTTCACTTATGGCTACACTGGATCTAACTGGAAAAAGAAATATGGTGTGGCATTTGAGGTACTAGAAATGGATGGAGATTTGGAGTAAAAATAAGGAAAATTAATCTTCATTGTAGGGAGACATAATGTCTTCAATAACTTCCATATCAGATACACTATTTGATGCAGATAGATTGAACCGCGCAAAGGGAATCAAATCTAAAGCCAACAGAGGTCGGGAGAATTATTTCTTTAAGCAGAAAGCCCTTTGTAATCTATTTCCACTTCAAATGACGGATAGCCTGCTTCCTTGAGCTGAGACGCTATCTTTATGCTTTCTAACTTGCTTGATGCAAGAGCAACAATTGCCCCTCCTCCTCCTGCACCGGTAATCTTAGCCCCAATAGCACCAGCCTTGTTACATATATTTATTATATCGTGGACTCTCTCATGTGATATGCCGATCTGCTGAAGTAATATCTGGTTTTCATTCAAAAGCTCCCCTATTCTATCACCATTGCCTGATTCTATGGCGGCCCATGCTTGCAAGCAAATATCCCGCGCTTGTTCTGCGAGGCTATCAAAAACTGTCTTGTTTTCTTCCTTGAACCTATTGACGGCCATCACAAGGTCGGACGTTTTGTGCTTTATTCCAGTGCTTGCAACGACAAGGGGGAGCGATCGCTTAGTTTCTATCTTCTCGAAGCTTTTTGATTTGCCTTGATACTGTATCAGCCCACCAAAGGTACTAACATAGCAATCAGCGCCTGAAGTTCTCTTATGAATTTGTCTCTCTGACTCGATCGCAATCTCGCATACATGCTGCCTGCTGGTATTTTTCTCGAAAAGCAAATCAACAGCAGCCACGGTTGCGACGCACGACGCGGCAGATGATCCTAGGCCTATACCAAGAGGTACTGTTGACAAAATACTAACCTCTATCCCCATCTTCTTCTCGTTTCTTGTAGATAGAACTTGCATGACAGCGCCATATAGAGGATCCAAAACTGCTTTTGCTTCCACCCCGCCTTCAAGTAGGTTAAAAAAATCTCCGTTCTGCTTGTATTCGCCAGCCACTCCAATGTCTGACCTAATAACTATCTTGTCATCATTATGGAATAAAGTACGGGCATGAACTGATATGCGCTTGTCTATAGCCGCAAGAATAGCGGGATTTCCGTATACGACGAAGTGTTCGCCAAATAGGATTATTTTAGCTGGTGCAGATGCCTTTGCTTGGCTCATGTGAACACTATGGAAGAATATCCTACTACTGAGTTTACGTCTCCTGTAACGTCTCCACTTGTTGCATACTTTAGCAGTTCCCCCCTTGTGGCCCCAAGCCCCTTAGCGGCTACCATCATTGTTGCGATGGCCCCGTATCCACACGCAGAAACATTCATCCTTTCAAGCACAGCATAAAACCTGTTAATGTCGAGCGCAAGTATTGTTTTTATTAGTTCTCCATCTTTTGTGTGTGCTTCTCTGTTTGGTTCGTAGTGTGTAAAGTCAGACGATGCTAATAGCAGAGTGGAATTGACAGTATCCATTTCCATCATAGTACGTGAAATCGCGCTTCCAAGGTCAAGAGCTATATCTCTCTGCTGAGAAACTAATACAGTGGGCACAATTTTGAAATCTTGCTTGATATACTGCAGGAAAGGGATCTGAACCTCCAAACAATGGTCTCTACTGTGCGCGTAATCGTCAAAGTCAAGGACAGCAGACCTACGTTTTATTTCGCTAGCCATCTCGGAATTGACTTGTACGTCTCCAAGTGGTGTCTCCCAGGTACCCTCTTTCATACCTGCCACCCAGGACCCTATGCCATAGTGATTTGGGCCCACCATTATAACATTGTGAAAATTTGCTGATGATATTTCGTAAAACCCATTAGCAGCTACCGCGCCAGAGTAGATATAGCCTGCATGGGGTGATACAATCCCATAAATCTTATGTTGCTTATCGGCATGCAGAGGGCCAGGAGGGATCCTGCCTGGTCCAAAACGCTCGTTACGAAATGAATGGTCAATGAGGGCTTTTAACTCTCCTGCATTGTCTGGATAAAACATGCCTGCTACAGCGGGCGCCCTTCTCATCAAGGTTATTACTCCATCAGATTCAGGTCGAGCAAGTAATATAATTGATAGTCTCTCTGTCAAAAACATATATCTTATAAGACCGCTAGATTGCCTTGCGGCTAGTCAATTTTAGCAGTCTGCCTGTTTTTCACAATTCAAATATAGCTTGAAAGAGAAGATGGGTTATACTTGTTTGCTCTGTAGTGTAGCAAATCATTGGTCGTAATATATGCAAGGTCGTAAAAAGAAATTTCACCTTGGTAGTAAATCATTTTTATCAAAAATATCTCTCTGCATGACAAGTAGGGATTGGGTGTACTATAAGATAGGATCTGAAACTAAATTATTTGCAGATCTTTCTATGTAAGCAGATTGGTAGAATTCAACTTACATACTACTAACAAGTTTGCATTCATTTTGCAACAGCCGTTAAGAAGTTGGAGATCATTGTCTTGTTTTGACTCTATGTATTACTCCTAATTCCTTGAGAGCTCTTGGTAAGAGGACGTACTACAGCATCCATAGTGTATGTGACAATAAAGGCTTCTGAGCTTCGTTTATGAAATATGAGTCCGCTTCTTCGAGTCTATAGATGTGTAACACCTCTACTTCTATTGGTTTGCTTGCCGTAAATGTGACCTGCACGGTATAAATTTTGCTGTCATCTTTTGATGGTAATGCAAATACTACTGCATTAGGAAGATTGCCCGTATGTGCTACTGGAGCAGAGCCCTTGACATCGCACTCTCCTGAACCCTAATAAATTCTTCATTTTTGCTCTTGTGCATAAGCATAATTCGGAATTCGTATATTGTAAGAAGCTGCTGCTATTGAGTAAAAAAGACCCGCAGCTAATAAAATTATTGTTATGACCTGTGCCGATCTCTGAATCTAATCATACAATCATTTCAATTTTACTAATGATATAAGCTCTGTTCTTTGATTCTAAATGGATCTTTACAGGTAACGTCAAATCAGCAACACATGAATATTCATCCTCCTATCATGATTTGTCTCTGCTGCATTAAACCTTGAGCTATCTTATTCTGATATTTCCTACACGGCGCAGAATAATTAGCGGTTTAGCTGCGTGGTGTCCTTAAAACTCCAGCAACTCCACGTTTTGCATTTATCAAAAAATATGTATATTAGCTATGTGGGTGTTCTCGAATGCATAGTTGCTCGGTTTACCCTGTAAAGTATGTTAGAGATGCAGAGCTAACTCTAACTATTGATTAAACCAAGCCAATATCGTCCATGTACTAAGCAATGAGCGAATTTTGGCCAAGGTCAAGTCAATTCCTCAACTAACTTTGTTTCGAAGTCTTCAATCGAAGCTTTATCTAGCATTTCTCTGTCTGACTTGATGGCCCCCTGCTTCTTGAGAACCTCTCTCGCTAAAAGCCAGTAAACTGTCGCAAGCGCCTTGCGTCCACGATTGTTTGCAGGTATTACCAAGTCAACCTTTGAAGTAATGTTATCGCTGTTGGCAATGGCAATAACTGGCACTCCTGCCCTTGTTGCTTCAAGCACGGCCTGCTGATCTGCTTGAGGATCAGTTACAACGACTATTTCAGGTTCCATATAATCCGGAAGCGATGGGTTGGTAAAAGTACCCGGCATGAAGCGGCCCAAAATGGCAGTTGCACCTGTAATCTCACAGAATTTTTCTACAGGAGTCTTGCCGTATTCTCTAGCAGAAGTAACTGCAACACTGGCAATATTTGACCTACCAATGAATTTAGCAGCTACATCAACCCTTGCCAAGGTCTTACTAATATCTAGTATGTAAAGACCCTCGGGATTAGCCTTGACTATGAAGGGTGACATAAATTTGGTCTTGACTGGCGTGCCTACGCGTATGCCTGTGGAGAGTATCATTTTCTCTAAATTATCTGTCTCAATGGCTTCCTGACCCTCTGGCGATTCTTCTATTGAGGCGTTCTTTTCTTGAACATTCGTTTCTGGGCTGTTGTTATTATTATCCTCTTCTGATAGACTCATAAATGCTATGCAGTGGACAATTCTGCCCTACCTTCTATTAAATCATTCCTTAGATGTAGGCAACCATAGTTTCTATTTTAACCAGCCCAACAACTTTTGAAGAACACTGCTGATCATAGAAACAAAATGACTGATTGAGCTTTCATTGTATTATCACACTCGCTGCTTTGTAAACTATCTACCCCTACGAACAAAAAATTTCTTTTATAAGTTGGACTAAATAACAAGCTAAGCAACAGATTCGTGCCGGGTTTAGAGCGCAACAAATATTGACATATTCCAGCAAGGAACATGGACACCTTATATGATGATGCCTCGCTCATAAGATCCTTGATAGATGCAGAGAATCTCACCAAGAAGTTTGGTGAAATCACTGCAGTCGATGATGTAACGTTCCACGTAAATGAAGGTGAGGTTTTTAGTTTCCTAGGACCTAACGGGGCAGGAAAAACCACCACAGTGAGGATGCTCTGTTGTCTCCTCTCAAAGACCAGCGGACAAGCTAGAGTAGATGGTTACGAAATTGGTAATGAGCTCAACTCACTTAAGATTAGAAGTATTATTGGATTCCTTCCAGATAATGTAGGTCTTTATGATGAGTTGAGTGCATACAAGAACCTTGATTTTTATGGAAAATTGTATGAGCGCACAGAACAACAAAGGAATGAAAGTATAGAGCGTTTTCTTAGGCTGCTCGGACTATGGGAGAAGAGGGACTTACCGGTAGGAACTTTCTCCAAAGGAATGAAGCAAAAGATTGCCTTGGCCCGCGCGATGGTACATGAGCCCAAGATACTTTTTCTCGACGAGCCTACTGCGAATCTAGACCCAGAATCAGCCAGAACAGTCCGAGATTTTATTTTGAAGCTGAAGAAAGAAAAGAAGACCATTTTTCTCAATACACATAATCTTGATGAAGCACAGAGAATCTGTGATAAAATTGGAATATTGAAAACACGCCTTTTGACGGTTGGCACTCCTGAACAACTGAAAGAACGGTTCTGGAACCACAAGACCATAATTCAACTTGAGAAAGTCAATGACCTTATCGTAAATGCTGTAAAGACTCAAACATCAAAAGAAGTCTTGATTGATGGCAACAGACTAATCATAGACGTAGCTAATGGCGAAAAGGAAAATCCTAAACTTATAGAGGCAATCGCATTAGCTGGAGGACATATTCAATATGTCATGGAACAATCACCCAGTCTAGAGGACATTTACGTGAAAGTCGTGAGAGGGGATTTGAAATGAGGCTGCAAAAAGCGTGGATTATTGCAGAAAAGGATTTTGCCATCTTTAGAAAGAAAAAGAGCATTATATATTCGGTTGTTCTCTTCCCCCTGTTTGTATCAATTAGTCTGCCAGTGATTGTTCAGTTTAGCTGGTCGGAAAGCGGAGGCCTTCCCTATGAGGCACTCGCGGTAGTGGTGGATGCTTTTTCTTTCCTTTTCATAACAGGAGCAGTAACTCTGCCTACAACTATTGCATCTTACAGTCTAGTTGGTGAAAAAGTTCAGAAGAGTATTGAGCCACTTCTAGCGACACCCATAACGGAAGGGGAAATTCTGTTGGGAAAAAGCATCGTCGCATTTCTGCCACCTATTACCGCTATTTATATCGGCGCTGTGATATTTATGGTCCTCATAGATGGCCTAACTTATAACACATTAGGTTATTTGTATTTTCCAAACTGGAACATGGGCGTTATCATGCTCCTTCTTACGCCGCTTGGCTCCATACTCTCTATAGAATTGGATATCCTCATATCTTCGCGAGTAGATGATGTGCGTACTGCACAGCAGCTCGGTGGACTGGTCGCTCTTCCATTTGGAGGTCTATACGTATTAGCTCAAGTGAGCATACTATCTCTTGAAACTAGTAATTTACTTATCATCGCTGCAAGTCTTGTGGCGATCGATGCCGTCCTGTTCTACATCAGCAAGGCCGTTTTTAATAGGGAAAAGATACTAACGAAGTTGAATTAGGCAAAAAAGCTAGATAATGCTCAAAAGGCTTGCTTGCTTGTCTAATTAGGTCGTACTGTACCAGAAATATACAGTCTGGGGAAAGGCCAGAATTAAATAATATTCATGCCCTCAATTAGATCATACTCTGTCAAGCGCACAAGCTCATTCAGCTTAGCAATACGCTCGCCTCCTAATACTCCTGATTTTAGCATCTTGGAGTTTGTGGCGACAGCAATATGAGAAATATGAGAGTCAACAGATTCGCCAGACCTGTGTGATGTTATTACCTTGATATTGTTCTTATCGCATTCCTTGGCAAACTCGAGTGCTTCATACAGACTGCCTGCTTGATTGACTTTCAATATTGCTCCACTGCAGGCTCCATATTTGACTGCTTCTCTTACTCTGCCTGCGTTTGTTACAAGCATATCGTCTCCTGTTACGAGCGTCCGAGGGTTCTTTTTAGTCAAAAGTGCCATACTTTCGAAATCGTCCTCTTGCACCGGGTCCTCAGCATAAATCAGCTTATAATCCCGAATTAGCATGTTGGCAAATTCGATCTGCTCTCCCGTATCTCGCTTAATACCCTGCCGCCTATACTCGTACAGCTGCTCCTCTTCATTCCAGAATGACGAACTAGCAAAATCAATACCTATCGCCATATCCTTGCCCATTGTGTAACCACAATTGTTTACTGCCTTTTCTATGACTTCTAGTCCTTGGTCATTATTTAAATTCGGGGCCCAAGCTCCTTCATCGCCCTTTCCATATGTAAAGCGCTTGTCTATAGATTCTATCACCTTGCGTGTCTCCCGGTGAATCTTGAAGTTCATATCAAGTGCATCAAAGATGTTTTGTGCACCCACAGGGCAGGCAAGGATTTCCTGGAGATCAGGAGTACCAGGGCCTGCATGTGCTCCTCCACCTAGGACGTTTCCAAGGGGAAATGGGAACTTGTATGGCTTGGTAGGTTTTAGCAATTCAAAAAGAGGAATGCCTAATGAATTTGCAGCAGAGTCAACAGCGGCAATGCTGAGTGCATATGCTACAGATCCGCCGACCTCACTATAGTTATCAGTCTTATCTATTGATCTTAACCTATCATATACTGCCCGCAAATCCTCTGCCTGCAAGCCTACGAATCTGTCGATATTGGCATTTAACATAGAAAGGGCTTCCTCGGGCTTGTTTTCTGGGAAGCTCTGTGCTTCAAACTTTCCTACAGATGCGCCAGAAGGTGCGCAAGCTCGGCCGATAAATTTGCCATCCGTCACAACGTCAATTTCAATAGTCTTGGTTCCTCTACTGTTGTAAACTATTCTGCTTCGAATTGATGATATAGAAGGCATAAGAATTTTTTAATATTCGCATAATTTATTATTTTATTCGTTTAAGGTTATTATTCTATGTCGGACTGGATCTCAAACATACGTCTTCTTAGTGCTTCATAATAGGGAATGATCTGGTAAATAGTGTCCACGTTTGAAATCAACATCCTTCTGCAACAGTATCGTTTGACCCCGAGCGAGTCCATGACCTTTGCTGGATCCTCGCCAGTCTTAACGCGGTTTGAATACTCTGCATGTTTATCTGCAATGAGGCCGCCGCATGTAAAACATCTGACTGGGATAAGCATTCTTTCAACTTTGTTAGTAATTTTAAGCTTATAAAAACCATTACAAATCAAGCCACATTCTTCTAAATACAGAGGACTTGTGGTTTGCTTTAATGCAGAATTTCCTTGTCTGCCAAATGAATGTATTGTTTTTCTTTTAGATATGTGTCGGCGGCTTTTCAAATCTTTTTTGGTATATGCCCTAAGCCATAATACATAGTGATGATTTAGGGTAAAGCTTAGATAGGCAAACATAGAAAAAATAGTCGACAATTTTATCCAAGAACGACTACTACTTCTACTGTTTCAAGGTAACCAAAAGTTAATGCTCCCATTGCAAATTCATTAATGGGCGCCTTTGTGTTGATACTAGTGGTATTGAATTAACAGTACTGCCTCGACATAAGGGACAGACATTATCTACCCTTCGACCGATTAATGATGCACACCAAAAGCAGTAGTTACGGAGAGAACAAACTTAATTTGCTTTGAGATCTTGGCACCTTTGTTATTGACTTATCTCTGCTGTTATAGATGTTGAAGTTACCATGACTCTCAATTGCACCTCGCCTAAATTTCACAAACATCAGTCGGTGATTATACACAGCTGTAGCATTTATATACAAAAATAGCAATTATTTATAGATTCTCCTGATTTCGACTCATAAAATTCAGATACCCTGTCTGCTTGTATAAGCACAGTCACGCTAAGTGTGGATACGATATTGTATTATGTATAGGAGATGGGTACCCCTGCTCCTCCATTGAGATGAAATAATGTTTTTGTTATATTGTTGGAGCATGGTATTTTCCTAAATTAAGGTCACAATAGCAAGAGCAAAAACCAGACAATAAATTACCATCATCTTGAACTCACAATCAATTCATTCCTTACCACAGAGAAAAAATCGAGTAAAGATTTTGACGGTTTTTAGGATTGAGCTCAAGTTACAGTGTCGTATACTGACCTTGTGCGAAATTTAGGACAACTTGATGAATAAATTGTCTCTAAAGTAGGGCTGCACAATGAGCGTAACTTGGATTTAATAGTAAGATAACATCTAATTTGCTAGCATCAATTAATGAGAGGCACCATGAATGAAAATGTTGCTCCTTTTGCATCCTCATTGTTTTGGGCCCATATTCTGCCGCCGTGTGCCTCAACAATATTTTTGCAAATATACAGACCTAGACCTGTGCCTGAAAAAGATTTAGATGAAAACTTGGTAAAGAGCCTAGGCATTATTTCAGAGTCAACACCTGAACCGGTATCGCAGATGCTAATAATGGCAAAATCGTGATTATTTTGATCCTTTTCTCTCTTCTTGTCTGTAGTTATCTTAACGTAACCCTCTGTAGTAAACTTGAGCGCATTATTTAGCAGATTGGAAATAACTTGGGCAATCCTATTTCTATCTGCATAGATATGTAAATGTCGAGGCTCATAGATTATTTTTGCATTATTCTTTGTCTTGCGTCTGGCTGGCAGACCATAGACCATTGATTCTGCCTCTGCTGCCATTATGTCATCTATTATGCCAACAATTAGATCGTTTAAATCAAAATACTCCTTACGTAATTCTAGGGACTGACTTTCTATTTTCGTGACATCTAGGACATCTTCAACCAACTTTTCAAGCCTCTGCCCATTTCTTAGAATAACGTCGATAAATTCTTGGTTCTCTGCATTGCCACGACTATTATTGACTCCATCATTATTCCTTATTCTGGATCTTAATACTTCACTCAAGCCAATTATAGGTTGTATGGGAGTGCGCAACTCATGAGCTGCTACATTTATGAATTCATCTTTCATCTTGTCCATCTGCTTCAATCTGTTATACTGGAATAGAATAGTTGCTTCTCTTTGCTTTGCAATTTTATTATATTGGATACTTGAAACTGCAAGAGAAAGGATGATTATAAAATAGCCTGAATTTTTCAAGATATGAGCAACATTGTGAGCCGTATGAAAGTTTGTGCTAGAGTATGACATTATTATTTGACCAAATACATCTATTATAAGGGCACCCAATATCCCCTTGTAAAAGGCGTCATTTGTGTTGTAAAGTCTCTTTTTGTAAAAAAGAAATAATGCGATGGAGAAAAGTATTAGTGAAGGATTTTCATAGGGCCTAGACACGCCATAAGGGACTACAATGCCGGGGAAGATCGTAAAGAATGATATTAAAACAACACTTATTGCTAAAAATGCAAGCACAAATAAAGAGAGCAAAAGACTGCGGTGTAATTTCTCTTCGTCCTGTCCAAGATGGATTTTATTAATATCTTCAAAGCTGTCTTTCTCCTCTTCAGTCTTGGTGTTATTACCATCCTTCTCCTCGTCATTGTGACCATCATACTTTTGCGACTTATTCTGCTCTTTGACAGTACTCATGCGGCGGTGTTTTGCTTTTTTTTCTTCTATTTGTAGCTGATGCTGCTTGTCGACTTTTGGGGCATATTTTGCAACTGCAATAACTAGCATAGCACCAAGAAAAGTTCTCCCTGCGAACCATGTCTGTGGTATAAAGTATGAAAGAAATTCCGAATTCCCTACAGCGATGTAAGAAAATACAGCATGTAGAAAATCTATGAATGCAATGGTGGAAAATCCTATTCCTATAAAGAGACTGAATTTTTCATTAAGTGTGTAAGCTCTAGTTATACAATAGAATGCTACTATCGTTGAAAGTATGACTGCAAATATTTCGAAGTAAAAATGGTCTACATCTAATACCACCCAACTGTTAGGAGAGGTAGTAGCAGCAAATGTAATTGCAGAGAGCACTACGGACGGTAATATAATATATCTAAAGTGAACAGAGCGGAAGAAGGAACGCATTGACGGTCGAGTATTCGCTATTGTGGAAAAGCTATCGGTATTTTTTCCTTCTTCGTCGTTATCTATCTGCAAGAAACATCAAGACACATATCTCAAGATGAATTCTATCATTATCTCACTATTATCCTGCTGTATTCGACATGGTCAAAACCTCTTCAAGCAATTTGGAGTTGTCTATTGGTTTTCTAACAATATGTCTTATTCCCCAAACAGGAGCAACATCTTCTTTCTTGTATTGTTTATAATAGTCATCGAACTCGCCGAGCGCAGTTAGAAAGCATACCTTGAGCTGCTTGTCTATTTCCAGCAATTTCTTGTAAAGATCAAAGCCATTCATCTTTGGCATTTTGATATCTAGAAAGGCTAAGAAATACACTTCCTTTCGGAAGTTTGCTAGCGCCTCTTCTGTATCTTCAAAAGCATCGACTTCATATCCATTAGATGTCAGGATTACCTTGATCGTGAATGTGACATCAGGCTCGTCATCTACAATCAAAATTTTTTTTCGAGCATTGTTGTCGCTCTCCAAAGATCTAGAATCTCCCACTTCATCTTCCCTCCAAATAAGTGATATACAAGATGATATCTTCAAGTGTCACTGAGAGTGGCCATTTAATTAAACTTTGTGGAGAGCCTCTTAAATATATCATATGAAAAATAGTACCTTATATGAAATTAATTATAATATTTACTCGTGAGCATATATCGCCTATTCATAGCTTACACGATAGTGTATGTTTTCTGATATTGATACGGAGACTAGGACAAATCTCTGCACTATTCTATCCAAGAAGTAAGGCAATTGCTACTCTCGCCTAAAAAATTTTGTACATAATAGGCGTTCTCCTTCTTATAGACAATAACAATAATTTTTTCTGTAATTGCAAAGTCCTTCCGCTTAAAGAGAACCTATGCTATTTTGCGCGTCCTGAAACTTCGAGAAGATACTATTGGCAAAGTTCATTATTGAAGATATCCTAAAACCTGTTACTAGAGATATGAGCCATGATAGAAGATAAAATCTGTCTTATAACTGGAGGCACGTCTGGCATAGGCAAAGAAATTGCAATTGGTCTTGCTAAGATGAAAGCTAACGTTGTCGTGGTTGGTCGTGATAAGGTAAGATGTGAAGCGACAGTACAAGAAATTCATAAGAACGCTTCAATTACTACAAATAAGAACCGAGTCTCTTATCTTCTAGCGGACTTATCTTCCCAGAAGTCTGTAAAACAGCTTGCGAAGAAATTTTTGGATAATTATGAAAGTCTTGACATTCTTATCAATAATGCAGGTGTATTTCTTTCTAAGCGCTTGACTACTGTAGATGGTATTGAATATACGTTTGCCGTAAACCATCTAGCGCCATTTCTCCTAACTAATCTGCTACTTGAAAGAATGAAATCAAGTAGCCCATCTAGAATAATAACTACAAGCTCCGTGGCTCATAAAGGGGCACGCATTAATTTCGATAACTTGCAATTTGAAGGAGGACGCTACAATGGATTACAGGCATATAGGCAATCAAAATTAGCGAATATACTGTTTACACTGGAATTATCTAGAAGAACAAAAGAAAGTGGTGTTATATCAAACTGCTTCCATCCTGGAGGGGTTAGAACCAATCTCGTACATAGCAGTCCTTGGTATTATAGACTAATTTGGGTTTTTATTAGTCCCTTCTTGGTTAGCCCAAAAAAAGGGGCAGATACTGGCGTATATTTAGCCTCCTCACCCAAGGTAGATGGTATAACTGGAAAATATTTTGTAAAGAGAAAATCGATCGTCCTTTCTGGCCCTGCTAATGACCCTAATGCAGCAACTAGACTTTGGAATATAAGCGAAGAATTAACCGGATATAACAGAAAACGATAATTAGCCTATAGTCGATATATATATAAATCTAAATTCACCAATACTTACAGCTCAGCGTGAGACTTTAGATGCTGTCATTGCTACGGACATAGAGGTAAAAAGTTACAGTGGAGATGACTGGTATCGCCAAGCAGGATATCAAAGTCATTGCATCTAGAGATATTTTAAAGATGGCATCATCAGACAAATCAAAGAGAAAATATCATCGAACCAGTCATTTGCCTTCAGAAACTGCCAGGTCTGCTTCTCTATGGTATACTGGAAATAATGTTACATAAGAAAATCCCACTAAGAGAAAGAGCTATCAAAGTGGATTGATGCAACTTGTACTGTACTTGATCGCTTCATTGGTTATTAACCTCCACTTTCCTCAGGTATTGAGCCTTTTGCTCTATCAGAGTATAAGACAATACTAAATACCTGACCTTCAAGGCAGAGCTATAAGGATTTTCTATAGCAATGTAGTTTTTGCATGGGTTGATTAGATAGTTTCTCTCAATCAATTTCTAAATTCTGCTCAAGGAACCGTGCTGGACGATTAAGTGCAAGACCCCCGTCAACATATACTAATGTTCCAGTAACATAGCTTGCCTTGTATGATGCTAAAAACGTGGCAACTTGAGCGACTTCTATTGGCTGACCCATTCTCTTAATGGGAATCATATCGTTTCCCCACTCTTTGTTATTGTTTTTATTGTGAATGGAACTGCCGTATGATTCATTTTCTGTAGCAAATATAATACCTGGCACTATACCATTTACACGAATTCCCACCTTTGCAAGTTCTAAAGCAGTACTTTTTGTGAGAATCCTAGTACTTTCCTTTGATGACGTGTAGAGATCTATACCAGATCGTGAGGAAGTAAAGGGATCTTTTGAAGACGGAATACAATCCGGACAGTATGAAACATTGATAATAGAATAATTATTGTTATTAGTATTATCACTCATCCATCTTGCAGCCTCCCTTGTAGTCATATATGCGCCAATTAGACTATTATCAGAAAATTCAAATTCTTCCAAAGTAAAGTATCGAGACACAGGCTTTTCCACCTCAATTTTGTTGGTAGAATTTACTCGCTGGGGACCACCAAGAAACTCTAAATTGTTAATTAAAGTGTCTATTCTCCCATAGTTACTAATCGTATGTTCAACCAAAGACTCAGCAGTTTCTTCGGTTGAGGTATCGCCTACAAACGAAATTATCCGAGAGTCCTCATCTTTCCCGCTAATAGCTCTGGCAACGTTTTTGGCAGTTTTATCAAGTGCTAACTCATCTATCCCATTTATCACGACGCAATAACCCTCTTTAGCAAATTCAAGAGTGATGGCTTGACCTATGCTCTTACAGGCGCCAGTCACCACTGCTACTTTTTTGGTAGAATCGTCTACCATGGTTTGATATTCGTCATAAAACTATATTAGGAGAATAACGAGTAATTGAAAAGTTATAAGAACGGCTCAAAATTTGTAACGCTTTGAGACGTGCGATATTAATTCAAATCACGGACTTGCAAGGTGGGGCTGAGGATACATTGAACTATAGGACAACAATCCAGGGTTGAATATGGGCCGAATTTACGAAAAATCTTTCTTGAAAATCGTCTCTATAGTTTCCATGCTGCGATTCTTTGAAAATAACGAGAGATAGTGTTCTATAATCAACCTTCTATAGTCATAAAGTACAAGTTCAAGAGTTATTTTGAATTCCCCCATCTCTGACCTTCAAGCATGAAACCTTCATTCTCGTTTATCTTCACAATGTCTTTGTTAGCAAACGTAGAATGCAAACTATAGATAACTTTTTTGATTTCCTTTCTAATTCGTGTCGGTTCCGTCTAGATAAACACAGACCACTGAAATTGCTGTTGAGATGAATGCGTGATCAATCTCTGACTGATGTTCCTTACCATGATCTTTACAAGCATATCTTCTCCGAGCAATAACTGTTAGCAGACCACATTTCACAATTTGATCTTATAAACTGAGAGAATAAGAAGTCCCACCTGCATATTCAACATAAAAAACCGTGCGAGCTAGATCGAACTGTCAATGTCTGTTCCTTGCAGGCACCAATAAAATGGTGCTATTTAATACTATAACTCTCATGGTTTGAGTATTCCTTGGGTTTAGATGGAACCTGCCAGTATGAACCGATAAAGCATACCATGGAAAGAGGAGAGATAGATTGCCGATAGTTATGGTCATACGCAACACCCCCAATCGTGGGCTGTAGTCTATGTCATCGGAGTGGGCGGAGGGTGGGTGCGCCTACGGGCGGATTGTATAAAAAAGCTATGTCATTCTTGCAAAAAGAGTTATTGATGGACTACTTGTTCGCTACAGACACCCGCCTGATTTATTAGAATCTCTTTTTGATACACTCACAGGTATAGCATTTCTTAGTGAAGTGCACAGAATAAAACCGACCGGACTGGCGGGTCATTCTTTTGGCGGATCAGCAATTATCCAGGCAGATATAGCAAGTCCCAATATTGTTACTACTATTGCATCATTGGCTACTCAAAGCTACGGAGCCTCAGAGGCAATATCAAAATTAAATCAAAGGCCTTCTACACTTTTAATTCATGGCAATGATGACAAAGTTCTCCCCTTTTATTGCTTACAGCAAGTTTAGGAGAAGACACATAAACCAAAACAAATTTTTTATACAAAGGAGCAAGCCAAGGGCTTGATGAGGTTTCAGACGAGGTATATATAAGCGAGTTTATAATTGGCTTGTAAATAATCTCCTCTTCCCTCCACATGCCCTTTGATCCTGAGAGTCTCGAAGGATATCAGGTATAGAAAACATCATTGAGAAACTTGTGTGAGTCATAATCTTGGGATTGAAAGACTAGTTATGATCCAACAAGCTATAGAACAAAATCTCAATGATCAACATATTGACAAGCTCGATTCGGTTACTCTTGCACATTTATCTAAACTGACTCAATGATCAAATTAATTGAGCTAAAACCTTCCTCTATTCTGCGATTACAGCGATCAAAGTTGCATGCATTGTTGTTGTACTTACTGTTGTCATTTGCTTTTTCCTCTTGCTTGTCCTCCTCCTAGATTATGCCTTCTCTTTGCCTTTTTCTTGTGCTTGTTAGAATCTGCACTTTTCTCCTTTGCTGCATTTTTATCAACCTGCTTGTTTCCGGTTGATCTTCCTACCATAGATATATATTTATAAAATAATACTTAAGTATATGATTAAGATCATGCCCGGCCAATGGTTTCACTAAACAACACAACTTTATTTAACAATATGCAGACGCTATTATGATTGGCTAAACCAAATTCACGATTTGTCGATCTCGTCAATACATAACTTGACAGCAAACTAACCCCATTGTTCTTCTTCTAACTCGTTCTGCTTCGCCTTTAACGCCGTGCCCTCACGCCAGTAGTCTGGTCAATTGCTTTAGCCCATTATAATAGCTAAACAATTTTAAAATATCTAAGTGCAATTAATTCTAGAGGAAGTCTCCTCTTTGATTATAAGCATGTTTAGTGTAACTAGACATCAAGATCTGGTTGGACTCACAACTCCTGCTTTGCTCCCTGATTCCCCAGAGTAGGAGGGCCACCAGTCTTTATCATAAGTCCAAGATCTTTTTTGCACCTAACTGACATAGTTTCGCCATCACAACTCATCGTTTTGCTGTCCATGCTCATTTCAAGTACAATATTGTCGCGTTTTAAGCTGATATACGGTATCGGTTTACAATCCTTTTATCGGATATTCGCTATTATACATCCAGTCATGGCATCTTCTGGTCATCCTTCTGGACCTGGACACCTTGCCAATGATCCATACCTGTGTGATGCATGTGGCAGAGGATTTCCCACCAAGGAAGAATTTGATACACATAGGCTACAACATCAGAAGCTTTAGCTAGCATTTGTAACTATGGTTTTGACTCTCGTGCTTAGGATTAAGAATGAAGACAGTACAAGTACTACACTAGTTGAGCCAAATGTAATGAACCAAAGTAGAGGATCATTGCTAAAGACCGTAATAAAATAGCCTATAAATAACGGTCCTAATATCAGTCCTAGGTCCCCTATCATCCTATTGAATCCAATTCCGCGTGTAACGTGCGATTGTACCCCTACTGCTAGTTTATAGTTCGTTTTGCCAATTCTCCTAACCTTCTCCTCTATCTGCTCTGCAGCCCATGCAATAGATTGGCCAAAAAATCCCGAAGTTATCCCGATCACAGTTACTATAGCAAGCAGATAAATCATAGATGTAGAGAAGGGAATAATTGCAACCAGCATTCCAGAAACGAGAATTGCAGCAAAGAGAGGTCTCTTCATACCGTACGCCTGAGTAAGTCTACCCGATAAGAAGGAGCTGATCAGGTTTGCAAGCGAAGCCATCGTAAGAATTATCCCCATATCAAATACGGAGAGACTCAGGCTTCCATATCCGAAGAGTGGCACACCGGTGGTATAGACTCCAGAACGCAGGAAGGTAAAACCGAAAGTAGCAATTGCTGCAGAATTAAAGTACGCAGTCATGGCTGCATGTCTGTTTTCATCTTCCGTCTTCTTTGCACTTTCAATATGGAACTTATGTTGGTGGCTAAAAATGAAGATGATTATTGCTGCTACAAAAACTATTGCAGAAAACGCAAAATATGGAGCATTATAGCCGAAAAACGCTGCAATTGGCGCGCCAACTACGGGTCCGATAATCGGTCCGAGCATCAATATTGATTGATAGCTTCCAACGTTTGTCCCACGTTTTCCTGCATCTGAAGACAGGAGCACAAACGCAATAGCTGCACTTACATAAATGGAAGATGCAATCCCTTCTAACAGCCTTGCAAAGAGCAACATCCAATAGCTTGGGGCAACACCAGCAAGGGTTGACGCCCCAATCAGGATTCCCAGCCCTAGGATCATAGTCCTAGTTAGACCAAACCTGTCTGCAATGAATCCAGCTGGCACATCAAATATCAATCTCCCTATAGCAAAGCCTGCAATAACTGCGCCAACAACAAATTCATTTGCTCCCAGATATTGTTTTGCATAAAGCGTTAAGGAGGGAGTAACCATGGTAGAACCCATCATGACTATAAGAGAGACTAGCGAAACTGCCAATATGCTTGGCTGGATATTTAGATGCTCGTTTACTCTGAACATTTTGACACCAATATTGAAATGAATTGAATTAAAGTTCAAGAATTAATGCATACCAAGTCTAATTTACCTTTGCATAACAGGTATTTGAATTAAAAGTCGTTTGTCTTACTTTACTATTTCATCACACCTGACTGATTCATTAGTTGTGCTCAAATTATTGGGAAGCTAGATGAAAGATGATGGCAAAGTTAATTAACTGAACTGCAGAAGGAAGGAAGAAATTCTTCTCAACTGAATGAGTCTAATGCCCTCTCTGGTAGCGCATGTATTTTCTTGTTTGTGTCTCTTACAAGCCTTTGCCATAAATTCGGAAAGTCTGGTTTGAATGCGTAAGCCCAAAGTATAACCCCGCTACCTCTTGAGGCATAAAGCAGACACCAAAATGGAGAACAAAAAACCCACTATAGTATATACGCTCTTGGATGCCATTGCTGCTGACAATCCAAGAACGAAAATAGTATAGACAGGAATAGAAATACTTTGTCAACTGATAAAGAAGCAGACTAGGAAATCTTTCTTGAGTTTGCGGCAAAAATACCTAACCATTAGCTCATATCCAATAAATTTCTCATCGATCGGTATCTACGGTAATCTTCAGTCAGTATTTTTGCTAGTTTTCGTGCAATATCACTAACTGATAGTATGCCAACCATCGAACCATCTTGCTCTAACACAACTAGCCGCTTGACCTTATTTTTTGCCATTGTCTCTGCTGCAGTGTCGATTGAGTCAATAGATCTGACCGTGACGAGAGGGGATGACATAATCTGCTTAACTGTAACCTGATCCGCGTTTTTGGTTTGGGCAGATACCTTACTTATTATATCTCTTTCAGTGACAATGCCTACGGGCTTATTAGCTCTGCCTTCAATCACTACCACTGATCCGATTCTGTGGTTTGTCATCAATTTTGCTACATCCAGAGCCGACGGGCTATCATTGATGTCCACTGTTACAAGGGCCTTTTGAGGCATTATTTCACTGACTACACTCACGACATTGAAGCAGCTTCTTTCAAATAAATATCCTCCCGCATGTATTTAGCATCAAGCAGGAAGAACTACTGAGAGCTTTTGTCGCGAGTCCTTTGGTATTGTGCATTGGAATTAGGGAGTTCTCATTATCGCCTGTTGGCTATTTCTATGCTATAAACTAGAGTTTCAATGAAAGGTGACTCTACATCTTGTATGACGGTATGCAATAACGATGCGCACTTTATTACGCAGATCAAATTAATCGTAAAATATAGTTCATATGGTTATAAAGAACAATAATTGAATGCTGTTTCGATGGGCCATTAAGAGAATCTATCTTAATGTATACATTTTGTAGCTGCCTCCAGTCTTTTCATCAACATATGTCCACCTTGTAGGGTCAACATTCATTTCTATAAGGTTTTGACCGCCGTCCAAATTTTTGGAAACTGATTGACCAATCACTATTTGCCAAGTCTTGGCCAGAGGTATCATTTTTGCAGCCATACTAATGCTGGATCCAACTATGTCAATATGGGACCGTTCTATACTCTTACCATAGAGCACTACTTGCACATCTCCATAGTCAATTGACATTTTTACGGTTAATTGTGGAAGCCCCCGGGCGCTCAATTCTGGGTTGATACACTCTCTTATGATCCTCTGCATATCCTTTGCACACTCTAGTGCGTTCTTGGACGCTCGTCCCTTATCAAATTCGGCAGGAAAAAGGGAAATGATTGCGTCGCCTACATATTTTAGCACATATCCGCCGTATTCCGAGGTTATAAGACTCATCTCTTGTGAAAATACATGTAATATTGTCGCAAACTTGTCGGGGGATAGCGTCATGCTCATCTTGGTTGATCCGTCAATGTCTACAAAGAGTATTACTACACCCACCTTTTGGTTAACTTTTCGCCGGAGGTAGCGCTTGCAGGACTCTGTCGAAAGGTCTATTTGCACTCCTCTATCAAGCGTCTGCCTCACACGAGCTTGGGCCGCGCTGAGGTCTCTGGCTGGTGATAGCAAGCCACTACTCATATTAAATTACTGCCACCATCATATATTCTGATAATATGATAATATAATATAGTGGTAGATTTGACATTACTACCACTTCCACTTTGACCTTGTATGACAATCTGGGCAATTTGGACCCTGATAGATTACCATAAAGTAAGAAGGACGTTATTTTAGTATTTAATTGTGTATAGTTGCTGATGTGTTAATACCCTACAATATAATAGGGCAATGGTAAAAAGGCCTGAGTGCCTGCTGCTACTTACAGAGGCTTCTACTATCGCTTTGTCCTCATAGTTATATCAGTTGTTCGTACATTTTTCTTTCCATTTATTGGCAACCTAATTCTGATGCCAGCCTAGATGAAATTGTTACAACACTAAAGAATTTCTTTGCTGAGAACAAATTAAAGTTAGCAACAAGCCAGAGCTAAACAGCACCTTCCAGATACAAATATGCGCCATAAGGTCTGCTGCTGAAGATTTGGAAAAGGTGGAAGACACAATTGCGCTAAAGAAAGAACTTGAAGAATAGTAAAGACATACAAGAGACAAATAGGTTGTTGGCAGAACTAGATGCTTTAGAATGGCTGCAGGGACATACAACAGCCCTTTGCTATTGAGAGGATAAAGACAAATGAGTATCGGAAAGTAAATCGCTAAAGCTTACTCTTTTGTTGCTGTATATCTTTGGTATGATTAGTGGTGGTCTTAAGTTCTATACATAAAAAATTCATGGCAAAACTTCAAAAATAAAATTGGCATACCTGCGTTTCATCCTTACCTCAAAATAGGGGCACTATTTTTTCTCTCTTTTTAGGTACAAAGTACTTCCTATTTTCGTTTCCTTGATTAATGTTCTCTTTTTATTATTGTTAATTTATCTTCATCATATCAAACGATCTATGTAGACTGGAGAGTATAAAGAGTATAATCGATGCAAATTCACCAAAACATTTGCATTTGTTTTACCAGGCTTTGCTATGGGGCTTTAAAAGTTACCTGATGAAGTAACATAATAACAGAACTACTTAAAAGAACAAGGTTAGTAATATCTAACCTACAAAAGTGCTTTTCCCACCACGAAAAGATACAGAAACTAAGTCAGTAGCAATAATTGCAGCAACAGCTGTTGTGGTCCTGGTATTGCTTGGGGGAGGCATAGTAATAACGGAGCCTCTTGTTCAATACGCTGATGCTACTGCTACTCCTATTGAAGACTTCGTATTTGGAGATACTACTAGTGAGAATGCCCAACGAAACGAGACTGATGATAATGATGATGAAAACCACAATGATACTCCAATCATTGTAGGGAAGGAGAACAATAACGATGTCCTACAGGGGACAGAAAGTAGAGATATTATCATTGGATTAGGTGGAAACGATCTGATATTTGGCAACGGTGGTGACGATATATTGTGTGGCGCTGCAGG
>JBJMEA010000019.1:0-5697 GCA_045809625.1 Nitrososphaera sp. | reverse complement strand
AGGACCTGTCAGATCAACTGCCAATATTTTTTGCCAAACCTCTAGTGATGTATCTTCGAATGGAACCTCTTGCTGTATGCCTGCGTTATTGACAAGGATATCAATTCTACCATAATGTTTTATCGTTTCTTCAATCAACCTCATACAATCAGATTCTTTAGAAACATCGGCTATCACCGCTATTGAACTACAGTTCCCCATATCACGGATCTCTTTTGCTACCCTTTCTACCTTCTCTCTTTTTCGACCATTTACAACTATGCCCGAGTAAGCTGCAGACTTGGCAAAGGCTAAGACTATAGCTCTACCGATGCCTTTGCTTGAACCAGTTACAATGGCTACTCTGCTTGTCCCTGAGATATTATTTTCGGTGTGTTGGTCCGCGGTGATCATTCAGTGAGTATTATGTACAATATATCTACCATCTCTAGCCCGTTTTATCCTTTTAGCAATCTCAAACCACGCATTTCAATTGTATATCTCTCCATGATTTTAGTCCGGAGGAAGATCTGTGTCTGCTTTTCCCTCCAACATTGCATCATAGAGGTTGTGCTTGTAATATCTGTCATAAAAGGAGATGTGTTGGTCTTCAAGACCCATCAGAAATTCGTGCACACACTGTGCGGCTTCTCTCCCTGATTCCATTGCCTTTACGACAAGGGTTTCTCCGCTTGTAATATCGCCAGCCGCAAAGACTCTTTCCATCGATGTTTTGTAATTGGCGCTGATTGCAATTGATTCATGCTTGCCCATTTTAAGTCGCGCTTGCTTTGACAGAAAAGTATCTGGTCCTCTACCAATAGCCAACAGAACGCTAGAACAATGCATTTTGAACTCCTTGCCAGGGATTGGAGATGGATGTCGTCTTCCCGATTGGTCTGGATCACCCAGTTCCATGGAATCCATGATCGCTTCAACTACATGATCGTTGTTATCTTTATCAGATGCCTCAAACGATTTTGGCTGAGCAAGGAATCGAAATTTTACTCCTTCTTCTTTAGCTTCTTCCATCATTATAGGATCCGCTGGCATATCTTCCTCTGCTCTTCGGTATACTATCGTGACATTGGCTTGACCTAGGCTAAGCCTCAATGCAGTTCTAGCGCAATCAAGGGCTGTGTCTCCAGCTCCCACTACGATGATATGTTTTCCAAGGTCGTACTTCGGATTTTTCAAATAGCTATTGACACCGTCTACAAAGACGTGTTGGAGGAACTCATACCCATTGATTACACCCTTAAGAGAGGACCCTGGAACATCAAGTCTTTGAGGATCCTTTGAGCCAGCCGTAATTAGTATAGCATCATTTTCGTCTAGCAATTGCGACAGGAGAATATCTTTGCCAATTATGACACTTGTTTTTATCTCGACTCCCATCTCTTTGACTGTCGTGATTTCGTGCAGCAAAACATCCTTTGGTAAATGGTAATCAGGTATACCATACCAAGCTGTGCCACCGGGTGTTGGCAGCGCCTCGTAGACAACTACTTTATGACCATACCTTTTAAGCAAGTCAGCTGCCGCTACACCTGCGGGGCCAGCTCCAATAATTGCAATATTTCTGCCTGTCTCAGCTGCTATCTTTGGCTGTGGCTGTTTGTTTTTGCGCTCCCAATCGGCTACATATCGTTGGATAAGTCCAATTCCAATTGGCTGACCAGACCATTTCAGAACACATGCATCTTCGCATAAGCCTTGAAGTTGAGGGCAACATCTCCCTGTTACACCAAGCAATGGATTTGTCTCTCTTATGCGTTCATAAGCTGTCTTAAAGTCGCCCCTCGCAACAGCTTCATTCATGCCACGAACGTCTAGAAGAACAGGACAGGCATCTATGCAAACAGGTGTTCCACATAATAAACACCGATCTGCTTCACGCATTACTTCTTCTTCTGAATAAGGTTGCTGGACTTCAGAGAAATTTTGCCTTCTTTCATCTGGAGCTGCTTTTCGAAACGGGAATTGCCCAACTCTATTTGGCTGAACCCTCATCGATAGCAAACTTCTGCATTTTGCCTTATTATGATTGTGGAACAAGGGTCCATACGCCTCAATATTTTTTCATCGACAAAGCTCGAGTGAAACATGCATGCTGACCCACTATGCCGAGGAGTACATCAGATACGAAGTTGCGGCAATAAATAGGCCAATGTCATCTAATTCATCATTCACTTTTACTTGATGTCCTTCAGCAGCTGCACCTAATCCAGATGCTTCACCGACTGGAACTCCACGAAACCTCTTTAACTTGTGTCTTAAGCTTTGGTGGTGTTTGTTCTCCTCCATTTCTGATACATTTGAATAAGGGAAGTTGTCTAATCTGGAAATATACCTAACGGGACTATTGACATAGTCGTTCCATGATTTACCCTCTGGATGGTTTGCAAGCATGTAGAACTTTCCATTATGTGTGAAAATATTATCGCGTACTGTCAGCAGAGCATCTTTTTCTGTTAGCCGTTCTTCTTCCGACGTTACCAGTTCCTTTACTGAAAAAGAGAAACGTCCATGTTCTCCATCGATTTTGTTAGTGAGCAACCATTCATGATCATCTTTTTTGCTAGATAGTATAAATTCTAGATTTTGGCCTCGCAATTTGTCTCCAATTCTTTTTATCTCTGCAACTTCGTTTGCATTGCTTGAAAATATCTTGGCCTCCCATTTACTTGGCCCTTTCTTTATGACATATTCAGAGGTCATGCGGGCGTAATAGATAATATCATTAATAGTTTAAAAGCGCTTTCAAATATTTTTGCCAATTTCGGGCCTTTGAGGAATAAGAGATCTTTATGGCATGACAGTGCTACTATCGGAACTAAAATGATATTTTCGTTACGCCGATGTGGAGCCTCATACAGCAAACCTTTATGCGATGGTTCGCATAGAACAATCAACTTTAAAGATGGCGATGATTAGCATAAAAAAACTTCTCATGCTGCAGGCTTGAACACGTCTGCTTTCCTAAATAGAAAAAAGTACTTGGCGTAGCTATCAACGCTATGCAAAAAAAGGACGGCACTGACTTTATATGGAGACCAATTAATACTAATCTCAGAAAAGACGTGGAACTCATACTGGCAGGTGAAGATGTGGAAAGTATAATTAAATAATAGAAGGCCTGAGTGCAATATGAAAAAACAATCCAATTACTCTTGTGATGTTCTGATTATAGGTAGTGGCTCAGCAGGCCTTCGAGCCGCAATTGAAGCTCATGATGCTGGCGCTACTGTTCTGATAATAAGCAAGAGCAAAACCGGTGATCCTCATACAACCCTTGCAAGAGGTGGCATCAATGCGGCTCTTGGCACTATGGATCCAGAGGATAACTGGATGATACATGCGGCCGATACTCTAAGAGAAGGCGAATTTCTTGCTGACTATGAAAGAGTTGAGGTGCTTTGCAAAAATGCACCTGATGCTATAAATGAATTGGTAAATTGGGGTGCCAGGTTTCACAGAGAAAATGACGGTCGACTAACACAGCGGTTTTTTGGGGCTCACACGTACAGGAGGACAGTGTTTTACGAAGATTGGACAGGTCAGGAAATAGTTCGTGTATTGATGGAGCAGGTAAATCGGCGGAAAATCAAAATAATAGACAATGTCTATATCACTAAATTATTACCAAAATTAGATGACAATGTAAACGCCGAAAGGTCATCATGGTTATTATCGTCGTCGTCATCATCATCACCAGCAGAAGCAAGGCCCAAAGAAGAACAAATCAAAGGAGCATTCGGGATAGATGTCGATAAAAAAGAATTTGTTGAATTTGAATGCAAGTCTTTAATCCTTGCTGCTGGTGGATATACACGAGTTTATTCGGTCAGCAGTTCTAGGATTTTTGAAAACTATGGAGAAGGTATAGCCTTGGCATATGAGGTAGGTATAGACTTAGTAGATATGGAAATGGTCCAATTTCATCCTACTGGAATGGTTTGGCCTGAGAAAGCAGTGGGGACTTTAGCCACAGAAGCTATACGAGGTGAAGGGGGTATTCTGTTAAATTCAAAAGGTGAGAGGTTTATGAAATATTATGAACCTGAAAGAATGGAACTAGGACCACGTGACGTAGTGGCTCGTGCTATTTATAACGAAATAATATCTGGGAGAGCTACGGAACATGGCGGGGTTTGGTTAGATGTAACTCATCTACGAAAAGAGGTAATTCAAGAAAGGCTTACCACGATGTACGAACAATTCCAGAAACTCGATGGAATTGATATATCAAAAGAGAAAATGGAAGTAGGACCTACTGCACACTATTCTATGGGTGGAGTTGTTGTGGACCAAAACTGTCGGACTAAAATAAAGGGTTTATTTGCTGTTGGAGAAGTGATAAGCCAGATTCATGGTGCTAATCGTTTAGGTGGAAATAGCTTATTGGACACGGTAGTTTTTGGAAAAATTGCGGGCGGTGAATCGGCAAGAATGGCAAAGCAAGAAGAGAAAAGAAATATAGAAAAAACTAGTGTACACTCAGAGCCACAGTTAAATGTCGATGATCAAAAAAACAGATCGGATGATGATCAGGACTATGATGGTAATAATCAAGAGGAATGTAATGGAGAAGTCTATGTAGTTAAAGAAGCAACCAAGCTTCGTGATGAAATACAGGAATTAATGCAACAGAATGCGGGAATAGTGAGAGAAGAGACAACGCTTCAAAATGGATTGAAAAGAATCTCAGAGTTGAAGAAGCAATTTTATTCTAATAAAGATAATATTGACTTGAAAGAATTCCAAGCGGATGATAACAATAATTACTCTGAAAATATTGTTTTAACTTGGCAGTTAAAATCATCACTTGTTGCTTGTGAGGCCATAGTAAGAAGTGCTTTGATGCGACAAGAGAGTAGAGGAGGACACTATAGGTCCGACTTTCCAAAGCTTGATGATGAAAGATGGAAAGTAAACATCTATTGCAAGAAAGCAGGAGGAGAAGCATCTGAAGAAGAAATGGTACTGTTTAAACAGAGTGTTAAAGAAATCAGAGGGCCACTCTCTGACTATCTCAAATCACATGCTAAAGCAGCACACCATCGTACATTTGAATAGCAAATAGAATAATAATTCGTGCTGAACTAATACTGTTTATAATCTTTTGAATGAGTTTCTTAACAATAAAGCACTTCTTTAACAATTTAATACGTCTACTTGCTTTTCAGACCAAGTCACAAAGAAAGGTGTGCAGCTAACGAAAAATAGTGACTTTATCTTTTATGTGGAACCTCAATCGGGTGCAGCGTATTTCATTTGGTTCTTTTTCAGCTTCTTCGTTATTTCGTCCATTATCAGAGAGTGTCTGAGATCTGTAGGGACTAGCGTCTCTCGATTCGGGGATATGGTAACAGACTCGACTCCTTGAACCTTATCGAGCGCGCGGGTTTTAGTTATCAAATCAGACAAGGAGCTTGCTTTGCAAAGCACATATTTCATCGGAGGCTCGAGTATGGCGTATTTGCGTAGTCTCTCCCATTATTTTTCGTACGTCGTCGATGCTGACTCTTCCAGCAATCAACAGTGGATATATCAGCTCGCCTGAATCTGTAAGTGCGCCGAGAATAGGATCAAAAGATATCGTTTTAGTCTCCAAGAGTCGATTAAGGTGCTTGCGTACAGTCTTTGGGCTTAGGCCAGTGGTTTTCGAAATCTCACCAAATGGCACTTTGGGATCCTCGGCTAGAGCATCCATTA
>JBJMEA010000018.1:0-9145 GCA_045809625.1 Nitrososphaera sp. | reverse complement strand
AGTATTGAAAGAAAAAACCAAACAAAATACCATAAATCACGGAGTTACTTATAAATCCATTAACCAGGGATTTTTTAAGGTAATCCCTAAGGTCAAGACTCAAGACACTGATAGCAATAGGGGTAGAAGCTCAGCAGTCAGATGTGAGTAGGCACTTGCAGAGCAGGCTAAATACAACATCAAGACTCCATCTTGGGAGTTTAGCTCACATATGTTCCTGTTGGTGATGGGTGCTACTGCTCAATTTCTCTCCATATCTTATATAACGCTGACAACATCTTTTCTTTTCTTCGATCAAATGAATGCTGATATAATGAGGATTGGCAATTATAGTCCGAGGTGTTTGCTTGCGCTTGGATGACACCAGAAGCTTGCTGGCGATGGGGATGATATTTCCGATTAGCCACCTATCAATACATTTTAGAAAAATTTTTGGATCCGCTGCCCTATGGTGATTTTAGTTTCGGGGCGAAACTTAATCGATTATGGATGATAAGTGAGTATCGGATCAGCAACATGCCACGTCAACTGGATTATTCTCGAGGTTTGCAAGGCTTCTTCTACATCAACTTACTGAATCAGTTCATGATTATGCCTTTACCTTGTGGTGCTAAAACATCAAACTCCGGGATAAACGCTCCAACAATTTCATCTTCTATCTATCTTTGAACGCACTTGGCTTACATGAGTTCCATCTACAGAATTGCAGGTCAACACAAAGCTTCTCGTCATCATCTGCAGAAAAAGCGTCTTTCCAATACTTTCTACCACTCTGAAGGCAGGACATCATCAGCTGTTATTCGGGCAGGATAATAATTCTCATCCCTTAATCCCTACTTCTTGAGCCATTGCATGTTTGCTTCCCTGCATATAATAGAACTTCGAGTTTCCTTTTTGGTGCTAGGCTAAAGTAAAATTCCATATGATTTCCAGTCTCTATTTTCCTATGAGGGCCTATTGTTTTTCCATTATCGCTACTATACTAAGTATACTTATAAGTAGTAGCAGAGCAAAAAATAAAGTTGCAAAAATCCTCACCTCCTGAAGACAAGAAGCGATATCCTACCATCTCAGAATGGCTCTTGCCTGGCGTGAAGTTTGCACAATGCCCTATTAGGACAAGCCTAGGTATATTAGGCAAAAAGTGGTCAATGCTAGTATTGAGAGACATTGGAATTCTTGGAGTTGACAGGTTCAGCAGGCTTCTTGATTCTATGCCCGGACTGACACCTAGGGTATTGTCGATGCGCTTGAAGGAGCTGGAAAATGAAGGATTGATCGAGTGTGTCGAGGATGGAAAATCCCCTATGATTGTGCGTTGGACCATTACAGAGAAGGGTAGAGATGTCATACCTATCTTGCTAATGTTTACCGCTTTTGGTTCAAAATGGCATGCTGATATGGTCTTTGAAGACAAAACTCCTAGAACACTTAATGAATTGTTTCAGCCGAAAGTTATGAAAATAATACGAAATATGTTTTACTTGGCAAAAAAATAGCAAATATCTGTGCGACTTGACTATGTCTTGGTTCATGACCTATTCTGACAGCATCTTTCAATCATGAATCGTTTTGCTGCCTTCCTGTAATATATCAGAAGAAGGACCGCCTCCCTCAATCGGAAAAAAAGAACCAGCTATTGTACCCATGTTGCAGTATGAATAAAAACAGCGGGAACCTTTAAAGTTGACAGAGGTATTTTCTGGTTTTCATATCGACAAAATATTACACCTTCGATGACATAATGGATTTGAGTTCTGCTCTCCGCGCTTATTGTAAGTAGTGTAGGAAGAGTCCCAAAATGGTTGCGTGTGGCTCAAAACCAAGCGTAACAATATTGGATAGCATAAAAAAACCTTAGCAGTAAAGTAGACATACGGCGTTTGAAAGCAAGAAAAAGCTCATCATCTGATTGTATGCGCAATGTCAAAATCTAGACGCCCTATCTTCCTTGCCTTTTATTCTAGATAGAAAGAATGGCTCTTCCAGCTTCATAGCATTGCTCAGCACCACACAGACTAATCCCCCGAGCATGAAGCCACCAATAATGTCTGTAAGGTAATGCTGCATCACATACACACGTGTAATGCCTATAACGACAGGAAAGATCCAGATTGCATAACCCATCTTTTTAGATTTTTTATAGATCAGAAATCCGACAATAAAGGCCAGAGCCGTGGCGCGAGCAGCGTGACCCGATGGATATGAAAATCCAGCAGCAAAAGGTGCAAGGCTATCACCTTCAAGGCTAAAATTCTCAGGTAGATTTGAAGCTGGTTCAAACCCATAACTTGGAATTTCCCGTCCAAACAATGGCTTCATGTACATGACTAAGATTACGATAACGACCAACGCAATGAGAAATATCATACCTGCCTTCCTTGTACGCCGAATTATTGTTAGTACAATCCCAATAACGAACAGCGTCGTTACATCACCAAGAGAAGTTATTATGATCATTGCCACGTCGAGACTTGAATTATTGCCCTGTACCGACTTGAAGAATCTGCTAGCTGCATCATCTACAGGAAAGGTGATTCCAGAAGCTACTATGGCGCTAAAAATGATGAATGCAGCCAAAAGAATTACAAAATGCAAGGATCGCGTCCTTATCATCCAAGGCGCCCGGAGTGCTTCCGTTGCTGACAACCAAACTGAATGAGCTGCGCCTTGGCGTTTAATTGTTTTGCTCTCAGATCATCCTATAATATTTGCTTAGGATGATGTATAACCTATCAGAATAGACTCGCATTCTAACTTGTCTAGTTATGTCATAGGATGTGCATCATTTGATATTTAAGTGGGCGAGCCAAATTCCATCTCTAGTACGTGCATATCTATATATGCTACAAAATTACTTCACCTTGTAACTTCTTAATTAGAATTGGACCGATGTAAGGTTTGTCAGGTGCTCCAGATGGCGCTTGGCTTCACTTTCGGTCGATATTTTACGAAGTTCATTTTTTGCCTTTGATGCATATGACTGATATACTTTGTCCATCTGATCAACAAAATCTTTTGTCTCGCCATTTTTCCTAACGAGCATATTAAACAGCCGATTTTCGTTGTTCCAGTCTATAAGGTCGTCGTGCACCTGATATGCTATTCCGAGCAGGTGGCCAAAAGATGTCATGGTATGGATCTGCTCTTCATCGCCGCCACCCGTTATCGCACCAATCTTCGCAGATGCTTCAAAGAGTGAAGCCGTTTTGAATTCAAGCACTTTGATATAATCATCCTCAGTGATATCTATCCCCTTGCCAAGCTTTATTTCCATCATTTCGCCTTCAGTCATTTTCGTTGCAGCATTTGATAGCTCGTTGATGATGCGAGAATCTTTTAATTTTGAACTAATGTTTAATATGACTCCGAGTACAAAATCAGCCGTAAGTATACTACTATTATAACCGTATTTCACGTGGAATGAGGGCTTTCCGCGCCTCTGATTCTCTTCGTCGATAATATCGTCGTGGATTATAGACTCAGTGTGTAGAAGCTCAATTGCTGAAGCGGCCAAGTAAGCAGCTGGTTCTGCACGGTTCGACTTTATGCATTCTGCCGAGAGTACAAGGATAAGGGGTCTAATCCGTTTGCCTCCCTCGCAGGCATAGCGAAGTGGAGCATGAAACTCCGACCAGGAATATAGGTCAACCTCGCGCTTTAATGCATCTTCAATTTTGGCCAAATAAACAGCAAACAGCTCAGTTAAAGGGTTAGCTTCAATGTTTCTCCTACTGCTCAAGAACTGGCTCTATCCCTATGACTATTTTCAAAGTTGTGACCATATTAATTTACTGCCCTTCTTACTCAAGTACATAAAAAAATCCCGGACTAATTTGAATGTTGATCCTCTTATGGGGGTATATTATAACGTATATGAGATATTACTGTTTATCTATGTACGCTTAAGGCTAGGGCCAATACCTCCAAAAGCTATTTTAACTATATGCTTTTACTATTTTCGATAATGCGGTCTAACCAGGACAAGCTTTGACCAGTGCGGGGTTTGTATGAGCAGCTGCTGTATTGAGGACATGTTTTGAATAATTTGTGATGTTATTCCATTGCCTGAACATTAAGGCAAAATCAATACCATGGATGAAGTGGCAACTATGATGAAACGGAAGAACAGAAGAATTTCTGTCTTCCGATGCTGCATTAGGCCACCAATATTTGCAACAAATAAAAATTTGATATGGTTAGAAGAAGACGAATAAAGAAGAGAGTGAAGACTGATGATTTACTCCAAGTAGTCGTAGTATTCACTTTTGAGTAGCTATTCATTAAGAACTAGAGTTACATGGATGACACTTTAGAATACAAAAAGTTGATAATATTTGTTCTTATCTACATCTTCAAGAATAAGAACTAGTGACAAGCAAAAATATCTGTGACGCCTTTACTATAATATATTATGTCACAAATACTGATAGGTTGCTCTGGCTGGAATTACGGAGACTCTGTTGAAAAAGGAGGTTGGGTTGGCTCTTTTTACCCTGATGTTCAGACTAAGCGTCTGCGTTACTATTCTGAATTTTTCTCTACAGCCGAGCTGGATGCTACATTTTATCACGAATTCTATTCAAAAATGACGAGTGGGACATTCTATGGCATGGTAAAAGCCACACCACCAGAATTTCAATTTTCTGTAAAGGCTCCGGAGACTGTGACCCATACAAAGCATATGGATGTCAAAAGAGGTGCAATCGATACGTTCCAGGAGTTTCTTGATAAGATTTCTCCACTCAAAAACGCAAACAAACTTGGCGCGATACTTCTGCAATTGCCACCGAGTTTCTCCGTTAACGAGTTCAAACAAGTCGAAGAATTTCTCAATAAAATGCCATCAGGATATGACTATGCACTGGAGTTTCGTCATCCTTCGTGGCAAACAGAGGGACCTTGGGAAATGCTAAAACACTATAATGTTGGGGCAGTAATGACAGATTCACCAGAGCTGAAGCTACATTATCTATCAGACGTTAAATTGACTGCAGATCATTCGTTTATCCGATTTCATGGCAGGAACGAGGACTATTGGTATAACTATTTGTACTCCGAAGAAGAATTGAAGCCTTGGACTGAAAAGGTAAATAAAATTGCAAAAGATCCTCAAACAAAGAGGCTGCGAATCTACTTTAACAACCACTACGGTGGCAAGGCTGTTGTCAATGCTATTCAATTCAAGGAAATGCATGATGAGAAAGAACCCTCAAAAAAGGAAAAGGATGCCAAGCAAAAAATACTACACGCATTAGCCAATGCAGCTTCTCAAAAGAAGCTGTCAGAGTAGCACTTAAGGCATACTGCCGATAAACAATAAGATCTATCAACACATGTATTCCCCGCAGTGTGCTAGGTTTCCTCCTTTGAAGCTATTGTCATGCTCGGGAAAGTGCGGTGGAATTTGATCCGCTGTACTTTTGTAACATCATTTAGAGACTCGATCTGCTTCGTCATGGAGTGAACTAGCCGATTATTCAAGCCAGCTGCTAGAGTTGGCGAACAAAGGATTATCCAAGAGGATATTGCAGCTAAAGATTCACGGATACAATCGCAATTGAGATATTGTCTTGTCCAGCCTATTTACCTAACTATGCTTTAGGTTCCAAATACTATTGTTTATAAGTAATATTCTACGACAATCAGCAAAAGGATAACAGATTTCCGTCCTACAGCCTATCACGCATAGCAAATCGTAATTTTGTACTTTAGGATGGAGTGAAAGTAAGATGATATACCTGCCCCGGCCGGGATTTGAACCCGGATCAGCGCCTCGAAAGGGGTTGGTTCACCATATCCTCGGCTTCAAACCCCGGCCATTCCGCCATTATCATCGTCAACATCAATGATGACAACAACACCAATGAACTGGACCAAATACAAAGAATATTTGTATGCAGACCTACGACCAAACACTGCTTGATAGGCTTTAAAATACGGTAAAAAATCTTCCTATGTGCTAGAACGCATGAACATCAAAGACTTGCTCGTTCTGGCGCTAGCCAAGCAAAGACATATCATGAATGCTCTTGTAAATCTTGCAAAATATAACGGAATATATGAAGACTGGAATAGATTGCGAAGACAGCACAAGCTTAAGTGGTCATCTACTAACACGCTGAATGTCTTTGAAAGAATCATGAACAACAACACTACTTACAATAAGATGCTCGAATACAATTAAACAGGTTCTGGCAATTCTTCCACGCCCTCATGCTAAGGTGGTAGTATTTGAAACATTGACAGGTCGAAGACCTGTGGAGGCTTGTAAAAGTGTTCAGCTGATTCATACAAACCTCTCCAATTATTTAAATTCTGATCTCTATCTTGGAACACTTCAAGTGGAAGGACGTGTTCATTAGAGCTACCAAAAAGTCCTTCATTAGTGTCATGACAGACCAACTGTTGCAAATAGCCAAATCCGGAGACGCTTAATAGTACATATCCATCTACGGGTATTTGCATAAGCGGTTTGCCAATTAGTGTGAATTATTGCCAAAATCTTTGGCACACACTTGCGTTACGTGAAATTGGCAGTGAGATGGTCACTTTACTTGAAGATAGAATCTCTCCTGAAATCTTTGTCAGGCATTACTGGTCTCCTAACACGAAGCAGGAAATTGAGCGTGTAAGAAAGGCAATAGACAGTTTAGCCGATCAACTCTATAACATTCTACATTTTTCTCCAATCAAAATAGTAAAGCGGATCGATGAATCGACAAGCCGCCCTCTGCTGCCGATCATATTATTAGCTTTATCATGATGATTGATGATTGACAAGATAAGCAGCTGTCCTGAGATAATAATAAGATTTGTTAAAAGGGTTGGTTGTCTTTGTCGTCAATGTCGCTGCTGCGGTTGCTGTTGCTGTTGCTATTGCGGCTGGTGTTCCTAGGTTCTTCTCCTATCCCTTCATCCTCATTGACTTGGACTGCTTTGGCTTGGCCGCCTTCTGGATAGCCACAGCTGTCACATTTGTATTCTTGATAATCATCACCCGTAAGTCGGTTCGTATCTGGATCTGCGCTTGTTGCTGACGCCGCTGCTCCTGTCGGTTTCATTTTCCCGACTCCGCATTTAGGACAAGGATCGAATTTTTCGCTTGCCATAGAGCCCAGATTGTATTTAGTGAATTTAACTTTATATCGATCTAATGCGTGGATAGAATTAACATCATATTGGTGTTTAGATTGAGCGGCCACAACAACTGCTGCCCCTGCTTATGTTCGTGGTTTTCCTTTCCGTCTAAATATTTGAGCTCCCAGTATGTATCGGGATATAGTTGTGGATGAAACGGTTATTCTAAGGAATAAGATAGACTTTATTTCTTTTATTTATCCAACAATCGGGCTTTGGCACGAGCAGGCCAAGGTAGTCATTCTTTTCTTTCAGCAGTTTGAGTTAATTTATAACATGCCAATAGCTAGCAATCGGAAAGGCTGTCTACAACTTATGCCAATGAATGACAATTTTGCCCTGAATTTCTTGTTATACAAGTGGTATTAAGGACGTAACCTACATAGTTTATTGATACCTATATAGAATAAGGAGGAAGTAAATTTATGCATGGACGCTAGTCGGATTGCTAATGATGGATACAGCGTCTGGCTGGCAGTCTAGTAGTATTACCGTGCCAAAGGTCCAACCTATTTCTGATATCATAAAAAATCTTGAAGCAATATCGTGCGATGCGTGCCAAGGGGGATTGGCCTCATATGATGTATATGTCGACAGTGGTATTGCTAATGTTTCTTTTTTGAAAAGATTTTGCTCTGACTGTATTCAAAAAATAACGGGTTAGTACTACTGCTATTCTACGCTCTTTTTATTAGTTCGATTCCTCATCGTATACCAAAAAGACGGTCTATAATAACTAACGTAATAGCAGCAATTCCAGCGCTTGCAGGTATAGTTATTATCCATGCATAAATAAGGCGTTTTCCTACTCCCCACCTAACGGCTGAAAGTCTTTTTGTTGCTCCAACGCCCATTATAGCACCAGATATTGCATGAGTTGTACTTACTGGAATTCCCAGCCAAGCCATGGACGCTAATATTGCTCCACCACCTGTTTCAGCACAGAAACCTTGGTATGGTCGCAGCTGGGTCAACCTGAAAGCCATTGTCTTTACAATTCTCCATCCTCCAAGAAAAGTCCCTGTTGCAATAGCCGCGGCCGCCGCTAATATTACCCATACAGGAACCACAAATGATTCTGAATCTAGGAATCCACCTGCAATCAACAATGCTGTAATTACTCCCATTGTTTTTTGGCCATCGTTTGCACCATGTGTTAGTGAAAAAAATATTGAAGAACCGATCTGTAGCCTTCCAAACACTCCATTGACTAACTTTGGTTTTGAATCTCGTAGAAAATACATTATTGCAATGGCAAAAGCAAAAGCAATTACAAAACCAAGTGTCGGGGATACTACCATAAAGACCAATGTTTTCTCAATACCTCCAAATACGACTGCTTTTAATCCTCCTGCAACCAATGCAGAACCAACCAAACCACCTATTAGCGCATGGCTGCTTGAAGATGGCAGACCAAAATACCAAGTAACGAGGTCCCATATTATTGCACCTATTAGTCCTGCAAGTATGACATATACAGTTGAGAACTCGGGTTGTATAATTCCTTTACCGACTGTTGCAGCAATAGCAGTACCAAAAATAAACGGACCAGCAAAGTTCGCTACGGCAGCCATACTTACAGCATGAAGTGGTTTCAGAACCCTTGTTCCAACAACTGTAGCAATTGCGTTAGCTGAATCATGAAAACCATTTACAAAATCAAAAAATAATGCAGCTACTATTGCACCTACGGCTATGCTAACAAGTCCTTCTTCTACCATTAGGAGATTTCAACCATATTTTAGAGCAATATCTTCTACGATATCTGCTGTATCCTGACATTTGTCGATAGAGTCTTCTAGGTTCTCATAAATATCCTTCAATTTTATTATCTCAATAGCATTTGTATTTGTCTCAAATAGTTCTGCTATCGCATTTCTATATATTGTGTCTCCTTCATGTTCGTATTTTCTTATCGTGCGGCAATGTCCCACCAAATCGTTAGCATTTTTGAATTTTCTGAGTCGTTTCATTAGAAGATAAATCTCTTGTGATGCTGAGAGCA
>JBJMEA010000017.1:0-6542 GCA_045809625.1 Nitrososphaera sp. | reverse complement strand
TCATCAACAGGTACTAATGCATCATCAACAGGTACTAATGCATCATCAACAGGTACTAATGCATCATCAACAGGTACTACTGGCAATGCCACAGGAACAAATGCAACTAATGCAGGCGATACTAGCATTTCAATAGTTTCTGGCGCGTCAAGCCTGACTAATACCGCATATGATCCAAACCCTGTTCAAATCAAGGTCGGTAGCAAGGTAACATGGACAAATAATGACTCCCAGCCCCATACAGTAACATCAGGCAGCAATGGACAGCCAGATAATAAATTCAATTCATCGCCAAGCTTTAATCCGTTGCTAAATCCAGGACAGACATTCAGCTTTACATTTACAGAAGCAGGCGAATATCCATATTTCTGTATGCTGCATCCAAACATGGTTGGAACAGTCAGTGTGAGTTAACTGACTTTTCCTGCATGTTTAACTGTGGGTTTTTCTTCCGAAGCCAGAGGGATATGGATTCATCATCCTCATCATCGTTGTCATCTTCTTCTCCCAAATACCTTATGATGCAAAAATTCTTCTTAAAATAAAGCTCTTCAATATTATAACATCTACACTTCTAGGATGAAGAATTTGTCAGTCCTGCTCTATTGGGTAACCGAATTCTTATTGAGAAATATAGTCTTTTAGCAAAAGCGTAGTAGTTACTCCTAAACTAATATGGCTTGATGGGGAATTGACGAATCTCTGCCATAGTCAATTATGACGCAAAAATTGCCGCGTAATTCTTGATATATTGCATGCACAGATGCAAAAGCTATTCTGGAGACCCCCTTGATATATTCACTCTTAATATCGCAAACATGCCAAGGCTTATGTGGCACTGTCCAAATGCTATTGTACAAATCGAGCAGTATCCACCATCTGATATACAGATGAAACTAGTTACTGGTCTGTGTCTATGTATACGAATATAGCTATCTGTGTCATCCTTTATCAAATATGGACGCGTTTATCCTGCTGATATGGATGCTTTTGAATGCATAATAACAAAGCTTGACGTGAGAGAATTTAGCTCACAGAATATTTCTATGGATATCAAATCAAAAATCTTGGAAGCCGCCAGGCTCACGGGTAGCGGCCTCAACACCCAGCATTGGAGATTTATTGTTATAGAAGAAAAGAAGAACCTTGAAAAACTTGCCGAAGACAGCACAAGTGGAGGTTGGGTTGTAGATGCCAATTTCGCAGTAATTATCTTGACAAACCCCCGACATAAATTTCACATGATTGATGCTGGAAGGGTAGTCCAGGATATGCAGTTAGCCGCTTGGAATTATGGTGTTGCATCATGTTTGTTCACTGGAGTACGGGATGAAAAATTGCGTAGTGATTTTGACATTCCAAAAGATCTAAATCCAACGGTCATGGTAGGCTTTGGATTTCCTGCTAAACAGATTTTTGGACGAAGAAAGAATCGCGTACGACTAGATGAACTTCTTCACTATGAAAAATATGGCAACACTTAGAGAGCGCAATGTCTATTGCTGCAAATTAAATCAGAATAGCTCAATAGATGCCGGTTCTATTCTATCACGAAATGATTGCAAGAGAGAAGTTACATGGATCAAAACAAACTAAAAGCATACGTAAGTATATGCTTCTACAAGTTTATACCATTAATACAGGCAACAACTACTTTTCGTGATGAGACTATGCTTTTTCCTCTCTCGTGAAAAAGTCCTCCTGCTAGGGATTATCGTTCAGATAATCCCTTCAAAAATCAGATATTAGGCAAAAAACACAACTGCATTAATCCTAGGAGGTAGGTTTTTAATGGATTGACAATAACTTTTTTGCTGCCCGAGCATGCAAGCAAAACAAGGACAGCAACTTGACGCCACCGACAAAACACTACTAAATGACATCCAGTGGGTGTTTCCTCTAATTGATAAGCCTTACTTGGAGATTGCAAAGAGGTATGGCATTTCGGAAGAAGAGGTTATGCATAGAATAGGATATATGAAGAATATGGGCATCATACGGCAGATCAACGCCATTTTTGACACAAGGCGGCTTGGATACAAGAGCGCTCTTGTTGCATTTGCAGTCCGACCAGACAAACTTGACTATGTGGCAGCTAAGATCAATGAGCATCCTGGAGTCAGCCACAACTATGAGCGAAATCATGAGTACAATATGTGGTTCACACTTGCGGTGCCTCCGGGATCAGATATGAAGCAAGACCTTGACAAAATGACATCATTTGAGGGCGTAACCAAACATCGGGTTCTGCCAACACTGAAGCTTTACAAAATCGGTGTAAGACTTGACATGGTTAATAAAGACGCCGATAAGCTCGTGCCAACAGACAAAGTGAAGGAGCTTACTCCCGAGAAAATGCAATTGAGCGAGCGTGATATACAGTATATCCGTGAATTGCAAAAGGACTTGGCAGTTGTGTCGGAACCGTTCAAGGAGCTTGCTAATAATTTGCAGATAACCACATCGGAATTATTTGCCAAGGCCGCAGAATACGAGAATGCTGGTATTATGAGACGTTTTGCAGCAATACTTCGCCACCGCGAAGCTGGCTTTGTCGCAAATGGTATGGTCGTATGGAATGTGCCTGAGAATAAAATAGACGAAGTTGGTTTCAGACTTGCTGCATTTCCACAAGTGAGTCACTGCTATAGGAGGCCGGTATATCCTGATTGGAGGTTCAATCTTTTTAGCATGGTACATGCCCGTACTCTGAATGCCGCTGAAAAAATTGCTTCAGAAATGTCAGAAACCGTCGGCATAAAAGATTACCAAATACTGTTTAGTTCACGAGAGTTCAAAAAGGAGCGTGTGAAGTATTTTGTCTAGTACTATGAAATCCCCACTGGCTAGCTAATCTTGGCAGACTGTGTCGCATTTTTCGATGACGCAGCCTCTACCGCAATCAATCTTGGACGAAGATTGGCCTGCAAAAGATCCTTTGTTTGCAGTCATTTAGCAACAGGATTGACATAAAAGTTCCTTTCGTACATCTTCTCCATCTCTGCAATTTCAGTACTATTGAGATAGTTTCCGTCTGAAAGCGATGTAAACTGTTCTATTTCTTCTATACTTATCATTGTTGGTAAGATGACTGAAACTTGCTTTTGTGACAATATGAACTTAATCGCAAGTTCTGTAATATTCCATCCTCTGCTAATTGCAAGGGGCTTCATCTTCTCTATCTTTTGCATTGCCTCAATGATGAATTCTTGCTTTCTAAAGCTGCGATGGTCGTTCTTGTCAAACTTTGTATCGGCTTTAACCTTGCCTGTAAGCAAGCCTGATGCATCTGGAACTCTCACCATTATACCTACATTGTGAGGCTCTGCAGCTTGCATAAAGTGCCGTGCAGGGTCCTGCTCCAAAATATTATAAACAGTCTGGAGGCATGTTATGTTCCTTTTCTCAATGGCTTCTATGCCTTCGTCCTTCCACCCTATCGCTGGTCCTAGCGCCACTCCATGACCCTTGATTATGCCCTCTTTTGTCATATGATCAAGAGAGGAAAACACTTCGTCATTTCTAATTGCGTCCATCTTGGGATTATGCAGACTATAAACATCTATGTAATCAGTCTGCAGGCGGTTGAGGCTTTGATCAATAGCGAACTGTAGAAATTCTTGGTTGTGTTTTTGCGGCAGTTCGTTGTGCCCTATCTGCTCAGCGGTATACATATCATAGCCCCACTTGGTAGAATATACTACATCGTTGCGCATATCCTTGAATGCATGTGCTATAAGCTTCTCGCTTTTGCCCTTGCCATATATGTCTGCCATTTCATAAAAGTTGATGCCCAAATCATAGGAACGCTTTAGCATCCTGATCGCCTCATCATCGTCAATTTTTTTACCCCACCAGTCAAGCCCTATAGTCCATGCGCCAAACCCAACCTCGCTAACTTTTATGCCACTCTTACCCAAGGCTCTGTATTTCATGCTGATATAGATAACACTCCTTTTACTTCAGACGCTATTGTGTTAAATTGCATATCATCCATTATGGGTCTGCCAGTTACATCTAAGTCAAGGGGGATCCATGATCTGCAACCAATCCATTCGGGTTTGTTGTCAATCAATATGGGTCTCTCAAGCTTGAAAACACGTAAAAGTATTACACTCATAGGCTTATTTGGATTATAGTCCATCCTTGCATTAACATAGCTTTCGTTCCAGATGTGGTAGTTTGCAAGCAACCTAAGAGAGGTGCGATCAGTTATTTCTTTGACTTCTACAGCGTCAGCATAGCTTATGATTCTACTGGTTCCAGTAGCTGGCTGATCCTTTATCACCTCGTCAAGCTTGTTTGCATAGTCAGCTTGCAAATGCTCTTTTGACTGGTGTTCGTAAGTTGGAAATAGTAGAAACCTGTCGTGCTTGACTTTGAAGCCTTGGCGATATTCCTGTATACCTCCCTTGCGCAAAAGCAAAACCTGCCTGCCCTCTTCAAGAGCCCTGCAGACGACAGCCCATTCTTTCAGCGCCTGCATAATTATCCTAGACTTTTAATAATGTCCTCAACTTCCTTATAAACGCAGACAATCATTGGAGTATCACGGGTAATGTACCTGCTCACTTGGGTTTCGCGCAGCTGCATAATCAGTTCTTGAAAGGATATTAAGTCCATAGTTTCGAAGGCGAGCATGAAATCCTGATCATCTAGGCCAAAGGAATAAGTGGTATTGAGCCGAATCTGTGGAAACTTGCGTCCCACCATGATATGCTCCTCCATCATTTTCTTGCGTTCATCAAAAGGCAGTAGGTACCATTCCCTTGATTTGACAAATGGATAAACTATACAATACTTCATAGGCTGTTCGTTTGTCATAAATCCCGGTGTAATCTTTGATGAGTAAACAGATGGTCTTGCAGCCGAGAGGAAAACATATGATTGCATCAAGTATTTTCCTAACACAGTTGAATAGATCTTGGATGTCATTACCTGAGTCTTTTCTATGGAGTCAGAAATCATCCAGAACATCAAGTCGCTATCTTCACGCAGGCCCAAAGTTGAGTATGTCCTCACATTTATCTTTGTGTTAGCAACCTCAACTAAGTTAGTGAATTCTTTGGCCGCTTCCTCTTTGCCTATCTCATTAAGCCAGCGCCACTTTGGATCTACTTTGAAGAATGAGAAGTTAAGAAAGGTCTTTGCCTGAGACTCTTCTGACGTCGACGATTCTCCAGCCATCTGTGTGAACCTAGGTTACTAGTGTCTAATTTTTACTTGTCTTCTTCTAGGCCAAGCCAGGTATAGCCCTTAACTTCCAGTTCTTCAGCCAATTCTTTCCCGCCTGATTTTATAACCTTGCCCTTTGCCACCACGTGAACGTAATCGAGCTTCTTTAGGTACCGAAGGATTCTGGCATAATGCGTAATCACAAGGACGCCAGCGCCAGTATCGATCAGCTTGTTTATTGCCTCTGCAACTGCCTTGACAGAATCGATATCCAGACCCGAGTCTGGCTCATCTAGAATGGCAATATTCGGTTTGAGAACTAGCATTTGCATCACTTCTGATCGTTTCTTTTCGCCTCCGGAGAATCCTTCATTGAGGTATCGGCTTAGAAATGAAGGATCAAGCCCCACGGCATCGAGGTTCTTTTTGACGTATTCGTGGAATTCGCGAACTGTGATAAAGACCTCTCTATCTTGTTCCTCGCCAAGTGACTTATTTAGAGTGTTGTAAGCATTTCTCAAAAAGTGGCTATAGCCAACTCCTGGAATCTCTATTGGGTATTGAAATCCAAGAAAGAGACCCTTTCTTGCTCTCAGATCAGTCGATAGTTTGACTATGCTCTCTCCCTTGACCAAAATATCCCCTGAGTCGATGTTATACTTGGGATGACCCATAATGGCATTTGCAAGTGTGCTCTTACCGGAGCCGTTTGGACCCATAATCGCACGAACCTCGCCTTTGTTGATACTGAGGCTCAGTCCTGTAAGTATCTCTTTACCATCGATGCTACTATGTAAGTCCTTTACCTCTAAAAAAGACATATTATAACAGTGTTATAAATACTTAATATAAGTATTGTGAGGGCCATATCGGAAAGATCATCGTTTCAAAGTAACTGCATTGTCATTTATCGTTGCTCTTCAGCAATTGTCTTTGTTCATGATTATACTTTTGAATATTTCTCTCTCCTATTAGATTTATTTATCTTGAGCAGGTTCTCACTAAGAATGCTAAAAATCTCTTTTGATGTTTCTTAATATATTGTCAATATCTATCACTTGTAGATGTTGTTATCTTGCGCTAGCATTTTTTGAATTGCCTAACGTAGGCCATTATGTTAATTGTTTGCAATAGCCCAACAAATCTTTTTCACTCATTCATCGACTCTGCCACTCTTCTCCTGTCATGTTTTTTGCTAAATTCAGAAGACGTATGTAGGCTAGGTTCTTGTTGTTACTACTACCCTACCGTAATCTTGCCTGTCATGTAAGGATGTATCATGCAGTAAAAGTCGACTTCACCAGGGTTGGCTTGGGCAAGAGAAATTGTGGCTGATTCACTTGGATTGATTATGCTTGTATTAAACA